>JAQCLD010000097.1 GCA_027592785.1 Acidobacteriota bacterium
TTCATCGGCCGGGCCGTAGGCGATGTAGATCCGGCCGCGATCGCTCTTCCACCCCGGGATGCCCGAAGCGTAGCGCTCGTTGGCATAGGCGATGCGACGGTAGTGTTCCTCGCGGAACTCATTTTCCATTGAGTCGGGCGTCGGGTCGCGGCGGATCCAGAAATTCTCAATGAACGATTCGCGTTCCTCGTCCGTGTTGAGCTCGACGAACGCCTTTCGCTCTTCGTTCGAAATGATGTACTTCACGTCTTCCGCCAGCCACTTGCGGAAGGGACCCTGCAGTTCTTTCTCCAACTGGCGCACGCGGCGGCGCTGCTGCCGCTCGGAGAGGCCTTGCGGCGCCTCTTGCGCTTGCAGCCATGCAGTCGGCAGGTCGGCGGCAAGCAGTGCAAGCAGCAGACCGGGAAGGAGAAGAAGACGTTTCAGCGACATTCGGTTAGGCAACCTCAACTGTTCCGGGCAGGGTGAAACCCCGAGTGGCCTTCGCCCGGGTCCAGTTTGATTCTATGTCTTTGGCTCGGCAAGGTCAAGAAATACGGGCCTTTCAAGCGGCTGCGAGCCCCACTGCCCGTCACCATGACATACGTGCGGAGGGCGCGCAGAGTTTCAAATTCGTCATGGTCGGGCGCGCAGGAAAACAAGCATCCGGTAATCGGGAGACCGGGAATGGTATTTGGTAGATTGAAGCGCGCGACGGCTGCGGGCGGTCTATTGGAATCAATGGTTTATGGCTGCTCCCGTGCGGTTGACGTATTGGTCATTGAATTGCAAGGTGTGCGCACACGGAAAGGTATAGTCTTTCCTCGGGTTTTTCGTGAATCGACTCCGTAAAGTTCGGCCTGGAACGGCGGCACTGGTGGCGCTGGCAGTTTTGCTGTCTGCTGCTGCAGTGGTGAACGTCGTTGACCGTAGCCAATCGGCAAGGCCAGACGACGGGGTTGTGTGGGTCGATTCGCAGCGCGGCATTGAAGCTGCGCGCGTCGACCCGCAGGGCCCGGCCGCGTCGGTGGGGGTGCGGCCGGGCGATCTGCTTCGGCAGATCAATGGCAGCCGGATCGAGCGTTCAAGAGACGTCGACCGGTTGTTGGGGGCGCTGGGAGCTTGGAGCCAGGCAGATTATCGGGTTCGCCGCAATGGAGCGGACCTTGACTATCTGTTGGTGACCCAAACCGAGTCGTCACAGAGGCGGACAGCATCAGTTTTTCAGTGGACTCTGGGGTTGGTCTACTTGCTGATCGGGGCGTTTGTCTGGCGGCGCAGTCCGCAGACGACGCTGGTCCGCCTCTTTTTCTTATTCTCGCTTTCCTCCTTCGTGCTGTATTGCTTCAGTTACACGGGGGAGTTGGGCGGATTCGACAGGTTCATCTACTGGGCTGACGTCTGGGCGACTTTGCTGACGCCGGCGCTGTTCTTGCACTTTGCTGCCGGGTTCCCGTTGGGGTTGAAGAGCAACCGGTCGCGGCTAGTTGCAGCGGCGGGCTATGGCGTTGCGGCGGCGCTGATCGCGGTGAGGCATGTCACGGCGGCGGGCCTGCTGCAAACCGATAGTCCGGCGTGGGTATTGCAGGAGTTGCTCGACCGGATCGACTACGGCGCTTTGGGGTTGGGCTACATGGCGGCTGCGCTGGCCTTGCGATTTGGCGGGCATGAAGCCGAAGACCTGTTGATCCGCACCCAAAGACGTTGGCTGTCGCTGGGCGCGCTAGCCGGTACGGCGCCGTTTGTCGCTTTCTATGTGGCTCCGTTCGTCGCTGGGGGGACTCCTGGGCCAAACCACACGCTGTCGATCTTCCCGCTGGCTTTGATTCCTATCTCCTTCGCTTGCGCGATTGCCCGGCAGCGCTTCATGGACGTGGAACTATACGTTCGGCGTGGGGCGGCCTACACGCTGGCGACCGCTGCGGTTTTGGCTGCATTTTATGGCGGCGCGTTTGGCCTACGCGGCTGGTTCGGTTTGAGCGCGACGACCCTGGCGCCGGCGGCCTGGGTGGCTTCGGTGGTGATTGCCGCGCTGCTCTACAACCCGTTACGTCGTTATATCCAAGGATTGCTGGACCGCCATTATTACCGCGAGCGTTATGACTACCGGCGAACTCTAGCGGATTTCGCGTCGGAACTAAGCGCCGAGACGAACACCGAGAGCATGCTGGAGTCGCTTGGGGACCGCTTGGCGAGGACGCTGGGCGTGGGCCGCGTGGCCGTTTTCACTTGCGGCGAGGACGGCGAATCGCCGAGGACGGCCTACGCGCGGGGCTTTGAGGCGGCAGCGGGACTGAACTTGCGGTTTTTGACGGACGAACTGGTGCAAGGGCTGAGGTACCGGGCGTTTAGCGACCCGAGCGACGGGCCGCTGCTTTCGTCGTCTCAAAACGAAGCGATTGCCGAACTCGACCTGTACTATTACGTGCCTTGCCGGGTGCAGGGACGCACGATCGCTTGGATTGGCCTGGGGCTGACGGAGGCCGGGCAGTATCTGACGACCGAAGACCTTTCGCTGGTGGAAGCGGTGTCGGGCAACTTCGCAATTGCTTTGGAGAACGCGCGGTTGTACCGCTCGCTGGAGAAGCGGGCCACGGAATACCAGCGCTTGAAGGATTTCAACGAGAACATTGTCGAGTCGCTGCACGTGGGCATCATGGCGGTGGACTTGAGCGATCGTGTGGAGAGTTGGAATACGCAGCTTGAGTTGCTGTTCGGGATCTCGCGCGAGGACGCCATCGGCAGAAAGCTGAACGATTTGCTGCCCGCGACGCTAGTTGCTGAGTTCGAAAGCGCCAAGTCGGACAGCGGCGTTCGCAGCATCTACAAGCTGGCGGTATCGCCGGATGATTTCCCGGAACCGCATCGGCCTAGTGCGGGCCATGCGTCCGGTCGTCATATTTTGAATGCGGTGATCGCACCGCTGGTGGCCAAGAACTTTGAACCCATTGGGCGACTGATCATCGTCGACGAAGTGACCGAGCGGGTGGAGCTAGAAGAACAGGTCTTGCAGGCGGACAAGCTGAGCTCGATCGGTTTGCTGGCGGCCGGCGTGGCGCATGAGGTGAACACGCCGTTGGCGGTGATCTCGAGTTATGCGCAGATGTTGGCCAAGCAGGTCTCCGGAGACCCGGGTCAAGAACGGATCCTGGAGAAGATCACCAAGCAGACCTTCCGAGCCAGCGAGATCGTGAACTCTCTGTTGAGCTTCTCGCGGACAGCTTCAAACGACTTCGCGCCGGTCTCGCTGACCGAGACGCTGGAAGAAACCTTGTCGCTGACCGCTCCGCAACTCCGTAAGGCGGCGGTACGGGTAGAGACGGATTTCGAGCCTGGATTGCCTGCCGTGCGCGGCGCAGGCAACAAGTTGCAGCAAGTCTTTTTGAATCTGATCCTGAATGCTCGCGATGCGATGCCGGAGGGCGGAGTGTTGCGCGTGGAAGTGAAACGCACCTCGAATGGCTCCGACGGCCCGAACCTGCGGATCGTGGTATCGGACACCGGAGTGGGTATTCCGCAGGAGAAGTTAGGCAAGATCTTCGATCCGTTCTTTACGACCAAGGCGGCGACGGGCGGAACGGGACTTGGACTTGCGATTAGCTACGGCATTATCCAGGAGCACGGCGGATCTTTGAGCGCGGAGAATAGTCCGTCCGGCAGGGGCGCCCGGTTTACAATTGAACTACCGGTCGTTTCCAAGCCGATTCATGCCTGAAACTCCTCCCTATACGACTGCCATTCGGGCGCTAATCCTCATCATTGACGATGAAGAGTCGATTCGCGAAAGCCTGGAGGCGCTGCTCACCCTTGAGCGCTTCGCCGTGGAGACGGCTCCGGATGCGACATCGGGGTTGGCGCTATTGGGGCGCAAAGCCTACGACCTGATTCTGCTCGACCTGATGTTGCCCGACCGCTCGGGGCTTGAGGTGCTGGAAGAAGTTCGCCAATACGACAGTGAGACGCCGATTGTGATGCTGACCGCTTACGGCACGGTCGAGACGGCGGTCAAAGCGATTCGCTTGGGCGCGGACGATTTCTTCACGAAGCCCTGGAATAACGCCAAGCTGGTGCTGGGCATTGAGCAAACGATCGCTCGACGCCGACTTGAGAGTGAGAACAGGCGGCTCCGCAGCGAACTGCAGGAGCGCTACAGCTTCGACAATATCGTGGGCAAGAGCGAGCCCATGCAGCGTGTCTTTTCGCTGGTCGAGCAGGTGGCGCCGAGTCGTTCGACGGTGCTGGTAACGGGAGAAAGCGGCACGGGCAAGGAACTGATCGCGAAAGCGATTCATGCGCGTTCTCCTCGATCGGGCAAGCCGTTTGTGCCGGTGAACTCGGGCTCGATCTCGCTGGACCTGATGGAGTCCGCGCTGTTTGGACACGTGAAGGGCTCCTTTACGGGCGCAAGTTACAACCGCAAGGGATTCTTCGAGGCGGCTCACGAAGGGACCATCTTTCTCGATGAGATCGGCACGTTGGGCCTCGAGACGCAGGCCAAGTTGCTGCGCGTGATCCAGGAGTTGGAGTTTACGCCGGTCGGTTCTTCGGTGCCGGTTAACGTGGACGTCCGTATTATTGCGGCGACGAACGAAAATATCGCTGAGATGGTTGCCGAGGGCACGTTCCGCGAGGACCTTTATTACCGGCTGAATGTGATTGAGATCCACCTGCCGCCGTTGAGAGACCGCCGCAGTGACATTCCGTTGCTCGTACGGCATTTCTTCGATCGTTTTTGCCGGGAGAACGATTACTACTTGGACTCGGAACGGCGTTCGACGCTGGACTTCGACCAGGACGCGATGCGCATGTTGATGGACCACGCCTGGCCCGGAAACGTTCGCGAACTGGAGAATGCGGTGGAGCGGGCCGTGGTACTGGCGAAAGACCCAGTGGTGCCGGTGGAGATGTTGCCTAAGAACGTCTTGGAGCGGCACGGAATGAGTCCGCGGAACTTGCCGCTCGACTTCAAGCCGGCGGCGGGCGCCAGTTTGCCTGAGCAGGTGGAGGAGTTTGAGAAGCGGCTGATAGTCGATGAACTCCAGAAAGCGGGTTGGAATCAGACGGAAACGGCGAGGCGCTTGAAGGTTGCGCTGTCGACGTTGAACCAGAAGATCCAGAGACTTGGGTTGGACGTGAAAGCGTTGAAGGCGGCTGACGGCTAGGGCGGGGTTATACTTGACGATTCCCAGCCGGCGATAATTTTTCGAGCTATGCACAAGTACATCATTTGCGGCCCGCAGGGCTCAGGTAAAGGCACCCAGAGCCGGCTGTTGAGTCAGGCTCATGATTTTGTGCATATCTCGATCGGCGACATGTTCCGCTGGCACATGCAGCACCACACGAAGGTCGCCGCGCGAATCACTCGTATCATGCATTCTGGGCATCTGGTATCGGACGATATCGTCGAGAAGGTCGTGCGCGAGCGGCTGGAGCAGCATGATTTCAATTACGGCTTTGTGCTGGACGGATTTCCCCGGACGCGTCCGCAGGCGGAGTACCTGTTTGAGAACTGGGATGTGGACCGGGTGATCTATCTGGACGTACCGGACGAGATTGTTTTCGAACGCGTCATGCGGCGGGCCAAGCAGGGCCTGGGTTCGGGATTTACGAAGCGGGCGGATGACAACCCAGCTGCGCTGAAAGTGCGTTTAGAAGAGTATTACACCAAGACCAAGCCGCTGTTGGAACTCTACCGGCAGAAGGGGCGGCTGTTGACAGTTGATGGGACCAAGACGATTTCTGAGGTTTACTCGGATGTTTCGAAGGCGCTGGGGTTGTCTCCGTTGACCCCGGCGGCGGATTTGCTCGCGAGCGTCGAGGCGAACGTTTAGGATTGTTCTCCACGGCGCCGCCGCTGCGAGCGTCTAACACTTAAGAAGGGAAGGTACGTCCAGAACCGATGGCTGCGCCGAAAGAAATCGTGATCGACCCGCAAGCGGAGGAGCAACAAGCGCGTGCTCTGGCTGCGCGTTATCGGTATGCGTTCGTGGACCTGCCGTCCGAACACATCCAGAGCGATTTGTTTCGGTCGATTCCGGTCGAGTTGATGTTCCGGCGGAACTTCGTGCCTTTGCATGAGCAGGACGGAGTGCTGGAGATCGCTGTTGCCGATCCGCGCCAGCTGCCGGCGCTCGATGAAATCTCGTTGCTGCTGAAGAAGAAGCTGCGGGTGAAGGTCGCGACGCTGTCGCAGATCAACGATCTGCTGAAGAAGACGGATCAGTCGCAACGGGTGCTCGAAGAGGTCACCGAAGGGTTCGTCCTGGATGTGATCGGCGACGAGGACTCGGACGAGACGCTATCGATTGAGAAGCTGACCGGCGACGGTGATCTGTCGCCGGTGATTCGGCTTGTTGACACGACGATTTTCAACGCTCTGGAGCGACGGGCGAGCGATATTCACATCGAGACGCGCAGCCATGAAGTGGCGATCAAGTATCGTATCGACGGCGTGCTGCACGATGCGATGCCGCCGATCTCGAAGGACTGGCACGAGACGATTCTTTCGCGCGTGAAGGTGATGTCGGAACTGGACATCGCGGAGCGCAGAGTGCCGCAGGACGGACGCTTCCGCGTTCGCTATAAGGGGCGTCAGATCGACTTCCGCGTTTCGATCATGCCGACGGTGCACGGTGAGGACGCCGTGCTGCGCGTCTTGGACAAAGAATCGATGAGCGAGAAGTTCAAGCAACTCTCGTTGTCGGTTGTGGGTTTTTCAGCGGCGGACCAGAAGCGGTTTAATCGCTATATTCGCGAGCCGTACGGCATGGTCTTGGTGACCGGGCCCACCGGGTCCGGTAAAACGACGACGTTGTATGCGGCGTTAAGCGAAATCAAGACGGATGAAGACAAGATCATCACGATTGAGGATCCGGTCGAGTATCAGCTGCATGGCATCACGCAGATCCCAGTCAATGAGAAGAAGGGTCTGACGTTTTCGCGAGGCTTGCGCTCGATCCTGCGTCATGACCCGGACAAGATCATGGTCGGCGAGATTCGCGACCCCGAGACGGCGCAGATTGCCATCCAGTCAGCGCTGACGGGCCACTTGGTTTTCACGACGGTCCACGCCAATAACGTGGTTGACGTACTAGGACGCTTCCTCAACATGGGAGTCGAGGCGTACAACTTTGTCTCGGCGTTGAATTGCATTCTGGCGCAACGACTGGTGCGTCTCATCTGCGAGCACTGCAAGAAGCCTGTGAAGTATCCCGACTCGCTGATCGAGGAGTCGGGAATGACCCCGAGCATTTGGAAGAACTTCACTTTCTACGAGGGCGAAGGGTGCATCGAGTGTTCCGGTACCGGTTTCCGCGGCAGGACGGCGATCCACGAGTTGTTGGACATGAGCGATCACATTCGCGAGTTGATCCTGGAGCGGCGTCCGTCGTCGGAGATTATGCGTGCGGCGCGCGAAGAAGGCATGACGACCCTGCGCGAGTCAGCGATTGAGCGCGTACGCGACGGGGTGACGACATTGAAGGAGATCAACAAAGTCACGTTCATCGAGTAGATCGAGGAACTGCCGAGTTTGCCATGAATGGGCTATTGCGATCGCTGGTTGAAGATCCGGCGCCGACGCTTGTAATTGAAGTGTCGACGGACGGCATCGTTGCCGTGCGCCGAAGCTCCAAGTCTGCCGCGCTGCAGCGCGCGGAGCGAAGTTTTGCGCCGGGCACGCTGGATCCGGCCCCGACACGGCCGAACATTGCCAATGCCGGCGAGTTTGCAGCGGCATTGGGCGGAGCCTTAGATGACCTGGGACCGCGGAGCGGCTCGGAGACCGCGTTGATCCTGCCGGACGCTTCTTCGCGAGTCACGGTGCTCGACTTTGATGTGTTCCCCAGCGGCGCTGAAGAGCGGCTGAAGTTGATACGGTCGCGGCTGACCAAGGCGGTGCCCTTCGATATCGCCGCGGCGCGCATCGCCTATCAGGCATCGAGCTCGGGGCAGGGGCACTCCGTGCTGGTCGCGCTCACACCCGTAGAAGTAGTGAGGCAGTACGAGGATGCGTTGGCGCAGTTTGGACTGTGGAGCGGCTTCGTGTCGGTGTCATCGGCGGCTGCATTGAATCTGCTGTCTGACGGGGATATGACTTTGCTCATCAAGCTGGCTCCATCCGGTCTGATGACCTTGGCGGCGATTGAGAACGGCGTCGTTCGCCTGGTTCGTAACGTCGACCTGGGCAGTATCGAAGCGCGGCCGGCGGATGAGCTGCTCAACGATCTGTTGGCGGACATCTATCCGACACAGGTTTTTGTGTCCGATAGCCTGGGTCAATCGGTGGATCAACTGGTGCTTTGCGGGTTCGGCGAATATTTAGCCCCAGCTTTGGAACTTTTCCCGAAAGAACTAGGCTGTGCGGCGAAGCCATTGGAGTCGCGCGATGGGCCGGTTGGCCGGCGGGATGCGGGCATGTGGGGGTACCTCAGCCTGTCATGAGAGTCGACCTCAATTTGGCGACGCGACCGTTTGGAAGGTCTCGCTTGTTTTGGACGGCGAGCGCCGCGATCGGCGCAGTGCTGCTGGTCATCACAGCCGGATTACTCTATTCGTTTTGGCGCAGCGGAAAGCTGCCGCCCGAGTTGGCTGCGAAAGAAACGCAGCTGCGGGCTGAGTTAGCGGAGCTGTCGAGCGAGGAAACGCAGTTCGCGTCGGCGCTGAAGTTGCCGGAGACCCTAGAGGTTTACGACCGTTCCTATTTTCTGAATCAACTGCTGACGCGCAAAGGAATTTCGTGGACCAAGACGTTCGGCGACTTGGAGGGCGTGCTTCCGCCGCGCGTGCTGATGATGCAGATTCGCCCCGAGGTGACGTTTGACAACAAGGTCAGGCTGGATATGCAGGTGGGAGCCGAAGCGCCTGCTGACTTTATTGAGTTCTTGAAATCGTTGGAGTCTTCAGAGGTGTTTGGATCGCCGAACGTCCGTGGGTTCAATCCGCCGACCGACAACGAGCCTTACTTCCGGTATCAGCTGATGGTGGAGTATGAGCAGCAGCTATAGAGCTAAGACGAAACTCTCAAGGCAGCTCGTCGTGGCCGGGCTGGCGGCTTTGGCGATCTTCAACGTCGGTTTCTGGCTGCTGGCGGTCGAGCCGGCTGCGACGCGCACGGCGGATCGAGAGGCTGCAGTGGCGGCGCTTGAGTCGCAGGTCGAGCAGAAGCGCGATTCGGTGGTCAAGCTGCGGCAGTCTTCTCAGCGTGTGGCGGCCGCTCGCGATGAGGGGAACGAGCTGCTGCAGGAATTGACGTTTGACCGCGAGCGCACTTTCTCGGAGTTGCTGACCGAACTCGGCGCTGCGGCGACTGCCGCTGGCGTGGAGATGCGCGAGACCGATTACGCGTCCGAAGAAATCGCGGGTAACGAGAGCTACGGTATGGTCTCGGTCACGGCGAATTTCCGGGGCCGCTACGAGAACTTGGTCCGGTTGTTGAATCGGCTCGACCGCTCCGGCGATTTCTTGATCGTCGAGAGCTTGGGCGCCCGCCCGCGAGAGGACACTGGCGACCTGCAGATTTCGATGCGGATCGACACTTTTGTGAGAGAGCTATGAAGGTCGGCGCGGAAGACAAGAAGAAGGTCAAGCTGCTCGCGGCTCTCTCGGCCATTGCCCTAATCACCGTGTACTTTCAGTTCTTTTCCGACGCTCCCCAGAACGGCGCAGGAAGCCCCAGGGTGAGGCGCGCAGCCGGACCTCCTACTGCACAGGCTCAACCCGCGCGCAGGGTCACGGCGCCGACTCGCCGGAGGGTCCAGGGCGGTGGCCAAGCCTTCCAGCCAGTTTGGGTGAGCCTCCGGGATGATGAGAGCTTCAACCCGTTAGAAGCGGATCCGACGTTGCGGACGGATCTGTTGGCAGCGGTGCGAGCGGTGACGTTCACGAACGTGGACCGCAATATTTTCGAGTTCACCACCAGGCGACGCGTGGAGACTCCGCCAAGTGCAGCGGAGATTGCCCGGGCAACCGCCCTGCAGCAGTCCGCGGAGCGCGGAGCGGCGGCCCCGCAGCCCGTCGCGCCGCCCACGCCCCAGGAGCCCCGGGCGCCGCGCTTGAGCTGGCGCTACTACGGATTCGCTAATGCGGATGAAGGCGGCCAGAAGAGAGCGTTTCTGCTGGATGGAACGGACGTCTTGATTGGCGGAGAGGGCGACGTCTTCAAAAATCGCTACAAGATTGTACGCATTGGGCAGACGCAGATCGTCATAGAAGATATGCAGTTCAGCAGCGAGCAGGAGTTGACGCTGGAGGCGCCGGCAGGATGATTCGCCTGGCCCAGAGCAGGCGTCGGAACGCGGAGTCGGGCTACGCGCTGATCACGATTCTGTTTCTTTTGGGCGTCGTCGCGGTGATGTTGGCGCGATCGCTGCCCCGCGACGCCATGGCTGCTGCGAGAACGCGCGAAGAGACGTTGATTTACCGCGGCGAACAGTATGCGCGGGCGGTGAAGCTCTATTTCCGCGCACACCAGCGATATCCAGAGACTCTTGATGATTTGGAAGAAACGGACGGCGTCCGCTTTCTGCGTCGCCGCTATCGCGATCCGATTACGGGCGACGATGAGTGGCGGCTGATCAAGATGGGGACGGACGGACGGTTCGAAGACTCGTTGGTCTACGACACCGAGAAAGACGATGGGGCTGGAGGCCGAACCACGCCCGCCGCCCAGGCGTTCGCTGCGGCACAGCTCAATATTAATAATGCGGAGCGCACACCGAACGCGGCGGTCTCGCAACGCACGTCGGCGGCCCCGAACAACCCGTTTCAGGCCCTTGGCGGAACCAGCGGCGCGTTTGCTTTCCCGGGGCAACCTGGGGCCGCCGATCCCGGCGAACAGCCCCAAGTTCGACCTGACGGTCAGCCTGCGCGCGGGGCGGAGGGAGACTACTCCCAGGTATTGCCGGGGCAGGTGCCGACCGTCGCCGGCCAGCGAGACCCCCGGCTAGGGCCGAATGGCGTGCCCGCGGCTATCGCAGGCGCTGCGCCGCAACAGGCGCCGGCCTACGGAGGCCAGCCCCTGCTTACCAGTGCGACATCGGCGCAGGCGACCAGCTTGATTGGAGACCTGCTAACCCGACCCCGTCCGGGTGGTCTAGCGGGCCTGCAAGGGCAGATGGCTCCGCAACAAGGCACTCCCGCAGTGGCCTTCCAAGAGGGCATCGCCGGCGTGGCGTCTAAATCAGAACTGTCTGGCGTGAAGGTCTACAAGGATCGCGAATTCTTCAACGAGTGGGAGTTTGTTTACGACTACCGTCAGGACGCTCAAATGGGCGCGATGGGCGCGCAGACGGCGCCGGCGGCCGGCGGCAATATCAATCAAGGGCAGCCAGGACTGACGCCCTCGGGCACTTTGGGCGGCAATCCGGGAGCGCGCCAAGGAACTCCCTTTGGCTTACCGGGTATGAATACAGCGACTCCGCCACCGGCCGCGCCGCCGGTTCGACGGGAGGATCCGCAGCCCGCGCCACAGGGCGGCGGTAGAAGAACGAGACGGACGACGCGGCCACGCTCGCCAGCGGAGTTCCGGCCCGCCACCCCCGTTCCGCCCGCGCCGGAGGATCCCGCTGTCCCGGGACAGGTTCAGCCGGACAATCAGCAGCAAAACGAGCCTCGGCGGGGGCATCCCCGATCAGCGATAGAGGTTCCACTGCTCAATTAGCCTGGCTACGGCGGGAACCGTCAGTGCCTGCCAGTCTTCGTTGCGGCGGCGGCGTTGCCGGAGCTTCGCTGAAGAGACGGCAGCCAATTCATCAGGCAGAAATAGCGCTTGGACCCGCTCGCCCCAACGGGAATCGGGGAGGTAGCGGCCTTCGCGGTCGCCGACGAGCAGGGTGAACTCTTGCAGCTGATCTGCAAAGCTCGGTCCGCCGCCATAGTCCCAAGCGGCAATGCGCTGGGCAGCGTCCTTGCCGCAGACAAGGAATATTTCCGCGCCAGGACGATGGAGATTCCGCAGCTCTCTCGAGATCTCGATGAACAGGCCTCCGTCAGTGAGTACGGCGGCGCGGCCTGGCTGGCCTTCGAGGGCGGCCCTGAGCATGTCGATCCGTTGTTTAGGAGAGGCGCCCTCGAAAGACTTGTGAGGCAGTTCGCGAGGGAGCGCAAAGACGACTTGGTCGAGCCGGGCGTGTCGTTCCGCAGCCGACGCTAGCGCCAGATGGGCGATTGTGGGCGGGTTGAAGGCGGACGGGAGAACGCCAATTCGGAGGGCGTCGCCTGGGCTTCCGATCACGTATTCGGCCAAGCGGCGATCCCTCCTGGATATAGGGCTCTTAGTAGGTGGAGCGTCCGCCGGAGACGTCGTAGCACTGACCGGTGACGAACGAGCAGTCGGAACTGGCCAAGAAGTGGGCGACAGCGGCGACTTCCTCGAGTCTTCCTGGGCGGCCGCGGGGGATACGGGAGGTCATATAGTCGACCTGCTCGGGCGTCAATTGCTCCAGGATGGGGGTGCGGATGACGGCAGGGCTAATCGAGTTGACGCAGATGTTCTTCAGGGCGACTTCTTTCGCCAGGGATTTCGTCAGCGCGATCACTGCAGCCTTAGCCGCTGAGTACGCAGACATGTTGGGATTGCCTTCCTTGCCTGCGACGGAAGCGATATTGACGATGCGTCCATAGTCGCGCTCGATCATGCCGCCGATGACGGCGCGGCAGCAGTAGAACACGCCAGTCAGATCGATGTCGATGACGCGCTGCCAATCTTCGTCGCTCTGCTCTGAGACTGGCGCGGCACGGCCGGCGATTCCGGCGTTGTTGACCACGATGTCGATTTTGCTTAGGCGGGACTCGGCCTGAGCAAAGGCTTGGGCTACCGAAGACGAGTCGGAAACATCCAGCTGGATGCCGAAAGCCTCGATGCCTTCCTCTTGCAGTTTCGCTGCGTAGGTGTCCGCGCCGTTCTGGTCCAGATCGGCGATCGCGACTACCGCGCCTGCTAGGCCGAGCCGCTGGGCAATACCGGCTCCGATGCCTTGGGCGCCTCCGGTAATAAGAGCGGTTTGTCCGCTGAGATTGAAAAACTTGGCTGGCATGGCTTCAAAAAGAAAAGGCTGGCCATGAGGCCAGCCTTTTCGGGGTTAGTCTTCTTCTTCCGCTTCGGGCGCTGCAGACGCCTCGTCCGCGGGTTCGGCTGCCGCTTCGGTTTCGCCTTCCGGAGTCGCCGCCACTTCGTCGAAGAACTCCTCTTGGACAGGTTCTTCCTTTACCAGAGGTTCGTCTTCTCGGCCTTCAGCACGCACTTCCACCTTCACGACGACATTGATGTCTTTGTAGAGGTGGACAGTTACCTCGCTGTCGGAGACTTCTTTGATGGGGCTGCCGAGGATGACCTGATGGCGGTCCACCTCGAAGCCGCTTTCCACGATCAGCGCGGCGATGTCGCGAGCTGTGATGGATCCGAACAAGACGCCGGAGTCGCCTGCGCGAGCGACGGCACGCACCGTAAGATCTTTCATCTTGTCGGCGATTGCAGAGGCCGCGTTGGTCAGGGTGTCTGTTTCTTTATCGGCAGCCGCCCGCATTTCGGCGATCTGCTTTTTGTTGGCCCCGTTGGCCGGCATGGCTAATTGTTGCGGGTACAGGTAGTTTCTGGCGTAGCCGCTGGCGACGCTGACAATTTGTCCGCGATCGCCTAACTTGCGTACGTCCTTTCTGAGGATGACTTCTTGTCTCATGATTGTCTCCAGCCTCCTCGTTAGACGTCGGTGCCGCCGAATGGCAACAAGGCGATGTTACGGGCGCGCTTGATGGCCCGCTTCAGCAAGCGCTGGTTCTGGGCGCTCAAACCGGTGTGGCGACGGGGTAGAATTTTTCCGCCGTCGCCTAAGAACTGGCGAAGCACATCGGCCTCGCGGTAGCTGATGTGGTCAATCTTGTTGACGCTAAAGTAGTCGACTTTCTTGCGTCGGTAGAAACGCCTGCCGCCGGCGCCGCCGGAACCGCCGCGGCCCCGGCCGCCGTCCCGATCTCTATCGTCTCTACGAGGACCTGATGCTTGGTCTGACATGGTTGTTTCCTCTTCTCGCTCTCGCCCTAGCCGTTATTCTCTTCGCCTGCAGCCGCATCGGTCGAATCCGCCGGGGCCGCATCAGTCGAAACTGCCGGGGCCGCGTCCTGCGAAACTGCCGGAGACTCGTCGGTCGAAACCGCCGGGGCCTCGTCGCTGGATACAGCCTTTTCTTCGCTATCGGGCGCGCCGGGAGCTTCCGGGACCGCGGGCTTGGGAGCAGCGGGCCTTGGGGCAGGCGCAGGCTTACGGGCCAGGCGCTTCTCGCGTTTGAGGCGCATCTTCTCGGCGCGCTTCAGCTCTTCGTCGATGCGAACGGTCATGAATTTGATGACCGGCTCGGCCACTCCCAGGCGGCGTTCGATTTCTTTGGGAAGAGCGGAGTTCTCCTCCACCGAGTACTCGAAGAATACGTAGAACCCGTGGTCGAATTTCTGAACCTTATAGGCCAGCTTCTTCTTCCCCCACGGTTCGACTTTGGTCACCTTACCGCCGTCGGACTCGATGATGTCTTGAATCGCCTGCGTTTGGGCGGTGACCTCTTCTTCCGGCAGATCCGGCTTGCAGATAAATATGAGCTCGTAGATTCTCATGCTTCCTCGTTTTGATTTCCTCCAGCGCGTCGGTTCGCTACCGACATGGCCTTTTCGGCGCCTTCAGAAATGAGGAGACGAACGACATCGGCCGCCCGCTCCGTAATCCCTTCCAACTCGTCCACTTCTTCTCGACTCAGATGCCGCAAGACAAACCGTGCCGCATCGCCGATCGGCCGCCCGGGGTGGATACCCAACCGCAGCCGTTCAAAATCCATCGTCCCCAGCGAACTAATCACGGACTCCATGCCGCGATGTCCGCTGGCCGAACCACGTTGCTTTAACCGCAACGAACCCCAAGGCAGATCAAGCTCATCGTAGATCACTAATAGATCCGACGGGGTGAGCCCGTACTTGCCCAGCAATACCTTGACTGGCCCGCCGCTCAAGTTCATGTACGAGAGCGGCTTTGCCAGTACTATTTCCTCTCCCGCGAGTTCTCCAAGACCCACTTCCGCTCCGCCCTCGGGGCGGCTTACGCGGACTCCTGCGCGCTCGGCGAGTCGGTCAATCGTCAGGAATCCGAGATTGTGGGGAGTTAGTTGGTACTCCCGTCCCGGGTTGCCGAGGCCGACAATCAATCGCATGGCGTCGCCGCGCTAAGGAGTCTGTTCGCTCCCGCTATTCTCCTTCTTTCTCCTTCTCGGCTTCTTCACCCTCAACGACCGCTTCTCCAGCCGCCTCTTCTTCGATGTCGGCGTCGGCCTCCAGGGTGCGCTTGCCGACGATGCGCATGATGGTCAGGGCGCCGGGCGAGGCGATCGTATACTTTTCGCCGTCAGGAATCTCGCTGGCGCGCACAGACTCGCCCGCCTTCAGCTCCGTGACGTCGATCCGGATGCTGGCCGGGATATCTTCCGGCAAACACTCGACCTCGATCTCCCGGAGGATGACGTCTTCGAGGCCGCCTTCGGTCTTGACGCCGTACGCGACGCCAAACGTCTCGACGGCTACCTTGACGCGAATTTTGGTGGTCAAGTCGAGACGCTTCATGTCGATGTGCAGCAGTTTTCCGGTGACCGGATCCGACTGCCAATCGACGGCCATCGCGTGACCGTGGGCTCCGCCCTGGAGGTCAAACACGCGGTTGTGGCCGGAAGGATTGTTCAAGATGCGCACCATGGCCCTGGTGTCCAAGGCGATCGACTCGGGGTCTTTACCCAGGCCATAGAGCGTGGCAGGCACCTTCCCCGTCACGCGTAATCGGCGAGCGGCGTTCTTGCCGCGCTCGGCGCGGGCGGTAACCTCTAGTTGGGAATGCTCTTGCATCTCGTCTCCTTGGTCCGGCTCGCTTTGGGGCGGAGCCGTCCATTCTTGATCCTTGCCTAATCAAATAGCTCGCTGATCGAAGTCTCATCGTGGATCGAGGCGATAGCCCGAGCCAATAGCGCTGAGACGCTCAACTGCCGAATCTTTTTACTCTCAACCGCTTCACCGCGCAACGGAATCGAGTCGCACGCGAGAAGTTCGGTCAATACGGAATCATCGATCCGTTTTACCGCTTCGCCCGACAGCACCGGATGGGTGCAGCAGGCTCGAACGGAGCGGGCGCCCTGGTTCATCAGCGCGTCGGCCGCTTTACATAGAGTACCTGCGGTATCCACTAAATCGTCAACGATTAAACAGTTGCGGTCCTCGACCTCGCCGATGACATGCATCACTTCGGCGTGGTTCATGCGCTCGCGGCGTTTATCGATGATCGCCAACGGCGCCTTGAGCCGTTTGGCGAAGCCGCGGGCGCGCTCCACGCCGCCCGCATCGGGCGAGACGATGGTCAAATCCTCGATGCCCTCGCGCTGCAGCTCGTCCGTCATCACCGGCATGCCGTAGAGGTGATCGACGGGGATGTTAAAAAATCCCTGGATCTGCGCGGCATGAAGGTCCATGGTGAGCACGCGGTCGGCGCCGGCCGTTTCCAATAGGCTGGCGACGAGTTTGGCCGATATCGGCACACGCGGGCGGTCTTTGCGGTCTTGGCGCGAGTAACCGTAGTAGGGCAGCACGGCCGTAATGCGCTTGGCCGAGGC
>JAQCLD010000098.1 GCA_027592785.1 Acidobacteriota bacterium
CGCAACTCGCCCCGCCAGGTGCGCCTCAGCAACTCCAACCATCGGCTCGTTCACCGCCACGCAACTCGCTCTGCCAGGTCCGCCTCAGCAACTCCAACCATTGGCTCGTTGACCGCCACGCAACTCGCTCTGCCAGGTCCGCCTCAGCAACTCCAACCATTGGCTCGTTGACTACCACGCAACGGAGCCGCGGGCGTCAGCCTGCGACTCGCCCCGTCAGGGGCGCTCCAGCAACCCTGCCCTATCTATTCACACCCGCCAGGGCCGCGCTAAAGTAAGACACACGTGCCCGGTTCGATCCCAAGAAGAGAATTCCTCTGGACCGCCGCTCTTGCCGCAACTACGCTCCAGGGCCAGCAGTCGCAACCCGCCGGTCTCGGTATCCGCTTCCGCACCGAGCCCGCGCTGCTCGCGCGTATGCTGCCGCCCGGCTTCTCCGCCGCGGACACGCCCCAAGTGCAGGTCGAGTTCGCCGCCGACGCCACCTGGGCTCGAATCCTTCTCTCGGTCATTTACGGAGAGAAAGAAGGCTGGCTGCCCATCGCCCTTTGGACATCGACCGATCGCGATCGCTTCGTCGCCCGAGAACGCATCGGTCTCGGCGCCACGCATGCCGACATTTCCGTCTCGGCAGACAAAGGCAGCGTTGCAGTCAACGGCGAGACGATTCTCGAACTCACGGCAGGCCAGGGCGGGGAAGCTGCCCTCTCATCAAACGATCGTCCGCTGCTCTTCATCCGCTTCTCCGCCAACGAAGACTGGACCCAAGGCGAACCAAGCGGCGCCGGCGACGTCCTGGAACTGGATTGGCCGGCGACTGCAAAGGCCGCAGTCGACACATCCACCGTCCAACTCAAGTGGCTTCAGCCCTCGCCCTCCTACCCTGCGTCCGAGTTGCCCGTTCGCGAGATCCTCTCTGCCTGGGAGTCGGCCCCTTCCGAGTCATTGGCTGCGGCGACGGGCGACCCTCAAGCTGTCGCCAAGATCCTCAACAGCGATCTCGCCCACTGGGCCCCGCTGCGTTATCCCCGGCCATCGGTCGACCGCACGATCCGTCGTCCAGAAGGTTGGCCCGATCAAGCTACGGCCCTACGCTGGACGGACGCCGAAAGTACACTCTGGCAGTCCCACAAAGAGCTTCGCTTCGAACCTGCCGAGATCGTTGAAGTCGACGCACTCATTAGCCCGGAAGTTCACGCCCAACTGCTCCCTGCGCCCTGCGTAGCAGGCAGTCGCCCGCTCCTTAAAGTGATGGGCATTCGCTTCAGCGGCGTTGGTCCAGAGCCAGTCAACGAGCTCTGGCTGCTTGCCTTTTGCCGGATCGGCCGGACCTCCGCTTGGTACGCCCTGTCGCACACGGTCGGGCCCGGAGGCGATCTCGTTTACGGCCGCGAGGCTTTCGGTTATCCCACGAAATCCGGGGACCCCAAAGTCGTGGTGACGCCCATCGACTGCAGTCTCACCGGATCCAGACAGGGCCGCGAGTTCTTTTACGCCGACGGCGGTTTCGGAGGCTTCTCCACCGGCACCTCCATCGGACTCCTCAATATACTCAATCTGCGAGTTCGCCCCGGCCAACGCACCGGCGAACTCGTCCTACAACAGTGGGCTTACCAAGGCCGCCGTCAACAAGTGAACCCGCTCAGCGCAGCAATGGATGTTCCCGACGGCGACTCGCAGCTCACCAGCGTGCGCCTCGATCCCTGGTACGGTTTGCGACCGATCCAGTTAGCCGCCATGGGCGCGTTGGAAACCGGCGGCGTGCAGCGTCAACCCGGCCAAGTGGTTGCGACCGTAGCGCAGCCCAACGAGTTCTATCGCGAACGCTGCGACGGAGTCTTGCCCTGGGAAGCCGATTCGCAAGAACCGCCCCAGCCTTCGTTGATCGTTAAACCCGGCCAAGCGGCCCAGTCGTAGACTACGGCAGCTCGCGAATCTTGACGCTGCGGAACCACGAATCGCCGTTGTGGTGAGTCAGCACAATGTATCCCGGAGCTTTTGTGCCGAAGCCGGGTACGTTCAGAAATTTCGTTTGCTGAACGAGCGCTAACACTTCGTCCGTGCCCAACTCGTACTCCAGGATCATGTCGCCGTTGAGCCAGTGCTCAACGTGATCGCCGTCGACGATGACGCGGCACTCGTTCCACTCACCGAAAGGACTCTGATTCTTATTCTTGTCGGGCGCGTAGACCAAGTAAAAGGAACCAAACGAAGATTTTTCCCAGCCCGGCTCTCCCTTCAGCGTTGCATCGTCCAGTACCTGGTATTCGTGTCCCACGGCTGCCAAAGAGGGTTTATCCGGGTTGAGCGACCACTCCTGCCGGACGAGATACTTCAAGCCGCTGTTGCCTCCGGCCATGATCTTCGCGTCGAACGTCAATTCGAAGTTTTCGTAAGTGCGCGTCGTCACCAGATCGCGGCTGGGGCCGGGTATGGTCCGCAGCGTGCCGTCTTCAATCGTCCAATGCGCCTCCGGCAGCGGGCTGCCCTTCATGCCGGTCAAGCCGTCATAGGTCTTACCGTCGAAGAGCAACTGCCAGCCAGCGGCTTGCTCCTCCGCGGTAAGCGTATTATGCTCGGCGACCTCTGGCTCCGCGGCCTGCGGCTCGGCAGCCTGTGGAGAGCACCCGAGAAAAGCTGCGCAAAGCGCCGTCAGCAGCAACGTGTGTCTAAGCATTGGTTCGAATTGTAGTACAACCGCGCCAGGATTACCTCGAGAAAACGGCTTTCAGCAGCGGCGGCGGCGCCAACGTCGTCACCATGACCATCACGATCATTGCCGAAAAAGTCTCGGGCGAAAATACCGGCTCGCCGTTGACCATCAACGTCGCGCCGATGCCCGCGAAAATCAAACCGACTTCGCCGCGCGGAATCATGCCGATGCCCACGGCCAAGCGGTTCAGACCTTTTTCGAGGACTCCGAGCGAACATACTTGCTTGCCGATAATTGCCGCCACGCTCAAAGCCCCAGCGAATTGCAATACGCTCAGAGAAGCGAACGCGCTCAAGTCAACGCGTAAGCCCATCAGCACGAAGAATACCGGCACGTAGATCGCGCTGATCGGCGCCAGCAAGTCTTCGATCTTCTTCTCCTTCAACTCGTGGTAGCCGACATAGTGCGTCTGATCGAGCACCAGTCCCGCCGCAAAGGCTCCGACGATAGCCGCTAGTCCGATCATCTCAGCGATGCCGGCCATTACGAAGCAGTAAGAAATCGTCAGCACAACCGGAATTCCGCGCACCTTCGCCTGCGAGCCCCAACTTATGACGCGGCCAGCCAGCGCCCGGCCCAGCACGACCGAGATGGCCAAGAAGGCGACCGCCTTGCCGATGATGGACAATACCGGACCCAGCGAAATCTCCGCCGTTCCGCCCGCCGCGATCGAGGTAATCAGCCCCGAGACGACGGCCAAAATGATCAGGCCCAGAACGTCATCGACCACGGCCGCGCCCAAGATGATGCGCGCTTCCTTGGTGTCCATCTTGCGCATGTCTTTCAAGACACGCGCTGTGATGCCCACGCTCGTCGCGGCCAGCGTCGCTCCAACGAACGTGTGTACGTACCAAGCATGGTCCGGCAGGAACCACGACGAAACGCCGTAGCCCAGAATCATCGGCGCCACGACGCCTAAAGCGGCGACCAACATCGCCGATCCGCCCACGGCCATCAGCTCGTCGATATTCGATTCCAGCCCGACCTCGAACAACAACAGGATCACGCCGATTTCTGCAGCCAGAATCAACGCCTCGTCGGTCTTGAACCCTTGCATGAACGTGAGACCTAAAAGGTGCAAGTTGCCTAGCGCGACGCCGAAGATCAGCTCGCCCAACACAGCAGGCTGGCTCATGCGCTCAAAAATCTCTCCGCCGATCTTCGCGGCGATCAATAGCGTCACGATCTCGAACAGAAACGTCGCAGCGCCGCCGTGCTCGCCGCCGGCATGCTCCGCTTCTTGAGCAAGCAAGGGGAGTGTGTAGCAGACAAATGCTGCCAGTCTAGTCAGAAGGCTTTTCATTGGAGTGCAGTCGAAACAGGTTCGGTCGACAATGACCGCCGGTAGTCCTTTCGCCTGATGCGCTTGATCGTTCAGAGCGACAGCGGGAACGGCTGCCAAGCCTCCCGGCCACATCTACTCCTTTGAGTAAGATAGCACCACGCTTCCACCCTTTCTATCGGCTCCCGCGGAGAGAGCCGTAAGCTTAAAATTAATGGGTCGTACAATCGTAGCGCCCCCAGGAGAATCGCCCATGTCAGCCGTAACCCGCCGCCGTCTTCTTGCCATGGCCGCTGCCGCCGGCGCCGCCGCGGCTCAGTCCGCCCCGAAGAAGACGCCCACTCTCTGCGTTTTCTCCAAGCATTTGGCGTTTCTGGACTACCCAACCCTCGCCCGCACGCTGGTCGATCTCAAGGTCCCCGGCTGCGACCTCACCGTTCGCCCCGGTGGGCACGTCGAGCCCGAGAACGTCGTCCGCGACTTGCCCCGCGCCCACGCCGCCCTGCACGGCCAAGGCGTCACCGTGCCCATGATCACCACCGGCTTGCTCTCCGCTGACGATCCGGCCGCCCGGCCCACGCTCGAAGCCGCCCACGCCCTTGGCGTTCCGCTGTTCAAGCTTGGTTACTACCGCTACCGCGACCTCTCCAAGCTCGACGAGACTCTCGCCTCCGTCAAGCGTCAAGTCGACGGCCTCGCCGCTCTCGCCAAAGATGTGGGTATCCAGGCCGGCTTCCACAATCACTCCGGCAACTACGTGGGCGCTGCCATGTGGGATCACTGGTCCCTGGTCAAAGACGTTGACCCCAACGCGATGGGCTTCTACTTCGACCCCTACCACGCCACGATTGAGGGCGGGCTCGGCGGCTGGCAGATCGGTTTTAACCGTCTAGCGCCGCGCATCCTCATGGTCGCCATCAAAGACTTCTACTGGGAGAAGACGGGCGGCAAATGGGGCGTCCACGATTGCCCCCTTGGAGAAGGCATGGTCGACTTCCCGCAGTTCTTCAAGATGCTTGCCCAGACGGGGTTCTCCGGCCCGATCACCTTGCACCAGGAGTTCGAGGTCCAAGGACCCAGCAAAACGATCCGCGAAGAACGTACGCTCGTGGCCATCGAAAAAGACGTCGATTATCTGCGCGGCCAACTCAACGCCGCCTTCGGCCAGGTCGCCTAAAGGTCCTGGTCTGTTGACGCTGTTCCAGCCAGCCGACTATTCTGGAGTAGAGGGCCCTCGGGCCCTCTGCCTACCTTCGAGGTCCCCATCGTTCAGAGGCCTAGGACTCCGCCCTTTCACGGCGGTAACGCGGGTTCGAATCCCGCTGGGGACGCCATTCTTGATTTTCTTTCCTGTGGGTCGCCTGCAAGTGTGCGAATAGCCGAACTGCCCAGACGGTCCACCACGTGAAGAAAGCCGAGCGTACGCCCGGTTGTCCGTCAGGCCGAACAGTTCGCTTGCCAATTGTCGCCGACCGCCGTTAGCTGGTCGATGCCCGGTTCGCGCCTACTTCGGGCGGCCCTTGTATCCCTGCGCCAACATCTGAAGTCTATACATGGCGCCTTGTCCGGCGATGTAGAGCGTTTTCTTGTCAGGTCCGGCGAACGCAAGATTTTGCGGACGCTGCGAGACAGGAATCAAGCCCAAATGCTGCCCTTGCGGGCTAAACACCTGCACGCCCTGCATAGTGCCCACGTATACGCGACCCTCCGAGTCGACGGCGATTCCGTCGGCGTGGCTGTCATAGCCGCTGTCCGTTTTGGTCACGCCCGCGTAACGGCCGAAGTTGCGTCGATTGGTGAGCCCTCCGTCGGACTGGACATCGAAGGCGACCAGATATTCGCCGTTCGAATCCGCCACATAGAGGGTCCCTTCATCGGGGCTCAGCTGGATGCCGTGAGGACCGGGAGCTTCGGCAGCGAACACCGCTTTACCTCCGGGAGGTATGTAGAAGACGGCCGGTGGCTTATTCCCCGGAAGGGTGAAGTAGATACGGTCCTTCGAGGAGACGACGAGATCATTCGGACGCACCTCATAGGGGCCGGCAAGCAAGGCTTCGCTACCTTTGGGGTAAACCACGCCCACGCTCAAGGCCTGCACCGAGATGAGGCGACCCTTGGAGTCAAAACCTAATCCGTTCGACCGGTTGGTGTTCTCGAGAAATGGCGAGACGTTGTCGTCCTTGTCGATCTTTGTAATTAGGCTCCCACGAGTTTCCGTAAAGATGAGGCTGCCGTCGGGCAATGCGACGGGCCCTTCCGTGTTCTGAAAGTGGTGCCCAATAACAGTGACTTTCGTTCCGGCCGCAACGACGCCCGGAATAGCAGGAGCCACGGTGTCCGCGGGCCGCTCGTGACTGCCGCGATTGTTGGCCTGTCCCTGGGCGAACGCGGGCACGATGCTTACAACACACAAAAGGGTAAGAGACGCCAGTATCGATTTCATCGGTTCCACTCCTCCGCCGGTCATTATAGGGGTCAACGCGCGAAACGGAGTGGATTGTACGCTAAGCCGCCAGGTACTGTGTCCCATAGCCTGCCCTAGCTGTTTGCCCCCAAGGTGTTTGTATGTAGTCGGGTGCCCAGGCGCCGCGGCCTTTCGTGCTCCATGCGGGCTAGAGGGCGGCTTCCAGCGCGTCGCAGACGGTTTCGAGGACTTGGATGCGGGCTGAGCGTTTGTCGTTAGCCGGGACGATGTGCCAGGGGGCGGCGGCCGTGTCGGTACGGTTGATCATCTCGTTGGCGGCCATTTCGTAGTCGCGCCACCTTTCGCGATTGCGGTAGTCCTCGTCGGTGATCTTGTATTTCTTGTAGCCGGTCTTTTCGCGCTCTTGGAAGCGCTGCAATTGCTCATCCGGGTCGATGTGCAGCCAGAACTTGCACAGCGGGCTGCCATTCTCCATCAGCATCTCTTCGAAGTTGCGGATCTCGTCGTAGGCACGCATCCATTCGGCCGTGGTCGCGTAGCCTTCGATGCGCTCGACGAGCACGCGGCCATACCAGCTGCGGTCGAAGATGAGCATGCGTCCGGCACGAGGGTATTGCTTCCAGAAACGCCACAGGTAATGGTGGCTCTTTTCTTCTTCGGTGGGCGCGGCGATCGGAACAACCTTATAATCGCGGGCATCCATGCAGCCAGTGAGACGCCGAATGGCGCCGCCCTTGCCCGCGGCGTCCCAACCCTCGAAGGCCAGGATGCTCGTGCGGCCCTTGCGGCGCGCGGTGAGCGCAAGCTTGCGCAGACGCGGCTGCAGCGTATCCAGGCGCTTGCGATATTCGTCCTTGGAGATCCGTTGCGAAAGATCGACTTTCTCCAGCGCGCACTTGTTCGACCGGGGCGCCGGCAGAACTGGCTCCGGCGCTGGAACCTTCGAGCGCTCGATGCCCGCGAGAATGGCGTCGCGAATAGCGCGTCCGATGATGAGGTTGCGCTCGCGGCGGTCGCCGTCTTCGAAGACGATCCAAGGAACTTCGCCGGAATTGGTGGCGGCGAGTAGGGCGGCGATCGGCTTACGGGCGTCGTCATAGCGTTCGACGAATCGACGTTCCGATTCAGCGACGCGCCATTGCCGCTCGGCTTCGCGATCGGCCTTCTTCAGGCGCTTCTTGTGTTCGCTCTTGGACAGGTCAAAAAAGAAACGCAGCGGCACATGGCCGTCGTCGACCAAAGCGCCGACGAAGACCTGCATCTCGCGCAAACGCTGATCGAACTTGGCTTGGTTGATCTCGCCAAGCAACCGCCGGCCGATGAGGTCTTTGACCCAGCCGTCGAGAAACAGACCGATGCGGCCGTTGGGCGGAAGCATTTGGCTATAACGCCAGACGAAGGGACGTTCGCGTTCTTCGGCGGTGGGTTCTAGACCGGGATTCGCGTCGATGTAACGGGCATCGAGCCCCTCGTGGAGCAGCTGGTAGGTAGACTCGATGGCAGGCCGATCGATGCCGGTGAGCAGGATCGACAGCGAGAAGTTGGAGTGACGCAGGTCGAACTGAGCGTTGAGTAACTCGAGGCGCAGTTCGTCGACTTGCGCCTCGTAATCTGCCTTCGAGATCTTCTCGGCGGGTTGCTCGGGAAGTGCGGCGGAACGGGGTACCAATATAAGAGAGATTGTAGCGTTGAGGCGGGCCCCGACGGACTGCGATCCTCGCGGAACAATGGCATGATCGCGGACGTACTTCTTCTTATCCCCTGGACTGGTTGGAGATTGTACTATGGGCGGGAAAAGATTAGGAGGGTCAATGAAGTTTAGATTGATTCGTGCCGCGGCGTTATTGTCGGCGGCTTTGGTCATGGCTTTGAGCGCGGCGCAGCCATTGCTCGCGGCAGACTTGAGCGGCAAATGGATTTTCTCGTTCTCTACACCCGAAGGCGTGGTCGACGGAACCTTGGTACTCGCCCAAGACGGCGAAAAGCTGACCGCGAAGTTCGATGAGTCCAACCTGGAAGGGTCGGCCACGGATGAGCGATTCACTCTCGAGGGCGACTACTTCGCTCCTAATGCCGGCTATTCGGCTGCGCTAACGATTTCGGGCAAGCCGGACGGAGAGGGGCTGTCAGGCGAAGCTACGTGGGACGTTTACGATTTGCCGTTCGAGGCCAAGCGGGCGGACTAGGCCCGACCGCCGAAGGTTATTTGCCTTCGGCGACTTCTTTCTCAAGAAGGATCTTCTGCGCCGCGGCGCAGCTCTGCATCACCTGGAAGTAGCGCTGCACCACGTCGGTCCCCAGTTCGTACGGATGCGGCCCGTCGCCGCGTCCAGCGAACATGCGGTTGAAATAGTTCGCATGATCGTAGGACGAGTGATTCGACAGCAGCACGGTTGCGTTCGTCGCTGCCGCTTGCTCGGCGATGTGCTTTTGCGAAGCCATGTAGACGTCCAGTTGAGGGATGCCGATCTCAGCCGGAACAGTAGGGAAGTTGTACGATGTGCCGCCCGAGTACACAACGTGGACGGGCTGTCCGCGGTCGTAGGCGGTAAAGGTGTAGGAAAGCGTTCCCGGCGTGTGGCCCGGCGTGAGCCAAATGTTCAGCGTCGTATCGCCAAGCGTCAGCTTCATTCCGTCGGTGGCCGTGATGTTCTTCTTCGGGGCCATGGACTTGAAGCGGTTGGGGTAGCTTTGGACCGTGTCCCAGTCGGGGCCGCCCATCACCACTTGGGCGTTGTACTTGGCCTGCAGGATTTCGGCCCCGCCGATATGATCGCCGTGAGCGTGCGAGATGACGACGTACTTGATGTCCTTCGGGTCGAGCCCCACTTTGCGCAGTCCTTCGACGATCAACTCTTCGGAGTTGTAAGGGTAGACCGTGTCGATCAGAATGATCCCTTCGCTGGTGGTCAGTGCCCACGAATTGTGGATGCTGCCGCCGACGAAATAGAGGTTGTCGAAAACCTTGGCGGGCTCGGCGAACCAAGACTAGCGCGGCGGGGCGGCGCTGGGATCCGTGATGTAGCGGGCAGGCGTATCGCGTGTATTGACTCGGTTGCGCGGCGATTCGACGCACAGCGAAACGAGCAGTCCTGGGTGATCGAAGCCCGCTAGCTGTTTGGCTTCCTGGATCTTGGCGTGCATCTCGGCGTCGTAGTCGCGAGTTTGCGCGGAAGCAGTTAGCGAAACGGCAAGAAGAATGGCGGCAGCATAGGTTCGCATGGAGTTTCTCAAACGGGTCAAAACTGGTCCAGACCTTCGGTGAGTTCGACGTAGACACCGGAGGGGTCGGTGAGGAAAGCGAGTCCGAGGTTGAGGCGCTCGATCTTGCGGTAGGGCTGATCGAAGACGACGCCTTTGGCCTCGAGTTGCTTGCAGAAGGCTTCGAGGTTGTTGACTTCGAAGCCGATGTGGTCGATGAGGCGGCCTTTGGTTGGCAGGTCGGCGTCGCGCGGGCGACGCAGCGGGTCGAGCGAGAAGTTGATGCCGGGCAGATCGACTCCGTCATGGCTTCCGCGGTGGCTGAAGACGGCGCCGAAGTTGTCTTGATACCACTGCTGCAGCTCCAGGTGCTTCGCGGTCCTGTAGTGCAGGTGTTGGGTGACGGCGATCGCGGGTAGATCCACGTCTTGCTGCAGCTCCATGCGGAAACCGTCGGGGCCCAGGACGTAGGCGTTCGGAAAGCCCTCGGAGCCGGTGAAGACGCGTCCAACCTCCTGGCCAGCCGCTTTCCATTTCTCCAATAGTTCGTCTCGGTTGCGGACCTTCAGGCCGAAGTGATCGAGCGCGGTCCCGATGGCGTCGCCGGTGGGAACCTGTTTGCGAAACAGCACAATCATGCCAGGCAGCTTGACGCCGTTGAGGCCTTCTTTGGCCAGCGGCACGGCGCCGAAGTGGTCGATCCACAGTTGGCGATAAAGGTCAGGGTCGGAGACGTTGAGATGCACGTGCCCCATGGTGACGCCGGCTTCATTGGGCGGCTCGAGTTGGGCGCTGAGCGGCGCGGCGAGGGTTGCGAACAACAAACAAAGGATGAGGCGATTCATGGGGCTGGGGACCTCCGTACCGAGCGTATTATGCCGCGACTCCCGGCTGGAGCTTACCGGCCTATGTACTTAGCGTCACAGCTAGCGGGAATGAAGGACAAGAGTTTCGAGGTTATAGAATGTGTTGAAGTCTTCAGAGCCTTTGGCGGTTCGGAGGTCGGGGCAAGAGGACATGGCGTAGGAGCCGAGGAACAGGGAGAGCGGTCCGCCCATGTAGACGAGGTCGACGGCGCGGGCGAGTTCGGAGTCGGTGGAGGTTTCGTAGATGACTTTTTCGGTCATCGTGATGCTGCCGGAGATTTCGGAGAAGGTTTGGCGGAAGCCGAAGAGGCTTGTGGGGGCTTCGATGACTTCGGAATGAGTCTTGCTGCCGTCGAACGTGTAGCGAAGATAGACGCCGTCTTCGTAGGGGTCGGGAGCTTCGACGAAGGTGAAGCCTTGATCGCGAATGTAGGCTGCGGCTTGGTACGGGAAAAGCTTGTCGGCGTAGAAGCCTTCCACGTAAACGCGGCGGCCGATCTGCGGTTGAGAGTGCTGGGCGCAGAGAGCGTCGAATTGCTGTTTGCCGGGAAAGTACGATGCGGCGATCACCGCGGCCAACAGGCCAACGGTAATGCCCAGGGCGAGGCCGCGGGCGGAGTCAGTGGAGAGGGCAGGGGTCGCGATTCGCACGACCAGCGGGCGAATCGCGTAGCGATAGAGCAGCCAGGCGACCGGGATCAGCAGCAGCGGACCAATGATGGCCAACAGAATGCCGACCCCGATCAGCAGGTCGCCCACGGCGCTTAGTTTCCGAGGATCTTGGGCAGGGCGTCGATCGCGGCTTGGCCGATCATGCCGTCTTGCTGGGCGGTGACGCCGCTGACGCCGATCGAGCCGATGACTTCGCCGTCGACGACGATGGGCAGGCCGCCTTCGTTAGCGATCGCCCCGGGCAGCATGGCGAGTCCTGGAGTCGTGGCGATACCGTCGGCGAAGACCTTGGTCGGGCGTTTGAAATTAATGGCGGACTCCGCTTTGCGGAGCGAGACGGCGATGGAGCCGATCTGCGCGCCGTCCATGCGTTGCATGTAGAGCATGTTGCCGCCGTCATCGAGGATGGTGATGATTACGTTCCAATTGTTGGCGCGTGCGTGAGCTTCGCCGGCGGCGGCGATGGCCTTGGCGACCTCAAGGTTCAGCGCGTGTTTGTGAGTCAGATCCGCGGCGGATACAGTCGTGAAAGTTGCGGCGATGAGTAAGGCCGCAGCGAGAATGTTTTTGATCATGTGTTGTCTCCCAGAGCCAACACTATAACGCGGGGCTGCAGGCGGAATCTCGCGACGGCGGCGTCCGCCTGTGGTCCGGTCGGTCGCCGGGGATGTCCAGGCAGGACCGCTGATGGGCCGCCAAAGCCCGCGAATGTCCGGCAGGGTCCGCCCAGGTCCGCGCCGAATTCGCCTAAGTTATTGATTCGGTTAGCCATGGTTGGGTTTGGGACCAAGAAACGCGGACATTGGGCGGGTCGCTGGGCCGGTGGGCACAGCGAATCGTCTGGTGGTGAGTGAGACTGGCACTGCTAGTTGACGCTGGAAGCGGAACGGCCCGCTCAAAGAGCGGGCCGTTGCTGGTTCTAGGTTAGCAGGGGGGTGCAAGGGCGAGAATCGCTAGAGGCGATAGAAAGACTGATCTGGAGGGCTGCCCCTCAGGTCTCATTCGTTGGTTCAATCCGCGTTGGCTCGCATGCCTACGAATGGACTCTTTAGCTCACAATCTCGGCAGATGTTGGAATCTGAACCTGCACGGGGGTATAGATGTCAATCTTCCCATTGACCGCGCGTATGGAAACAATCAGCGCGTAACGGACTGGGCGGTCATAGCGCTGGTGGTTTGGATTTTCCTTCCACCATCCTCCGACCGGGAATACGCCAACGGCCGATCGCTGCGCAAGCGCAGCAGCGGATCCCCGCCAGGAGTCCGAATGGATCGAACCCTTGTCTCGGATACGACCTAATTCCCAGGGGTCGGCACCAGATAGCCCAGCTGCGCTGCCTTCTTCCTCCGCAGCTGCGACCGCATTAATCCGCTGCCGAAATTCATCCACCGACTCGAGGGCGCTTTTCACGTCGAATCGAAGAGCATGCGACTGGTAGCGGTGACGGCGGAGCCAGCCGCGTTCGCCAGGGTTCGATTCGACGTAGTATGAGAGCGTAACCCGCAGCTCCACCTCGGTTTCACCGAGTTGCTCAAGTTCCGTTCGCGGCCACGGGAACTGGTGCAGGTTCATTTGGTAGGTTTTAATTGAGCCTTCCTTGCGGAACGGACGCAGTTCGTCTTCAGCAATCAATGTGACGTCATTCGATGCGCTCCGGATCGCCCGTTCATAGTTGGGGACACCGTACCCATACTTGCGCAGCAGCGTCTGTTTCTCATGCTTCAGGGTTGCGTCGTCGAACTGCTGCCGCATAACGGGTGTCCACTCAGCTGAGTGGATCATGAGTGCACGGATGGTTTCTGGCCACCGCTGGGGCATGGCAGCCAGGATCCGGCCAGCGAGATTTCCCGCCATAGCGGTGGCCGCGCTTGTGTCCCGGAAGATGGCGAAATGACGGGTCGCCGGATCACGATCCGTGGTCAAGAGACCAAGATCGTCGGGGTGATCCCATTGTTCTCCCGAAGCCGCCCAATTGCCCCCCTCCATCACGATGTCGGGCTTGATAGGCCACTGTCGCGCCCATACGATCGAAGTACGACTCGTAGGACACAAGTCACCGACTGGGGCGATGGGGACCCACCCGGCGTAGTCCGGATCGGTTAGGGTGCTCTTCTCCGTGAACGCCCCAACGGTAATAGCGTTCCATGCCTGTGCCGGATTTTCGATCGACTCCACTTCATTGCGGGCGGGATAATCGGCTTTCGATATGCCGTCCCGGATGTTCCCCGCCGAGATCAGAATAAGTCGACCACCAGTCTCATCGCCTAAGGCGAGCTGGTCGATGGCAGCGGACCAGGACGACGGTCGTCCACCATTGGTCCCGATAGGGCTCGTGACCGCCAAACAAACGGCTCTGCGTCGATTCGGCGCCGCGACTTCCACACGGGCAATAGACTCGCCCGTAATCGCGCCGTAGAGCTTTGGCTGGTTCTCTGCGTCGTCAGGGAGAATCTTGACGGATTCCAGGCAGTGCGTCAAGGGAACGGGGCCGCTTCCCTCGATCAACGGCATAAGATCCCCGTAGAGCGCCGTGCCCGCCATATTGGTCCCATGCCCGTGCCGATCGCCATCTAGCCAGGTCGGATCGTACTTGTGGATATCGTTGGCGTTTAGTGCTGGCGCGAGGAGCGGATGGGCGTTGGTGACGCCGGTGTCGAGAACGCACACGGAAACGTTGTAGCTGTCCGCAATAACGATCCGGTCAGCCAGGTCCGCCGCCCAGGTGGCCTGATCAATGTTGGACCAAGTGACAAAGAGTGCCGGCGTATCTTTAGCTCGACGTAACTCAGCGATGGAGTTGCTGTTCAGGAACAGGCGAGCCATTTCCTGCGTATCGGCGTATACGAGTCGAACCTCACGGTCTGGGAACAGCAGTCGATGATTGGTTTGAACCCGCAACTCCAAGCGATCCGCGACCGCATCGAAAGCTTCAGTGTGGCTGCGCCGGATCCGGACCTCCCACCAAACGCTCTCACTAGGATGGGGAAACTGATCTGGATCGTCGCTATAAACGGACCGAACGGCCGCCAGGCGGATGTTGTCAATCCGAGCGATCAGGTCTTCGTTTTTCGGTCGGCCGGACTTCTTGTCCTGATCCCGATAGGCTTCAATCTTGCTGAGAAGATGCTCAGATGCCGAATCTGGAACAAATACCGTCGCCACCTCTGGCGCTTGCTCAGACTCCTGTCGGAAAGCCACCAGTTAGATGTGTTTGGGCCGATTTTCGAGCATTTCAGCGGCTATTTCCGCGCCAGCTGGGATCTCGAAATCCAAGTAGAAGCCCGCAGTCCCGGTGACCAGGCCCGGTTCACGCTGTGCGCGAGTGATCTGGGATGCCGCGAGTGCCTCTGTCATTGCCGCCGCCAGAGTTTCAGCGTGCGAGATCCGTTCCCTCTGCGGCAATGCGCGGCCACGCGGTCTAAGCTTGGTCGTGTAAGGTTCGGGTTGGCCACTTCCTCGGAGATAGAGGTGCGGCAGCTCACGTGGAAACTCGGGCACCTATCCGCTAGCCGCCTTGCGTTCCCGCAGAGCCGATAAGAGAGCTTCTGTGGTGATGCACTTCGATCCGGCCAGCACGGCGTGCTTGGCGGACTCTTCGGCGGCACGCGCCAGTTCCGCGTGGCTGAGGCCATCGGCTTCCGTAATAACACCCGGCCAGTTGACATTGATCGTTTCAAACGGAGCCAGCTTGCGACGAAGAATGTCACCGGCGAGGCCTCGGTCCGGCAGGGCGTATTCGATCACATCGTCGAAGCGCCGGAACAGAGCGCGATCAAGCAATTGCGGATGATTGGTAGCCGCCACGATTAGGCTATCGGAGTCTTCCTTCTCGAGAAGCTGCAAGAAGGAGTTGAGAACACGCCGGATCTCACCCACGTCATTGACTTGTGTCCGATGCGCGCCGAGCGCATCAAACTCATCGAACAGGTACACCGCGCGTGTTTGGCGGATCGCATCGAACACGAGTTTCAGCTTCGCTGCCGTCTCACCCATAAACTTTGTGATCAGCCCTTCAAGCATGATCGTGAACAGTGGCACATGTAGTTCACCGGCTAGCGCCGAAGCGGTCATGGTCTTCCCCGAGCCCGGCGGACCGACGAAAAGGAGCTTCCGGCGAGGCTGGAGCGCGTGCTCGCGAAGACGCCTCTGTTGGCGCTGCTCAAGAAGCACGCGTTGCAGTCGCCCGGCCAAAGCCGGCGGCAGAGCCATGTCAGTCAGTCTTAGCGTGGGGGTCTGAACGGATAACAGACTCGCGAGTTCGCCGCGAGGTTCAATGACAATGAGTTGACCAGGTCGGCTCTGAACAGCCGACGAACGACGTTTCGCTTCGTCGATCAGATCGCGGAGTTGCTGGGCAATAGCGCCGTGACCCAGTTTTGCTTCATGTGCGGCCGCTTGCATCGCGACAGACAGAAACTCCTTATCGTCGCCCTTAAGATGCCTCTTGAGCAGCGCGATCATGTGACGAGCCGTGCTCATTCGGTCTCCTGTCCTAACCTCACGCCGCTACATGTAGTGGCAGCGAGGGTGCCCCGCACAACCCGACATCCGTTGGTTGTCAGGATACATGACCGGCCAGGGAGCCTGCATGTACTCAAATGAAGAGCCCCTCCGGCTCTAGTCTCTCAAAGTTGGCCACAGGCGGAGGACAATTAGAAGACTTGGGTGTAGGCCACCCCGGCGGGCGGTGAGCTGAGCGGCTGAGCAGGACGGTCAGCAAGCCATAGCATTCTCGGGTATTCAGGAGTCGCCCAAGTGGGAATTCGACCGTAATACGCTGATTCTACGAGTGAAGTTCGGCTCGGGGATCTCTTGGCGCCGAGGCTTGTGCCAGCTCCCTGGCTGTCCCGGTCAGCGGAAGGGGGCTGAAAGCGCGGGGAGGGTTTGGACGTTGGCTTGGGGTCAGCCCACGTGGGGGTAGGCGCTGGAACTTTCTGGGCCGCCCTGGCGGGCGGAGTCGCGGGCTTACGCCTGCGGCTCCGTAGCGGTTTGTCGAGTCATTGGTAGGGAAGGGTGTCATTGGTGGTGTGGCAAGCGGCGGTTGGTGAAGAGGGAAGACGATGAGGCAGGTTTGGGGTGACCGTCCCCTGGGAACTCGCGGTGGAAGAGACCCCTCTCTCGCGTTCAGGGCTCGGACGAATGGAGCGATCCTCTCACAGGCGGCGGGCTTGACACGGGGTGGTATACATAAATGCAGAAGGTCCCTGGCTAGTCGAGACACGACCAGGGG
>JAQCLD010000201.1 GCA_027592785.1 Acidobacteriota bacterium
TGGTACGCGTAGGAAGCGAACATGCAACCCGGCAATGGGTCTTCTATGCCGTCCACGAACTCCTCGAAAAACTTAAAAAGAAGCAGAATGTCTTGCAGCGGATCGTCCGCCAGAGCACTCGCTCGCTCCGCCCACTGCTCGAACAGAGCCTGCTCTCGCCGCGAGAAGCGCTCGATGATGCCTTGGGCCAAATCCGCCTTGCTCTTGAAGTGGTAAAAGAACGCCCCCTTCGTCAGCCCGACCTGGTCGATGATCTCGTCCAGCGAAGTGCCAGAGTAGCCTCTCTCGAATACCAACTGCTCGGCCGCCGCCAGAATCCGCTCCTTCGTTGCCTCGCCTCTCGTCGCCATGTCTATAAGTATACAGACTAGACGGTATGTGTCTACCAATCGAAAAAAATCAGAATTTTGCAGAGGAAGGAGAAATTGTTGTTGACAAGATACCAACCAGTCTGTATAAATATACAAACTGGTTGGTATGTATGTCGGCCAGGGATTGCAACAACATCAAAGGAGATCACACCAATGCTCACCAACACCGTGGAAAAGACTCAGATGGTCAATGGCATCAACATCGACGACGTGATGGGCCTCATCGGCGCCGTCCAAGACAACCCCGACGCAGGCGAAACCCGTTGGAGCGTTTCCAGCGCCTGGCTCGGCGGCACGCGCAACCGCGCCACCGTTCGCTCGTTCCATATCGGCGGTGAAGAGATCATGCGTCCCTTCACCATGGACGTCGACGAGCCGCTCCAACTGGGCGGAACCAACACCCAACCCAATCCCCAGGAGTATCTGCTGGCCGCGCTCAACGCCTGCATGATCGTCGGCTACGCCGCGCTCTGCTCCCTGGAAGGCATCACCCTCGACAAGCTCGAGATCGCCACCTCCGGCAACATCGACCTGCGCGGATTCCTGGGCATCGACCCGACCGTCAACCCCGGCTACGACTCGCTCACCTACACCGTCAACATCAAAGGCGACGGCACGCCCGAGCAGTTCGAGAAAATCCACCGCATGGTGCAAGCCACCTCGCCGAACTTCGCCAACATCTCCCGCGCAGTAGCGCTCAACCCAACTCTGGTCGTCGAGTGACCGCAATAAGAATGGCCGCGCCAGGCCTAAACCCTGCGCGGCCATTCCGATTTCAGCGCCGGCTCAGCTCGTGCGGCGCACGGCCATGATCGTCATGTCGTCAAACTGCGGTTCGCTTCCGCAGAATTTGCGAACCGCGTCGCCGAGCGCATCCAATAAGTCCTGTGCAGGCAGGTCCGTCAATGAGCGGGCCAATTCCAACAATCGGTCCTCGCCGAATTCCTCCAACGCCGGATTAATCGCCTCGCTAAAGCCGTCCGTAAAAATCACCAGCACGTCGCCCACGTGTAAGTCGACCGTGGATTCCTCAAACGTGAAATGAGGCAAGACTCCCAGCACCGGTCCGCCCGACTCCAGCAATCTCGGTTCGCCTTCGCTCGGAATCAAGAAAGGAGGATTGTGCCCGGCGTTGGAGTAGTGCAGAACGTGATTCGTCGCATCCAAGGCCGCGTAAAACATCGTGACGAACTTATCCGACGGCGTGCTCTGATGAATCAATCGATTCGACGCCGCCAGACGTTCTGCCATCGAAATATCGACCAGGCTCTGGCCGCGAATCGTCGCCTGCACCACAGCCATCAGCAGCGCCGCCGTAATCCCCTTGCCAGAAACGTCCGCCACGCACAGGCCAGTCAGCCCATCCGCCATCGCAATAAAATCGAAATAGTCGCCGCCCACCTGACGAGCCGCCAACGACATGCCCGCGATGTCGTAGCCAGGAATCGTCGGCGGTTCCGTCGGCAGCAAGCGCTGTTGAATACTGCGCGCCGTGTTTAATTCTTGTTCGACCCGATGGAGCGCTTGCTCCTCTTCATACAAGCGCGCGTGCTCAACCACCTGCGCCGACTGCGCCGCGATAATCGTCAATAGCCGCTCGTCTTCTTTGCTGAATAACTCGCCCTTGCGCTTGTTGAATACGCTCAACACGCCGATCAGTCTACCCTTGGCCTTGAGCGGCGCACAGATCAGCGATCGCACATTGCTGGTCGCCGCGGAACGGAACCGCGCATCGCTGGCCAAGTCGTTGACCAGCAGCGACGCTTGATTCTTCATCATCCATCCGGTCAGTTGATCGTTCAAGCGGAAGTCGACGCCGGAATAATCCGACCGCGCCTTGCGGATCATGGTCTTCAGCGGCGGCGCAGCCTCATCGGCGCCGAGCAGCATCACCGCGCCCTGCTCGACGTGCAGGTGCTTAACGCATTCCTTCACCACGAGATCGATAATCTCGTCCAGCGTCGAGGTCGATGCAACGGCTACAGCGACTTGGTTGAGGATCGAAAGCTCCTCAACCGCTCCTCGCAGCCGCGCATTTTCACTCTCTAATTGCTTTAAGCGAACTTCGAGATCCATAACCGGGCGCCACGCCGAAGTTAGAACCCCTGCCCCTCATAAGTCAACGCAGCACTAATTAATCAGTAATTGAAGTCACCTCGTCCGCCCATCCGAGCCGCCAAGCTTTAGCTGGCGGTCTCCCGCGTCAGCGCCTTCTTCAGCCCCGAAGGGGCGGCATAGCCTGAACGTCGGAGCCCTGGGTATCCAGCCCGACCGCGCTCCTC
>JAQCLD010000099.1 GCA_027592785.1 Acidobacteriota bacterium
TAGCGAATCCGACGTCGACGCCGCGGGCGTTGGAGAGCGGACGGACCGAGTTGGGGTTGGTGCTGTTTCGTGAGGCGGGGGCGCATCCGGGGTCATTGGAAGCCGGCATGCACGAGCACGTGGAGCAAGTGTTGACGGGTATGGTGGAGCATGCTGAGGCGCTGGGCGTACAGGTGATCGTGGCGCTGTTGCCGTCGAAGGAGTCGACCTATGTGGACGACTACGAGAGGCTGTTTGACGGCGACTATTTGGAGAACGAGCGGGTTGGCTATGAACGCCTGGCGCAAGAGGCCGAGCGGGCGGGGGCAGCGGTTGTCGATCTGACCGGCGCCTTTCGGGCGCATGCAGGTGAGAAACTATATTTCGAATATGACGCCCACTTCAACGCGGCTGGGCAGGCGCTTGCGGCCCAGACATTGCAACCGGCGGTCGCCGCGGCACTAGCAGAGGAGTAAGAACAGATGAGAGCCATTCGACTCGAAGAGCCGAAGCATTTTTCGTACGTCGAGATTGACGAGCCGGGTTCGCCGGGGCCTGGACAGGTTCTGGTTGAGACGAACCGTATGGGAATTTGCGGGACGGACTATAGCGGCTTCTTGGGCAAGATGCCGTTCTTCAGCTATCCGCGCGTGATTGGTCATGAGCTGGGCGTGACGGTGCTGGAGGTTGGCGGAGGCGTCCAGAATGTGGCGCCGGGCGATACCTGTTCGGTTGAGCCCTATATGAACTGCGGGCGTTGTTATGCCTGCCGCAAGGGCGCGACGAATTGTTGCGAGACGCTGAAAGTGATCGGCGTGATGATCGACGGCGGGTTATGCGATCGATTCTTGATTCGGGCGGAGAAGCTGCATCCCTCGAAGAAGCTTTCGCTGGAGCAGTTGGCCTTGGTGGAGACGCTGGCGATCGGCTGCCACTGCACAGACAGGGGTGCACCGCAACGAGGCGATCAGGTGTTGATCATCGGGGCTGGTCCGATTGGGCTGGCGACGTTGGAGTTTATGCGACTCACGGGCGCGCGGATTACCGTGATGGACATGGTCGAGTCACGGTTGGAATTTTGCAAGAAGCAGTACGGCGTGGAGCATACGCTGCTGGCCAAGGGCGACCACACGGACCTGGAGCGAGTCAACGATCTGACCACTGGAGACCGCTATGCGCTGGTGACGGACGCGACGGGCAGCAAGAAGTCGATGTGCGACGCACTGCAGTATGTCGCGCAGACGGGCTCGCTCGTTTATGTGGGCATCACGACGCAGGAGTTGGCGTTTGAGCAGCGCTTTATGCATCGACCGGAGATGACGATTAAGGCTTCGCGCAATGCGGTGCCGGAGAACTTTACGCGAATCATCGACTTGATCGAGAAGGGCGTGATCGATACGAATCCATGGATTACGCATCGGACTTCGTTCGGCGATGTGGTGGGCGAGTTTGAGACGTTCACGCGACCGGAGTCGGGTGTGTTGAAGGCGATCATCGAGGTGAACGGTTAATGGCTGGGGAAACAATGGCAGCGTGCGTGACGTTGGGCCTGGCGCCCAGTTTTGGGTTTGGCGATCGGATAGGTCTTGCAACGCCGGGACATGTGGAGGCGATGAAGCGGGCGGGGGCTGGGATTGAGGCGATCTTTCCGCAGCAGTCGATTCGCGAGATGGCGCGAACCAAGCGCACGGCTGCGGGCGTGATGCGCGATGCCATGCAGGGCGCGGCTCAGGCAGGCTGGACGGACCGCATCGGCGCTGATGCGGATCATCTAAAGACGACGGAAGATGTCGATGTCACGGCGGCGGCGGGGTTTACGTTTTTCACGATTGATCCCTCTGACTATGTCGACGAACATGCAGACGGGTATGACGAAGGCGTCTTGCGGACCAAGTTCGGCGCAGTGCGCGAGAGCATCGACTGGTTCGATTCGTATCTCGGCCGACGGATCTCGCTGCCTACGGGAACGACGCTGGAACTTGACGAGGAAGCGTGCATGCGCTGCGCGGTCAAGTATGGCGCGGCGATCAACCACGCGGTCGTTTTGGCGGCGCACATTGAGCGAGTGCAGGACGCCGCCGGGCGGGACTACGAGATCGAGTTGAGCGTCGATGAGACCGAACAGCCGACCACGCTGGCCGAGCACTACATCATTGCCGACCAGTGTGTGAACGGCGGGATGAAGCTGGTGAGTTTGGCGCCGCGGTACATCGGCGATTTCGAAAAGGGCGTGGACTACAAGGGCGACGTGGCGACGCTCGAAGCATCTCTAAATGACCACGCGGCAATCGCGGCGTTGTTGGGTCCTTACAAACTGAGCTTGCATTCGGGGTCGGATAAGTTGTCGATGTATCCGGCATTGGCGCGAGCGACGAAGGGCCAGTTCCATGTGAAAACCGCGGGAACGAGCTACCTGGAGGCGTTGCGAGTAGTGGCTCATCATGACGCTGCGCTGTTTCGACGGATTGTGGAGTTTGGGCGCAGTCGATACGAGACGGACAAGGCGACTTACCACGTGTCGGCGACATTGCAGAACACGCCTCCGGCGAACGAGGTCCCTGACGCAACGCGCTTGGAACAACTCTACTTGGAGCGCTGGGAAGACGTACCGGCCGGCAAGGGTTTTACGGAGCCGGGAAGGCAGATATTGCACTGCACGTTTGGGTCGACGCTGAACCACGAGGAGTTTGGCCCGGCGATTCGCTCGCTGCTCGAAACGAATTTGGATAGCTACACGGAGATCTTGGCGGACCACTTCAGCCGCCATTTGCGGGCGTTGGCCGAGGGGCTGTAAACCGGGCGAAAACGCAGCCGAGTCCGGCGGCCGCGGAGGCGCCGACGGGCTGAACGGAAAAGAGGGAGGACGGAATTGCTTCCGTCCTCCCAAACGGGTTACGAAAGATCGGCTTTGGGTCCGAAGAATTCGTAGTGAATGTTCGCTTCGGGCGTCTGACGACCGCGCAGTGCGCCGACCACGGAAGCCATAAATGGCTTGGGGCCGCAAACGAAGAAGCGGCCGCGGCTGTCGGGCAGCAGTTGGTCGAGGAGGCTGCTGTCGATGAGCCCTGTGCTGTCGCACTTGCCGTTCGCGAGGTCGTCAGGGAGCGGGGCGTCGTAGCGGAAGTGCGTGGTGAGTTTGGGGATCTGGCTGGCCGCCTGGCGAACCTCGCCGGCGAGGGCATGGGTCGAGCTGTTTCGTGAGCCGTGAATGAAGTAGACGGGGTTGGCGACTTCGCGGCTGGCCAGCGTCTTGAGCATCGACTGAATGGGGGTGAGACCGACGCCGCCGGAGATCAGCACGATGGGTTCGCCGTCTGCCAGCTCCTGTTCGGTCGGTAGTGTGAACTCACCGCACGGCGGGCCGACTTGGATCTGGTCGCCGACTTGTACCTGCTCGTGGAGATAGTTCGAGACGACGCCGGGCGTGGCGCCGGGTTCGGACGCTGGTTCGCGCTTGACGCTGATGCGGTAATGGTCCTGCCCAGGCTCATCGGAAAGGCTGTAGTTGCGCGGCGAGACTTCGAGGCCGGGGATGTCGGCCTTGACGGTGATGTACTGACCGGATAGAAACGGAGCGAGGGGCTGGTGGTCGGCGGGCTTGAGATAGAACGAAGTGATGACGTCGGATTCGGGGACTTTGCGGTCGACGACGAAGGCACGGTAGCCGTTCCAGCCGCCAGCGGCTTGGGCCTGCGCGCGGTAAATCTCTGCTTCGCGTTTGATGAGGATGTAGGCGAGTAGTCCGTAGGCTTCGGCCCAGGCGGCGGTGACTTCGCCGGTGACCGGATCGCCGAGGATGTCTTTTACCGCGGCGAGCAGGTGTTTGCCAACGATAGGGTAGTGTTCAGCCTGGATGCCAAGCGAGCAGTGCTTTTGGGCGATGAGTTCGACGGCTGGGCCGAGCACGCCTAGGTTATCTATGTTGGCGGCATAGGCGCAGACGGCGCCGGCCAGGGCTCTCTGCTGCGAGCCGGCGTGCTGGTGCGCTTGGTTAAAGAAGCGCTTGACCTGCGGGTCGCCCTCGAACATGAGCTTGTAGAAGCGGGTGGTGATCGCAACGGCGTTGGCGGCGACGGCGGGCGCTGTGGCTTTGACGATCTGGATACTGGACTCGCTCACGACGGGCGGCTCAGTCGATAAGAGGTATTCTGAATGCATGTTATGATCGTAGTCGGGTTGACGTCCAAATGGGGGCGTTCCGGCAAGTTATTTTTGATGGTGATCCGTGCTGGAATGGGTCGATGCATCTGACATCGCATACGGACTACGCGCTCAGGGTGTTGCTTTACCTGCGGCTTCGCGAGGACGGGAAGTCGACGATCCAGGAAATTGCGGACGCGTACGGCATCTCGAAGAACCACTTGATGAAGGTTGTGCAACGGCTGGCGGGGTTGGGCTATGTGGATGCGAGCCGCGGACGGGGCGGCGGGTTGTTGCTAGCGAAGCTTCCGGAAGAGATCAACCTGGGCCGGCTGGTGGAAGAGATGGAGCCGCACTTGGACTTGGTGGAGTGCTTCGACATGAAGACGAACACCTGTCCGATTGCGCCGGTCTGCGATTTGAAGGGCGTGTTGGGCGAGGCGCAGCAGTCTTTCTTGGGGACGCTGCTGGGGTACACGTTGGCGGACCTGGGAACTCGGCCGCAAAGGCTGAGGAAGATCCTGAAGATGCCGAAGGCTGGCGGGTAGCGAGCTACTTGGCGGCTTCTTAGATCATGGCGGTGATCTTCTCTTCGACGTCGCGGGCGACGGCTTTGAGGTCGTCGGCGCCGTAGAGGTCAATCATCATCGTGGGAAGAATCGTGGCGATTTCGGTGCCGCCGTCCTTGCCTTGGTAGATGGAGACGCGGCAGGGCAGGGCGGTGGAGATCTCCATGTTGCGCTCGAGGACTTTCTTGGCTTGGTGTGGGTTGCAGACTTCGTAAATGCGGCAAGCGTTGGGGAAGTCGACGCCTTTCTTGGCCATGGTGGCCTGAAGGTCGTGGATGGCGAGGACTCCGAAGCTTTGGTTGGCGGCGGCGGCTTCTAGGGCTTGGCCGGCTTGGTCGACGGATTTGTTAGTTTTCTTGATGAGGAGCATGGGAAGGCTACGAGCCTTACTTTAGCGCTGCCTTCGCGGGAGTGAACAAAGTGGCGACGGGCGGTGTCGATATACGAGTGATGCGGACCTCGTTATGTGGTTGGTATCGAGTGCCGGAATCTTTCCATTGTTTCGTCCGGAATCCGTAACGAGAATGGCGATTGTTTTGTTCTACAACGCGATGAGCAATCTGTGTCTCATCGCGTTGATCAGCCATTTCGTCTTCGGCGTTGAGCTGTAGGGCGGGCACGAGCGCAACCTGACGGATGCGCCTCTGTTGCTGTTGGGCGGGAGCAACTGAGTGGCTAGGAGAGGAGGGACAATGCCCAGCCTAGGAGGGCGCCGCCGAGGACGAGGTAGGCGGAGTTGAGTTTGAGGAAGAAGACGCAGAGGGCGGCGGCTAGGGCGATGACGGCGGCTTGCCAGGTGATGAGGGTCGAGAGCGCGAGTTCGATGACGACGGCGGCCATCAGGCCCAGGGCGGCGGCGTTAACGGCGTCGAGGAAGGAGGCCGACCAGGCGGAGTTGCGCAGCTTGGGGATGATCGGGTTCAGGATGGCCACGAAGATGAAGGACGGCAGGAAGATTCCCAGTGTGGAGACTCCGGCGCCTCGCCAGCCCATGAGCACGTAGCCGATGAAGGTGGCAGTGGTGAGGACCGGGCCGGGGGTGAACTGTCCGGCGGCGACGGCGTCGAGGAGTTGGCTTTTGGTGAGCCAGCCGTAGTCGTTGACCAGGCCGCCCTCAAGGAAGGCGATGAGCACGTAGCCGCTGCCGTAGAGAATCGAGCCGATCTTGAGGAAGAACAGGCCGAGCTTAGTTAGCGATAGCGCGGATGCGGCGGCGCCTGCTGCGGCTGCGGCGGCAAAGACTTGCCGTTTGGTTTGGGATAACAAGACGATGACGCCCGCGGCGGCCGACTCGGTGCTGGAGGTGTGTAGCCAGATGGTTCCCAGCACGCCGATGCCGGCGAGCGTGATGATCTCGCCTGCTCCGAGGAGGGATGCTACCGCTGCGGAGATGCCGATGAGCCCGAGGCGCCAACCCTTGGCAGCCTTTTTGCCGAGCTTCCAGAGGGCGCCAAGAATGATGGCGATGACCGCGGGCTTGATGCCGACGAGGAAGGGTTCGACGGCGGGCAGGGCGCCGTATTCGACGTAGGACCAGGCGAGAATTCCGGTGAGGCCGGCCGCGGGCAAGATGAAACAGAACCCGGCGACGATCATGCCCAGCACGCCGCCGCGCTCATATCCGAGGTGCATGACCATCTCGGTGGAGTTGGGGCCGGGGATGAGATTGGTCGCGCCGACGAGATCGAGGAAGTGCTGACGGGTGACCCACTTGCGACGTTCGACGAATTCGTCGTCCATCATGGCGATGTGCGCAGCGGGGCCGCCGAAAGCGACGAACCCAAAACGAAGGAAGAGACGGGCGATCTCTAGCAAACGCAACGTCCTCCTATTCTAGTTCCGAAATAAGACAGCTTTATCAGGACGGCGGAAAGGAATGTTTGAAGCTGAAGGCGAAGGGCGTGAGGCCGTGTTCGGCGAGGTGCTCCAGACGCTCCTTGCTCTCCGCAGGCGTGGGTAGGTGTCCTGCGGGGATCCACCAGAGCGCGAGTGCTGGGCCGTCGGAGGGTAGGAACCACTTGTGCCGGTCGCGGAAAAGCTGCGCGTGTGCGCTGCGATAGACGTAGGTGCGCAAAGCGTCGACGGACTTCCAGACGGAGAGATTGAAAAGGAGATTGGGCGCCGTGAATGAAGAGCGTTGTCGGAATCGGTCCAACGCCAGATGAAGCCAGGATCGTTTTCCGCGAGGGAGTTAATCTCGTCGATGCGCGAGACAAAGTCCGACATGGCGGGATCGTCGAGCGGCGCTCGCATGGGCGCGATGTTGACCTGGGCGAGGTGATGGAAAGGGGCTTCCATCTATTTAGTTTATCGCCGTCGAGGTAAGGCCGAATCGTGCGAACGGCTCGATAAAGGGCAGCGAGCAGCGAAAGAATTACGTGGTCGCGCAAGGCAGTTCGATAGAGGCACTCGTTTAGGCGGGCGATGGAAAAGGTGATTAGCTTCGTCGACGAAACGCGAGCCAGTCCCTGGCGGTGGCAACTTCCGTCCAGGAGGGCCATGCCAGGCTATTTTTCGAGCAGGAAGCCGCCTACGAACATGGCGTCGATGCCGGATGCGTAGAAGCTGCGCACGGCGGAGCGGGGATCGCTGACAAGCGGTTCTCCGAACAGGTTAAAGGACGTGTTGTAGAGCACGGGCAGGCCCGTCTTCGTGCCGGCGGCTTGCAGCAACTGCCAGAACATAGGGCTGTCCTGTTTGCGCACGACGTGGACGCGGATGCGGTCGCCGCCGAGCAAGGCGTGTTCAAAGGTCTGGCGATGCTCTGGTTTTACGCGGCTGATGGTGGCCAGGGACCAGGCGTTCTGGCCGCAGTCGAAGTATTCCGCTGCTTTCTCTTCGGGCACCGACGCAGCGAACTTGCGGAAGTCTTCGCGGTGTTTGATGAATTGATTGAGATTGATCGTCGAGTAAGGGTTCAAAGGCGAGGCCAGGATACTACGGTTGCCAAGGGCGCGGGGCCCGAATTCGGTGCGGCCTTGGAACCAGGCGACGATCTGGTTCTCGCGTAGGCGCTGCACGGCGGTCTCGATGACTTCTTTGTCGGTGAGCATGTGGCGGAAACGGAGCTTACAGTTCTCAAGAGTGATCTTGATTTGGCCGGAGTCGTACTCGGGGCCAAGAAAGAGATTGCTGAAAGGCTTGCGGCCTTTGTTGCCGAGAGATTCATGCCAGGCATAAAGAGCGCTGCCCAGAGCGGTGCCGGCGTTGCCGGCGGCTGGCTGTACCCAAACGTTCTCGAACTTGCCGGACTTTTCGAGGGCCTCAACGACCAGGGCGTTGAGTGCGAGGCCTCCGGCGAAGCAGAGGTTCTTGCCTTCGCCAGCCATGCCGATGACCGCCTGTTCGGTAGCAGCCTGGATGCTGGCTGCGAGATCGGCGCGTTCGCTGCCGCTGAGAGTTTCGGCCGAGTCAAGGTCCGCCTCTTCGTAGAACTTTTCGCCGAAGCCGCCGTGCGTGGTGCGGGCGGTGTCGAAGTAGCTGTGATCGAGGTTGACGGGGCTGCCGGGCTTTGCGCCGAGGATCCGCGTGAACAGCGCTTCGAAGCGAGGTTGGCCGCGAACAGAAAGCCACTGGACTTTGTGTTCCTCTGAGTCGGTGCGAAAGCCGATGAGAGCGGCGACGCGACTATACAATGCGGCGGGAGTGTCGGGCGCATAGTAGTCGCGCTGGGCATGCAGGCCACTCTCGTCTGCGTGCCAGAGGGCGCCGCAACGCATGTCGCCGCGACGATCAGCGGTCAGAACTTGCGCTTCGTCGAAAGGAGAGGCGTAGAAGGCGCTGGCGGCGTGGGCGACGTGATGGTCGAGAACGACCATCCGCGCATTGGGGAATAACGCCTTAAGACGAAGGTGGAAGGTCGGTTCGGAAGAGGAATCGAGAGGGCGGGCTAGAGCGACGACAGCGACGTCGTCGTGGCTGGCCTTGGCGATCTGCAGGCAGGTCTCGATTGCCGTTGCGGGCAAGCCGCCGGCGTGCGGCTGACGCTCCAGTTTTTCTTCTTCGATCGCGGCGACGATTGCTCCGTCGCGCAATAGGGCGGCTGCTCCGTCGTGACGCCAGCCTCCGATACCGAGTATGAGCATATTGGCTTCTTCGCTCTTCCCTAGACGGCGCGGAGCCGTTGAACAGCTTTTTCTTGCCCGATCAGGTCGAACACCTCAAACGCGCTGGGTCCGACGGACTGGCCGGTCAACGCGGCGCGGGAGCCGTTGATGAGCAGCCCAGCCTTGACGCCTTTCTCTTCGGCATAGGCGCGCAAGGTGGCCTCGACTGTGTCGTGGCTGAAATCTGCGAGCGCTTCGAGCGGATCGGCGAGTCCGCGCAAGAGTTCGCGGGCGTTGTCTTTGTCGAGATTTTCGACGGCCTTGTCTTCGGTGGGAAACTCGTCGCAGAAGTACGCCGCGCCGCGCTGTTGGAATTCTCCGAGCATGTTGAAGCGGCTGCGAATGGCGTCGATCTTCTTGAGGATGTCGGGGTCGCCTTCGAACTCGTCTTGCCACCAGCCGGCTTTGATCAGCTCAGGATTGACGTACTTGATGAGCTTCTCCACGGGCATCGACCGCAGGTGCTGGCCGTTGAGCCAGACGGCTTTCGGCGGAGCCCAGTTGACCGCGTCATTCTCGTCGAACTGCACGATGGAGTTGGTGCGCAGGATATCTGCGGCGTTGAATTTGGCGCGCAGCTCTTCGAGCGAGAAGACTTCTTGGTTGTCCTTGGAGGACCAGCCGAGAAGGCTAATGAAGTTGATGAACGCTTGCGGCAGGAACCCGGCGTCGCGGTAGTTGGTGACGCTGACGATGGGGCCGTGCTTGCGTTTGGAGAGCTTGGAGCCATCGGGGCCCAGCAGCAAGGGCATGTGTCCGAAGGTGGGCGTTTCGTAGCCCAGCGCTTCGAAGATCAGCACGTGCTTGAAGGTGTTGGTGAGGTGGTCTTGGCCGCGCAAGATGTCGGTGATCTTGAGGTCGCCGTCATCGACGCAAGTGGCCAGGTGATAGGTCGGATTGCCGTCGCTGCGCAGTAGAGCGAAATCCTCCATGTCAACGTACTTGCGGAATTGCTTGCCGAAAACCATGTCCTTGAAGGCCACGCCTTTGGGGTCTTCGCGGGGGACACGGAAACGGATGACGAAAGGCTTGCCTTCAGCGGCGAGGCGGTCGCTCTCTTCGACGGACCGTTCGCGCTCACCGGGATTGCAAGTCCAGGAGACTTTGGTTTCGCTGTGGTCTTTGGGGTCGTCGGTGCTTGCGGGAACGAAGTCGCGGTAGGCGGCGCCTTTCTTGAGCAGCGCGTGAGCGGCGTCGATATGCAGCTGCAAGCGCTTGGACTGGTAATACTGCTCGTCCCAGTCGAGCTCGAGCCACTCCATGCCTTGCAGGATGGATTGCAGCGAGGCGTCGGTGGAGCGCAGGGTGTCGGTGTCGTCAATACGGAGAACGACCGTACCGCCTAACTTCCTTGCATAGAGCCAGTTAAAGAGAAAAGTTCTAGCTCCGCCGATGTGTAGGAATCCGGTAGGAGAGGGTGCGAAGCGAACACGCGTCATTGATGTTTTGATGCCGAGCCGACCGCAGGAGCGGCGGTTGGCCCAAGGGTCAGTATATCAAGCTACGGCGCAGTGCCTGACGTGAACCACTGTGCACCACTCTGGTGCGAGCTGTTATTCTATGAGTATGAGCAATAGGCGAAAAGCGACTGTCTCATCGAAGTCAGTTCGTCAGAGCGTGACCATCCCCGCGGAGCTAGCCGTTGAGGTTCAGCGTGTAGCGAGAGAGAGACACGTCACGAAAAGCCGGGCCTTGGTCGAGTTGGCAGAGCGTGGCGTACGCGCAGAGGCTGAAGCGAAGGAGCAACTCAGGGCGTCGTACCAGCGCTTTGTCGGCGAAAAAGAGCCCGAACTCAAGTTGGAAGCTGGTCTTAAGCTAATGCGTTCGATTTTTGGGACGGACGCGATTGCCGAAGATCCAGTTCGCTGATCTCCCGCGCGCGGTTTGGAGCCACCTGCTTGAGCGGGTCGCTGAGCGCGGCATTTTTTGAGCGATCTTGAACAATTGCGGGTGTGGGTTCGGACTGGACCCGACGCGCCGGATGGAGATTGGTACAAGGACTTCGGCTCTTTCACGCTGTGCGGTTCAGGTAAGTTCCCGAAGACTGTTCTGGAGAGGGGGATGAAGCCTTACGGACAGCCAGTGGATTGAGCAGAGGCGGTGCTCGACGGTCATTCAATCGCGGCTGGCGTCGGCGCCTTTGAGCTGATCCAGATGCCGATTGCTCCCCAGAACAGGAAGACCACATACGTCATGGCTTGGAAGAGCAGGATGAAGGCGATGGCGGATTCTTGGGTGAAGTTGAAAGGCGTCAGGATCGTCACGGCGACGAATTGGTAGATGCCCACGTAGCCGGGTGTCGAGGGCAGGGCGCTGCTGAGTCCGAGTCCGGCGATGAGCAGGAAGGCGACGGTCAGCGGAATAGAGACGTCGATGGCCTTGGAGCCGACTACAACGATGGCCCCGTCGAGGAACCAGATGAGCGCGGTGAGCAGCAAGTATTTGGCGAGGCGGGCACGGTCGTGGAAGCTCCGCAGGCCCTGAACGCCTTGACGTAGGAAGTGCTCGGCGCGCTCGCGGAAGCGTTCGGGGATGGGCAAGCGCGCCAGCACTCGTTCCAAGAAGGGCTCAAACAACGGGAAGAGAATCAGGACGATTACGCCGACTATTCCGGCGATGGCCAGCGGCTCGGCGGCGTCCGAGAGCCAGCCCGGGTTCTCGGGCAAAACGAGCAGCACGGCCGAGGCGATTGTGATCAGGGCCAGGGCGTCGACGACGCGTTCGCACAGGGCGGTGGTTAGTACGAAGGTCTTGCTGAGGCCGGTGCGGCGGCTGATCATCAGCGTGCGGACGAATTCGCCGGCGCGGGCGGGGAGAAAGTTGTTGCCGAGATAGCCCGCCGATGTCGCCCAGAAGACGTCGGAGACCGGCATTCGCTTCTCCGTGGAGAGCAACACGCGCCAGCGCAGCGACCGTAAGAACAGAGCGAACGACATGATCGCCAGGGCTGCGGCGATGCCGGGCGGGTCGGCTCCTTTGAGGACTTCCCAGACGGTGGTCCACTCGACGCCGCGCAGAGAGTAGTAGAGAAGGACGCCGGCCAGGGCTAGAGAAACGATCCAATAGATCGCGCTGGGGCGAGACGGTGCGGGGCTCTCGGCTACTTCAGTCATGAGGTCGAGTGGGGCGCGGGAGCGGCGCGAATCCGCCAGGCGACCATCGTCTCATAAGTTTCGTCCAGTGCAGGGAGCGGGATGCAGGGAGCGGGAGGATGTCGTACATTGTCGCGGACGTTACGAAGTCGCACATATGTCTCCCTGCCGAAGGAGAAGATCCTCATCGAAGCCGATATGTTTGACCCGCCGGCGCCGGGACAGTCGTTGGCCGACGACGCCCGACCGCTGAACGAGGCCTTGCTGCTGAACGTGGAAAGGATTGGCTTGGAGGTAGAGACGGTTGCGCCCATCCACGGGCCGGCGACGTCGTGGACGGAAGCAGTCCGGCTGATGAACAGGCAGTGAGCCCTAGGCGAGCTGCACGATGCCGTGCTTGACGGCGTACTGAGTCAGTTCGGCGGTGGTGCGCAAGTCGAGGTGCTCCATCAAGCGGTACTTATGGAATTCGACGGTCTTCGGCGACACGTTGAGGATACTGCCGATCTCTTTGATGGTGTTGCCTTCGGCGACTAGTTGCAGCACTTCACGCTGGCGAGGGGTGAGCGGCGTGGCGGGCCGCATACCGCCGCCAACGATGGACGATGTCATCAAGCCTTTGGCGATTGGCGGCGTTACGTAGACGCCCCCGGCCAGCACTTCGCGGATTGCGGTGACCAGTTCGGCGGCGGCGGAGCGTTTGAGCAGATAGCCGGACGCGCCTAGGCGAAAAGCTTCGGCGGCGTAGGCGATATCGGAGTGCATCGTCAAATAGATGATGCGCGACTTGGGGTGACTCTTGAGGATCTGGCGCCCCGCTTCGATGCCGTTGAGCATCGGCATGGAAATGTCGGCGACGATGACGTCGGGCAGCAACTCATCCACCGCGGCTACCAGTTGGCGCCCGTCCTCGACGGTCTCGAGCAGCTCGAATTCCGGTTCGAGAAGTCCGCGAAGACCCTCGATCAGAATTTTGTGGTCATCAGCTAACAAGACTCTTGGCTTGCTCATGGACTGTCTCCTTCAATGGTGCGCGAACGCTAATCTTGGCGCCCTTACCAGGGCGTGAATCTACGGATAGCGAGCCATCGATCAAACGAATACGCTCGCTCATGCTGACCAATCCCAGTCCGGCGCGGCCGCGCACGGCGCTAGGGCTGAAGCCTTGGCCGGAATCGGCAATGGTTAGGGTGATTTAACCGTCAGCGGACAACAGCGTGACGCTGGCGTCCGAAGCTGCGGCGTGCTTGGAAATGTTGTGCAGGGCTTCTTGGACGATGCGGTAAAGGGTAAGCGAATAATCATCCGGAAGGCGCTCTGCGACGTCGAAGTCGAATGAGACTGGGATGCCCTCTCGTTCGCCGAATCTTTCGCATTCGGCGCGGATGGCCGCTTCAAGCCCCAGGTCATCCAAGATGGATGGGTGCAGTAGCCGGGACATGTCGTGAATGCTGTCGGCGAGGGCGTGGACGCGTCCCTCGGCGGAAATCAGACCTTCGGAAACGCGAGGGTCCGAGGCCTTTGCCTTGATGCGGATATTGGCCAGCTCGAGGGCCAGCGCCGCCAAAGTCTGACTCAGGTCGTCGTGAAGCTCGCGGGCCAGGCGACGGCGTTCTTCTTCGCGAGCGGCAATGAGCTGACCGGCGAGCCGTCTCAACTCGTTTTCGCTGCTGCGTAGGGCCTCTTCACTGTCGCGGACCGCTTCCTCGGCTTTCTTACGCTCGACGACTTCTTTTCCAAGGAACTGATTGACGGTCCTGAGTTCCGCTGTGCGGTCGGCGACGCGCTGCTCCAGGCAGTCATTCGCTGCTTGGATCTCTCCGAACGCTTGGAGCAGTGCGGTCAGGGTCCTGACAAGGATCAGCGCCGTCAGCAGGACGGCCAGTGCGCCGCCTAGCTGCGGCAGCCAGGATCCGAGCAGACTGGAGTTCGGTGAAACATACTCAATCAGCGGGAAGGCCGCGGTGACGGCCAGAACGAACGCGACGATGCCGAAGCGCTGGTCGCGGTGTCGCTGGTGTAGGCGGAACGCCATCCAAGCAGCGGCTATGCGTGCGGCGGCGGTCGCGAGAATGAACGAAAACTCCACGGAATCCAACGCCAGAGTAACACCCGGTTCAGGGGGTAACTTTGGGGTGAACGCACTAGTCCCTCTAGGGATTTGCCCGCTACTTTGGGCGTTCCTCTAGGGCCCCCTAACTAGTTGAAGGGGAAAGGGTTCAGGCGGCTGGGGAGGACAGTTTGGCAGCGATGTCGGCGGCGATCTGGCCGCCGTGGAAGCGACCATTCTCGATGAACACCTCGCTGGTGTGCATCCCCGCAACGATCACGCCGGCGAGGTACAGGCCAGGGCGATCGCTCTCAAGAGTCGTTTCGTTGCTGCGGGGACGTCGGGTCTGGGGATCGAACTCGACGCCGATGCGGCTCAGGAGCGCGGTGTCGGGCTGGTAGCCAGTCATAGCGAGGACAAAGTCGTTGCGCAAAGTCTTCTCACCCTCAGGGGTGCGGATCACGATCTCAGCGGGGCGAACTTCTGCAACAGATGAATTAAAGTATGCCTGGATCTCGTTGTTTTTGATTCGGTTATTGATGTCGGGTAGTATCCAGTACTTGACTTTCTTGTCCATCTTTTCGCCGCGGTGAATGAGCGTCACGCGGGCTCCGGCGCGATGGCATTCCAGGGCGTAAATCGCTGCGGAGTTCTTGCCGCCCACGACTGCGATATCGCAGTCGTAGTAGGGGTGCGGATCCTGATAATAGTGCAGTACTTTGTCGAGGTCTTCGCCGGGAGCGCCGAGCTTAACCGGAATGTCATAGTACCCGGTGGCGACGATCACCTTCTTGGCCCGGTGGGAATAGAGCTCCCCTGTGCGCAGCGTGGTTTCAACGACGAAATCGCCGTCGGAGCCGCAAACATCGTTGACGCGTTCGTACTGCCGGACGTCTAGGCTGTAGTGCATGGCGACGCGCCGGTAATATTTGAGGGCCTCGGTGCGATTGGGCTTCTCGCGGACGGCGGTCATCGGCAGGCCGCCGATTTCGAGCAATTCGGGCGTGGTGAAGAATGTCAGATTGGTCGGATAGTTATAGAGCGAGTTGACGAGGCAACCCTTCTCGATAACGATCGCCTTGAAGCCTTGCTTCTCGATCTCTATGGCGCAGGCCAGACCGGTCGGCCCGGCGCCGATCACGGCAGCATCGTAGAGAGTTTCGGATGGGACAGGAATCGAAGTGGGGGCCATGACGAAGGTGCAAAACCCCCATTATTCCATGGCCCGGCGCCGGATCAAGAACTTTGCAGAGGGACCACTGCTGGGGCGGCCTCCGTGGCTGGCGCGGCGCCCCGGTCCTTTTCCGTTGCGTTGCGCAGACCCCTCAGAGCCAGTTCGAAGCGGTCGCGAATGCCCGTCTTCTCAAAGATGTGCATGAGATGGATCTTGACGGTGCCCGTGGCAATTCCCAGCGCCTCTCCAATTTCACGGTTCTTCATGCCCTTCGCTACCAAGGAGGCCACTTGGGCCTCGCGCGGCGTTAGGGGCCGATTGCGCGGTTGCTCCAAGGAGATTTGCGGCGAGTTGAACAGATCTTCGGTCCACAGATGGTTATCGGCGACTCGTTCGAGGCAGTGATAGATGAGTTCGGGCGAGGCTGTCTTCTTCAAGATTCCTCGCGCGCCGGCTTGCAACAGGCGGAAAGACTCGATGTCGGAGATCTGGGACGCCCAAACTACGACTTTCAGACGCGGACGCGTCTGTTTGAGTTGAGTAATCGCCTCCAGTGCCGTATGCATTCCGAAGCTGCGCTCAATGATGAGCACATCGGGAGAGCTAGACATCAGCTCGTCTATCTTGGCCAACTGACTGCTGGCCGCAAGCAATCTGAATTTATCGTTGTGTTCGAGCAGTCCTTGCAGACCTCGCTGTACCACCGGCTGGGGATCACAAAGACAGACCGAAATCATTCCACGCCTCCTACTGGGCAGCCCTTTGGGGCTATGCCGCTCACAGGAGTTTGATCGTCCGACTCGGGCTAGGACTTGAGCGCTGGCTGAACTAAAGCTTGGGCTGTCAGACCGAGAGGCCCGTGGCGATTGATTGGAACTGTAGTTCCAGTACTAAATAGAACAAAGTCAGTTTCGTACTGAAGCTGAAGAACTGTTTTGCACCGGGACTGCAGAGACTTGTGGATTCCCCAGGCGGAATGCAATATCCTAGCCGAGTCATACGGCGTTTACCTTAGTTTCATATTGCCGGTGACAGTGTGGGCGAACTGCTCTTGTTCGCTAGTTCGAAGGGAGTGAGAAATTATCACTACTGTCCGGTTAGAAGTCAAATAGAATCAGCTGGTTAGAGTCATCGAGTAAGAGTTGATGGGAGTCGGAAGCCTGTAAGGCCTGTAGACCCGGATTTCCGATTT
>JAQCLD010000100.1 GCA_027592785.1 Acidobacteriota bacterium
CAAAACATTTCCCTCCAAACATGTTTATTTGTACAATCTTCAGGCGGTCAAAGAACTAGACGCGGCGGATCGCTTTGTTGCAGACGCTGGCGACGTCGTTTGTCGATACCGGCCTGGCCGAGGACGTTTCGGGGGCCCCGGATCCGCGATACGATCACGCTAACTTCTACTGGCGCATTGAAGATACCGAGGAGCAGTTCGCGTCTGCGTTCGGACCGGATACGATCGGCAGCGGAGCACTGGCGTTGACAGTTGATTCGCTGATCGGCCACACGGTGCGGATCATTCGCGGGAAAGGTACGGGGCAGGAGCGAACTGCCGTCAACAATACGGAGACGGTCCTGACCGTAGCGCCATCGTGGACGCTGGAGCCCGACCTCAGCTCGGTGTTTGTCGTCTCTGAAAACACCTGGCATTTCGGTGGTCGAGCCAAGAGCAGCCCCGCGCGATTCCCGATCCCCAACTTGGGCGGGCGCGTCGTTCAGGTGACGGGCCGGTCGGCGAATGCGCAGAACGTCGAGTCGCTCGAAGGTTTGGCGATTGTGACCCGCTGGCGAATCGGCGGCGGCGCCCTGGGCGTGGCCGATCGGAACCCGCCGCCGCTTCCGGTGTTCGCTGTCAACGCGTTCGGCGACGGCAATATCGTCATCGGCGGTCTGGGGTTTGCGATCTTGGAAGATACCCAGACGATCACGGCGGGCCGGTTTACGGTTCACTACAGAGACTAATTGAATGGGCCCAGTCAACTTCTGCTTGCCGCCGCTGTGGACGCAACGGCGACAAGTCTACCGTTGAATCAGGCTGGTTCCGCTCTGCCGGGAGATCTGGTTCAGTTAGACCGTGAGATTGTGCTGGTGGAAGATGTGCAGTCCGGTGGGACGGTTTACGTGGTCACTCGAGGAGCGTGCGACAGTTTTGCCGCCGTCCATGCTATTGGCGCGGAAGCGTACCATTTGGCGCGACGCACCGAGACCGTCGCCTTCCCGAGAGGCATCTTCGGCACCCCTGCAGCGGCGGACTGGTCGCATACCGCGTGGCTGCCTGGCTTACGGATCGCCTGTGTTGAGGCGATCGTCAGCAACTCGCTAGGCGATAGCCCTCTCGCGACAGTAAACTACTCGGAACTGCTCGACCAGGGTCTCAGAACGCTGCACGGCGGGCAGTTCAATTTGCAGTACGAGGGGCGTTTGGCGATTCTGACCGATGCCACGGCGAACATTACCGTTCAGGAGAGCCTGGCGATCCACGACTGCTTCGCGAACTTGAAGCTGGCGCCCGTTGGCGCTGATTTAGTCGTTGAGATCGTTCAAGACGCCGCAACGGTTGCCACGCTAACCATCGCTGCCGGACAGACGATGAGTGGCGTGCTGAGCGGGGCGTCCCTGCCGATCTTGCAGGAGTCATCTCAGCTGAGATTGAACATCACGGGGGTTGGGACGGACTTTCCCGGATCGGATTTGAGCGTCACCGTCCGCGTCTAACCGCGGTCCCCCGCCTAGAATGGAGGCAATGGATGGTGTTTTCGTTTTGGACAAGGCAGGCGGCATTTCGTCTCACGACGCCGTAGGGGCGATGAGACGGATCGCCGGGACTAGCCGCGTTGGCCACTTGGGGACCCTGGATCCGATTGCCACCGGCGTGCTGCCCTTGGTTGTGGGAAAAGCGACGCGTCTCTCACAGTTTTTCTTAGGTCATGATCGAGCCTATGAGGCTTGGATTCGGTGCGGATTCGCCACAGACAGTTACGATCGAGCCGGCGCGATGGTTGGTGAGCGGCAATCGGTCGAACCTGATCCTCAACGGATCGAGGAAATTCTCGGGCAGTTTCGCGGCAAGATCATGCAGACGCCCCCTGCGGTGTCAGCCAAGAAAATCGGTGGCGTGCCGGCTTATAAACTGGCTCGGCAGCACAAGCCGGTGGACCTCCAGCCTGTCGAAGTCGAGATCTACGAACTGGATTTGTTGCAAACCGACGGCGAGCGATTCCAAATTCATGTCCGCTGCTCCACTGGTACTTACGTCCGTACGCTTGCGCATGAGATTGGGCTTCAGTTGGGATGTGGGGCTCATGTCGACGAACTCCGGCGGACGGCGGTTGGTGAGTTCAATCTAACGGACGCGCGTACAAAGGGAGAATTGGAATCTTTGAGTTTGGAAGGGCGGCTGGGCGAGGCGATCGTGCCTTCCGAAGTGCTTCTCCCTGAGATGCCGGCCCAGCGAGTGGACCGCAATGCGGCCGCTCGCATCGCCCACGGTCAAGACTTTGAGATTGCTTCCTTCCCTTCGGCGTCCCCTGCCAGAAGAGTCAAGGCAATTGGTCCCGACGGCCGCTTGTTGGCAATCGGTGAGCTCAAGCTGCCTACTCTCTATCACCCCATGATCGTTTTCTAGTAAGCTGACGACGAGATCATAGATCGATCTTCATGTTTGAGCGGGGTTCTTGGTTCTATCTCCCGTCTGCGTCCCAGGCGAGGCGAGGAATGAACGACTCGGGGCGACGACGGCTTGTCGGGCTGCTGCTGGTACGCGGCGCCTGCTTACTGGCGCTTCTGAGTTTCTACGCCTGTGCGGACGAGATTCGTCCGGTTGATACCAGTGAGCGTCTGACCGCTCATGTGGCTCGGGACGAGGTGGCTATTCGAGCTGATTTGGCGCCTGCCTCCGAGATCCTGCAAACAGCTTACATGGGAGACCGACTCGAGATACTGGAGCGCCGGCGGGGCTCGGTACGGGTTCGATCCGCTGACAACTTAGAAGGTTGGACGGGCGCTTACGCACTCGTGACCGCCGAAACTAAGCGGCGCATGGATCGGCTGAAGGAACGCTATGCCGGTTTGGCGTCCCAAGGGGAAGTGCATGCGCTGGATATACTCAACGTCCACCTGGCCCCCGAACGTGAATCGGAGACGATTTATCAGCTGGAAGAGGACGAGGCTGCCGAACTTCTCGCGCGCCGACTCACGATTGACGGGGAACGCCAGGAAGGATGGTTCCTCGTACGACTTTCGACGGGCCACGCCGGGTGGGTGCTTGAGACCCGCGTCTATTCCGGCATTCCGGTCGAAGTGGCTCAGTATGCGGAAGGCAGACGAATTGTGGCGTACTTCGCCCTAGGCGAAATTGAAGACGAGAGTCTGGGCGAGAGCAGAACTACCTGGCTCTGGTCACAGTCGCCGGGTCGAAATTCGGACACCGATTTTGACCGGATTCGAGTTTTCCGCTGGAACACTCGCGCCAGGGCCTACCACACGGTCAAGCTGGAAGCAGGATTGCGCGGCTACTTGCCGCTTACCGTGCGGCCGAACAGCGGAGACGCCAACGCGCAGTTCGACATAGTCGTGGAGAAGGATGATGGATTCTTCAAACGCAGCTACGAACTCAACGGTGCGCGCGTCAGGTTAGTCGAAGAAACGCCCACGGATCGCACCGTGCTAGATCTGGAAGAGCCGCCACCCGTTGTCGAAGAGGCCAAGCCGCAGAGTATGCTGGAGAGACTGCTTCCCTGGTGGCGCTAAGACCTGCTGGTCGTCCCCCGTAGCTTTCAATAAACCCATGTTGCCGCTTTTCATTCAGGCTTGCCGCCAGATTTCCACCGATCGTACTCCCGTCTGGTTCATGCGCCAGGCCGGACGCTACATGCCCGAATATCGGGCGATCCGCAAAGACCATCCGATTCTTGAGATTTGCAAGACGCCGCGTCTCGCCTCGGAGGTCACCATGCAGCCGATCGAAGCGCTGGATGTAGACGCGGCGATCATCTTCGCGGACCTGCTGCTGCCCTTGGAACCTATGGGCCTCAATCTGGAGTTCGTCGCTGGTGACGGACCCAAGATCCACAACCCGGTCCGGACGACGCAAGACATCGATCGGCTTCAGGTGCACCGCACCGCGGAGCTGAACTACGTCGGAGAGGCTCTGTCGCTGACCCGTGCCGCACTGCCCGCGGAGAAGGCGCTGATCGGATTCGTCGGCGCTCCGTTCACCTTGGCGAGCTACATGATTGAGGGCGGCAGTTCGAGGCATTACGCAGCGACCAAGCGGATGATGTATTCCGACAAAGGCGCCTGGGACGCGCTCATGGAGAAGATCATTCAGGTAATCACTCCATTTGCCGCCAGCCAGGCCGCAGGCGGCGCCGATGTGATCCAGATCTTCGACAGTTGGGTTGGCGCACTTTCGCCTGGCGATTTTGAGACTTATGTCTTGCCGCACACGCGCATGTTGGTCCGCCAGGTGCAGACGATCGGCGTGCCCGTGATTTACTTCGGGACCGGGGCCAGCTCCTACTTGCCCCTCTTGCACCAAGCAGGAGCCGATGTGCTTGGGTTGGACTGGCGCATCCAGCTCGACGAGGGCTGGAAGGCCATCGGCTACGAGGCCGCGGTCCAGGGCAACCTCGACCCGATTGCCTTGTTAGGTCCGCCTGCTGGGATTGAGAGTCGCGTCGCAGACATCCTGCAGCGCGCCGGCGGCCGAGCAGGACATATTTTCAACTTGGGACATGGCATCATTCCCGAGACGCCGGTTGAACATGTCAAAGCTGTCGTCCGTGCCGTCCGCGAGTTCCGACTTGCCGTATGAGTGAGGGTTCCCAACCAGAGCCGCTGAGACCGGCGTCCGTTGCCGTGATCGGCGGCGGCATCTCCGGCCTGACCGCGGCTTATGAACTCGCTAAGGCCGGCATCGCCTGCACGATCGTCGACCCGAAACCTGCCCTCGGCGGCGTAATTAGGACGGAGAACGCTGGCGGCTGTCTGATCGAGGCGGGCCCCGACAGCTTTTTGGCCCAGAAACCGTGGGCTCTGGAGCTGATCAAAGAAGTTGGTCTTGGCGATCAAGTAATTGGCTCGAACGATCATCGGCGGCGCACATTTGTGCTGCGCGACGGACGGTTGATCCAGATTCCCGAAGGTCTGCAGTTCATGGCCCCGACCAGGATTGCACCAGTGTTGAAGTCACCGCTGCTGAGCGTTGGAGCCAAGTTGCGCATGGCCGCTGAGCTTCTTCGCCGCCCAAGCGGCGCCCGGCCCGATCGCTCCGTGGCGGAGTTCGTTACCGATCACTATGGCAGCGAGGTCAACGAGTACCTCGCGCAGCCGATGCTGGCCGGCGTCTATGGCGCGGAGCCGGAAGCTCTCAGCGTCAACGCCGTGTTGCCGAGATTCGTCGAAATCGAAACCCGTTACGGCAGTCTCTCGCGCGGGCTGATGGCGGGCATGAAGCAGGCACGGTCGACAAACGGCCCGCGGTCATCGTTGTTCTTGACCCTGCGCGGCGGCATGCAGACCCTGACGGACGCTCTTGCGGCAAGGATCGCGGGCAAGGCGAAGCGGGTGCAGGGCAGGGCGGTAGGACTTGAGAGAACGAACGGCCGCTGGACGGTGCAACTAGAGGATGCGTCGGTCGATGCGGACGCCGTCATCTTGGCGCTGCCCGCGTATGAGTCCGCCCAGCTACTCGCTCCAATCGATTCAGAGATCACCGGGCCGCTCCGCTCGATTCCCTACGGCTCGTCGATTACCGTGGGCTTGGTGTATGAGCGACCGGCGTTCACCCATCCGTTGACCGGCTTTGGTTTTCTCGTACCACGCGCCGAAGGTCGGTTACTGGCGGCGTGCACCTGGGTCGGAACCAAGTTTGACGGCAGGACGACGAACGATCGCCCTCTACTGCGAGCTTTCTTGGGCGGAACCAAGGCGCAAGAAAGGATGAGTCACACGCCGGAAAAGCTCGTCAGGGAAGTGGATGCCGAACTCAAGCAGCTGATGCAGTACTCCGCCGATCCAGTAGAGTGGCGAACCGCCGTGTGGGATCGTGCAATGGCCCAGTATCCTGTTGGACACGCGGCGATCGTCGCTCATATTCGAGGCCGCGAGGCTGCAATTCCTGGGCTTACTTTGATCGGCAACGCCTTTGCGGGCATCGGCATACCGGACTGCATCCGCCTCGCCAGGCGCGCGGTGCGTCCGCTAACCGGCGCGACTGCGGGATAGCCGAACTTCAAAGGTGGTACCAGAGTCCCGGTAGTACCGGGAGAATCCCTGAGGGCTGCACGTACGCAATACCGCTTCGGTGTTAGAGCCCTTCTAAGAGTTCACTGGGTGAAACTCATGAGTTACCCAACGGGGCAGCGCGGCCTAGACTCTAATTGTCCTAGGTATAGGGGCGTGCAAAATGTTTATCCTCGGCGTATTTCTCACTCTCGGCTGGATCTTCTGTTTCTTCTATTACGACAACGAGATCCCGCGTAACGCGATGGTTGCGTTGATGATCTCCGGTCTGTTCACGATGGGCTGGGGATTGCTGAAAGGCAAACGGCTCTAGCTCAACCGCACGACCGTTGAGACGACTCCGCCTTGCCTCCGGTCCAAAGACCGGATGCTTGTTACGTCCAATTCCAAAAGATATTCCCGTGCGCGATCGATTCCGTCGCCGACTTGCGCCGGAGCATGGCTGTCATCGCCAAAGCAAAACCCGATACCTAACTCGTGGGCCCGACGGATTAGCCAGGGCTCGGGGTAGGCGTTGTCCAAACCTTTACGCCACCCTGCCGTATTCAAGTCCAGGATTGCGCCGGACTCCTTCACGGACTGCAGTGCACGATCGGCGGCGGCCGCGATCGCAGTAGTCTGCAGGTCGGCTCTAACGGGCGCGTTTCTGCGGATTAGATCCAGGTGTCCTACGACTTCCGGTCTAAGGCGAGCGACCATTTCGGCAACGGTGTCGTAGTAGCAAACCGCCAGCGATTCGATTCCGCCCGACGCGGCGCCGGCGGCCTGAAACTCTTCGATCGTGCCGTCAATTTGGATCTCGCCCACATAGTGGACCGAGCCCACCATGTACTCCAGCGCGTATTTCTCCCTGATCGCCGACATCTCATCCGCGTAGCTCGCCGCCGGCACGACCTCTGCTTCGAATCCGACAAGAATCTGGATTCTGTCGGAGAACTCCGCTGCCAACGCCCTGGCTTCGGCAACATAGGCGTCGAAGTCAGTCTGCAAGCGCCCAGTGGTGAATCCTTTTTGCCGTTCTGAAGAGTACAGGAAACGATCTTGACCGCGCGGGGCGTGTTCACTGAGACCAAACGTCGCGAAACCGGCCGCGACTGCTGCTTCCACCACGCCGCGCAACGTCCCTTCGGCGTGCTCACAGAACTCGCCCGAGTGGCCGCCGTGCAGGGAAATACGCCAGGGGTCCGCCATTGAGCTACCAAGCCGTGAGCAGACGAATATCCCTCACGTTGTTCTCTGTCGGGCCGGTTTCGAGCGCGTCGCCCAGGGTTCGGAAAAAATTGTAAGAATCCGATCGAAGATAGTAGTCCTCAACGGCCATCCCCGTCTGTTTGGCGCGAGCCAGAGTCTGTCCGTCGGCGATCGACCCCGCCGCGGGGGAGTTGCCGTCGATGCCGTCGGTACCGGCGCTGATTACTGCGATGTTGCGGCCAGCGATCTTTGGCACGCAGTCCAGGACGAATGCTTGATTCCGACCGCCTTGGCCGTCGCCCAACACGGGGCAGGACAGTTCGCCGCCCGTTATCACAGCTGCAGGCCTTGAGGGGTCTCCCGCCCGTAGTTTTTCGAGACGCGCCAAGAGTCTGTCGGCGGCATCGGCCACGGGCAGATCGTCGACGCTGAGATCCACTTCGACTTGCCAACCCGCTTGCTCCGCTCGCCGTTGGACAGCCGCCACGGCGGCGCCGTTACTCAACAGGCAATGATAGGAACTCGTCTCAAAACGCTCATCGCCCGGCTTGGGCGTTTCCGAAATGGCGTGTTCGTCGAACATACGCCGAATCGGCGCCGGCAGCCGATCCATCAAGTCGCGTTCCTTAGCGATCCGGTAACAGTCCTCGATTGTGGAAGGATCGGGCATCGTCGGCCCCGACGCCACGCTCGAATCTTGACCTTCGGGCACATCGGAAATGTAAAGCGTCGCCTGGCGGGCAGGGTGGGCCAGCACGGCCAAGCGTCCGCCCTTGATTGACGAGAAGTGCTTTCTCAGCGTGTTGATCTCGACGATGTCCGCTCCACAGGTCACCAGCAACTGGAAGAAGGCGTGTGCGTCGTCGAAGCTGATTGAGTCGTCAATCGGGCGCTCGCAAACCGCCGACCCGCCGCCCGAAAGTAGATAAATCACCAAGTGGTTTGCGTCGAGATCGTGAACCAGTTCCTGCACGACTGCCGCGGAGTGAAAGCTGTCCTTGTTCTGGTAAGGATGGCCGCCAATGTAGCGAACGAAGTAGGGCGGAGCATTCGTCGTCGGTACCGAACTCACCACGATGCCCGAGACCCGCTGCGGCGCGGCGATCGACACGAATTCCTCGGCCATCCGCCCGGCAGCCTTGCCGATTGAGATAACAATCACCTTCTTGAACTGACGCAAGTCGATCGATTCCTGGCCGAATTTCAGTACTCCGCCTTCGCATTGGATGGCGGATCTCATCACCTGATCGATGCGCAGTTCTTGGATCGTTTCTAGGAAGATCTCCCGCAGTCGTTCTTTCATGTGTTGTTCAACCTGCAGCGACCTCGGGTCGCACGGATCGCCTGTTTGCGCAACTCCTCATCAGAGGGCGCTATTGTCTCATAGCGTTCTGAATGCGTACAATTGGACCCTTCGGCTCGCTGCTGCCTCGGTTGTTTTTAGGAGATGAATTCATGGCGAAACTAGGATTTCTCGGACTCGGATTGATGGGACACCCGATGGCGGAGCATTTGATCGACGCCGGTCATGAGGTGGCCTTGTGGAGCAACACCACCGCAAAAGCAAAGAAGCTTGCTGACGAGAATGGCGGCGTCTTTTGCGAAACCCCCAAGGCCGTCGGCGAGTTCGCCGAGTGCGTTTTCCTCTGCGTTGGCAATTCCGAGATGTCCGAAGCGGTCTTGACCGGCGAGAACGGCGTCATCGAGGGCATCAGCAAGGGAGACGTGGTCGGCGACTGCTCGACCATCGGCCCCTCGGTTGCCCGCAAACTGGCAGCGGCGTTTGAAGCCAAGGGCGCCCACTACCTGGACTCGCCTTGCACCGGTTCAACGCCGGGCGCCAAAGGCGGCACGCTGACTTTCATGGTCGGCGGCTCGAAGGAAGTATTCGATCGTGTGCGGCCCTTCTACGATCCGATGGGCGCCAACTTCTACTACTGCGGTACGCAAGGCATGGGCCTGCACGCCAAGTTGTCGCAGAATCTGGTTCTTGCCAACATGCTGCAGGGCTTCGTCGAAGGCATGGTGCTTGCCACCAAGGCCGGCGTCGATCCCAACTTGATGTTTGAGATTCTCGACAACAGCGCGGCGAAGGCTGGCCTGATCAGCTTCAAGGCGCCCCAAATCTTCAAGCGCAACTTCGAGGCAGCCTTCCCCCTGAAGTGGATGAAAAAGGATATCAGCCTGATGCTGGATTCCGGACGCGAGCTGGGCGTGCCTCTCCCCTGCACCGCTCTGGTGCACGAGATGTTTACCGCGGGCGTGGCTCGAGGCCATGGCGATGAGGACATTGCAGCGGCCATCAAGTTGTTTGAAGAGTTCGCCGGCGTCGAGGTGAAGGGCTAGAAAACGACCGTCAGGCCCGCAATCGGTCTGCTGGACTAGGAATACCCATAGTTTCCTGGACGACGTCCGAGATTTCGTATCTGATAGATACGAATATGTTTAGATTCGTTTTCTGGTTGTGCTGATGATCAGGTCAACAGGAGGCATTGAAAATTCCGTATAAGTTCTTGCATGTTTCTATGGAGTTTGGTATTCTCAATTCAAGCCGGGGGGGCACCCCCACCACAGCGAGACTAACCTCAACCCCAAAAGACCCCTTAACCCTCCCGGCGCCCCCACTCTTCTGAACCTCTTACAACCCCTTCACAGCCTCCGCCAAAAGCGGAGTGCTGTGGTAATCTTGTCTCGTCTTCCACGGGGTTTGCAGGCGCTTAAGGCATGAAGATCGCTGTACTCGGATCCACCGGGTCCATTGGATGTAACACCTTGCAGGTCGCCCGCGAAATGGGCGATGTCGAGGTGGTCGCTTTGACGGCTGGCCGCAATGTGGACCTGCTGGCGGAGCAAGCCGCCGAGTTCCGCCCGGCGTTGCTTTCGGTGGGCGATGAATCCCTTGCTCGTGCGCTCCGATCGGCGATCGAATCGATTCCCAACTACTCGCCCAGAATCTTACACGGCCCCGAGGGGAATCTAGCTGCGGCTTGCGACAGCGGCTGCGAAACGCTGGTATCCGCGGCGGTCGGCGTAGCCGGCTTGGAAGCCACCCATGCGGCGGTCGGGCTGGGCTTGCGAATCGCACTGGCAAATAAAGAAACCCTCGTCGCTGCTGGAGACTTGGTGATGGCCGAGGCCAAGCGCTCCGGTGCGGAATTGTTGCCGGTCGACAGCGAACACAACGGCGTACACCAGTGCTTGCGCGCGGGGCTGCGCGGCGAAGTCGACCGGATGATCCTGACCGCTTCCGGAGGCCCCTTCCGCACCACGCCGCAATCGGAGTTTGACCGCATTACGCCCGCTCAGGCCTTGAATCATCCTACGTGGAAGATGGGCGCGCGCATCACGATTGACTCAGCCACGTTGATGAACAAGGGCTTCGAGGTGATCGAGGCTTGCCATTTGTTCGACTTCGCGCCAGACCAAGTTCAAGTCGTCGTGCATCCGCAGTCCATCGTGCATGCGATGGTCGAATATCGAGATGGATCGGTGATCGCCCAGCTTTGTCCGCCCGATATGAAAATGCCGATTCGCTATGCGCTGTCCTACCCCGAACGCCAAGTGGGTCTTGAGGACCGCCGCCTAGCCTGGGATCGCGTGAGACAATTAGACTTCGAGCCGCCGGACTTTGAAAAGTTTCCGCTGCTCAGGCTGGCTTACTCCGCCATTGAAACCGGAGGGGTAGCCGGATGCGTCTTAAATGCTGCAGACGAGATTGCCGTGGAAGCATTCCTGAACGAAGAGATTCCGTTCTCGGCGATTCCGATAATCGTGGAGAAGACTTTGGAGCGCTCTTCGCTCACCGCGGTGGAGACCATTAGCGAAACGATGGCCGTAGACCGGGCCGCCAGGGAGATTGCCCGCGCGGTAGCGGGAGAGATCTCCGTTGGAGCCAAGATTTAGGACCCGAAACACGACATGGGATTTCTTGAAAACAGCCTGGCGTTTCTATTCGTACTTGGCGTCCTCGTTCTGATTCACGAGTTAGGTCATCATCTGGCCGCCCGCTACTTCGGCGTGCGAGTCGAGTCGTTTTCCATTGGCTTTGGCCCTCGCTTGTTCGGCTTCCGCTACGGCGAAACCGACTACAAGGTCTGTCTATTGCCTCTCGGGGGCTACGTCAAGATGGCCGGCGTAGAACTGGTCGGCGACAGCATCGGCTCAGACGACGCCCAATCGGACTCTGACGGATTCTTGGCCAAGCCTCGTTGGCAGCGCTTGATCGTGCTGCTGATGGGGCCGCTGTTTAATGTGATTTTGGCCGTGGCCCTGTTGGCCGGCATGTACATGGCGCACTTCGAGCGCCTCAAGTTTTGGACGGAGCCGGCGGTTGTCGGCTACGTCCAGCTCGATTCTGCCGCCAAGCGTGCGGGCGTCGAAGCCGGCGATTTAATCCTCTCGGTTAACGGTGAGTTGACGGAGAATTGGCAAGACGCCACGCTGGCCGTCATCTCGGCCACTAATTCCACCGTTCCGATCGAGGTAGAGCGCAACGGCAACGTGCGGTCCCTGTCTCTCGCCATCGGCGCTGATGAGCAGGGTCTTGGCAGGGCTGGCTGGACCGAGGTGGCCCCGGTACGCATTGGGCAGATCTCTCCGGGCCTGCCTGCCGCGAAGGCTAATATTCAGCCGGGCGATCTGTTGACCGCGATTAACGGTGAGCCGATGGCTGCCGTGGAGCAGGTGATCGACAGCATCCGGGCGCTGGGAGGCAACCAGGTCGAGCTGACCCTGAACCGGGACGGCCAAGACGTTACCGCTTCGCTGACCGCTGTTTACGACGACTCTGACGCTCGAGAACCGGCCTGGCGCATTGGCGTCGAGTTGATGGCCGACAACGAGCGGATCGTGACCCCGCTCAGCTTTGGCGAGGCGCTGCGGCAGTCTATTGACGACAACCGCAAGAATGCGACCTTAATCTTTAGTTTCTTGGGCGGGCTGGTGGAACAACGCTTTTCCTCAACGCAACTTTCGGGTCCGGTGGGCATCGCCCAGATGTCGGGCGAGGCAGCCCGTCGAGGTTGGCCAGAGTTGATTGGGTTGATGGCCGGCATTAGTTTGAACCTCGGCATTTTTAACCTTTTGCCGATTCCGATTCTCGACGGCGGATCGATTCTCATGCTGTTGTTCGAGTCGGTGATGAGGCGGGATGTGAGTCTCGTCGTGAAAGAACGCATCTTGCAGGCGGGGCTGGTTTTCATCGTGCTGCTGTTCGCATTCGTGATGTACAACGACATCTTGAAGGCGCTGCCGCAGAGTTGACGGCTGTGCTCGCTACAATAGTGGAGTTTGGCTCGGAGGGTGAACTGTCCCGAGCCAAGGAATTAGGAGTCTTGAGACTATGCGCGTGAAGATCCTGGCAATTCTGGGCCTGATGGCCATCTCGTCCTTGGCGACCGCTGTGCAGCCGCTAGCGGCGCAGACTAAATTCGGTTTGGTTGACTTCCAGACCGCGATGCTCTCAACCAAAGACATGCAGGCGGAGGCAACCAAGCTGGAGGTGGAATTTAAACCCCAGCAAGATGCGTTGAGCAAGCTGAGCGACGAGATGCAGGACTTGCAGCAGCGCATGGTCTCGGCCACCGACGCACAGCAGCAGGCGCAGCTCCAGGCCCAAGGAACCGCGATGCAGACCCGCTTCGAGCGCATGCGACAGGATATGCAGTCGGCCATCGACTTCCGCCGCGAAGGCATCTTGCAGAAGGGCGCCGCACGCATGCGTGCTGTCCTTGAGAAGTTGCGTGTTGAGAAGGGTTTGGACGCCGTAATCGATACCAGTTCAATCTACGTCTACAACCCGTCGATGGAACTGACGGCAGAGGCGACTGCCGCCTACGACGTCGCTCATCCGGTCGCCGGCAACTAGCACCGCGCCGGCTTAGGGCTTGGCGATCCTTCGGACATGGGCTATTTGGACCAATACGCGCAGGGATCCGGCGTCTTTGACAAGCTAGTCAAGGTCGTCGTCTACTCCTTGCTCGCAGCGACCCTCGGCTACTGCTTTTACTGGCTCTTCTTTCGGAATTGGCGCGAGGAGCGCCAAGTCCAGCGATTTTTGACCACGGTTCAAGAGCAGCGCTTCGAGGATGCCTACCAATACTGGGGCTGCTCGGTTGCGGAACCCTGCCGCGACTACCTGTTCGACGAGTTCCTCGAGGATTGGGGGCCGCAGAGCCGCATCGGGCCAGTCAAGGCCTTCGAAGTGGGCCGCTCCTACACCCAACCGAATGGCGCGATTATCGAGCTTTCCGTTAACGGGGTGAAGCAGTCCAACCTTTGGGTCGACGGAGTTACCGAAATGCTCAGCTACTTCCCCTACTAGAACGATCCCACGAGATTCCTCCTGCTCAACTAAGCGCCAATATCTCCGCTGGTCACTTGACACAAGGCCGAAATGTGTGTTTTGTTACTTTTGTAGACGAGCCCTGGGGACCGGCCGTGGACATCGAGAGCAAACCGACGGAAAGGATCCGATTCGGATCCTACGAAGTAGACCTGGCAGCTGGCGAGTTGCGCAAGGCCGGCATCAAGATTCGGCTCCAGCCACAGCCTTTTCAGGTGCTTCGGTTACTCCTGGAGCGGCCTGACGAGGTCGTTAGCCGAGAGGAGTTGAAACGAGATCTCTGGCCCGACGACACGTATGTTGAGTTCGATCTCAGCCTCAATACGGTAATCAAGAAACTTCGTCTAGCGCTGAGCGACAATCCCCAGAATCCGCGCTTCATCGAGACCCTGCCGCGCAACGGGTATCGGTTCATCTTTCCGGTTGAGCGGATCGACTCCGTTGAACCAAAAGGTATACCCATTGCAGCCGTGTTCGCGGAGGGCTCCGTGCTGCGAATTCCCTCTGAGTCCGGCGGCGCCCAGTCGACCACGGTCTTGGAGATCGTCTCAAGTAGCGCGGAGCCAGGAGTCCGAGTGCACGCTGAGGCGCGGCCCGCGATCTACGGTGACGCCGTCGTGATTCCGCGAAAACGGCGCCTGCTGGAGCGAGCCGCGGCGGTAGTCGTTGGAGCCCTCCTGGCCGGCCTCGTGATTGCCTTTTGGGCGGAGACGCCAAGCCGCGATCCGGTCCGGCGTTGGTCGTTTCCAGCGCAATCGCTCTCTTCGGTTGCGGTGTCGCCCGACGGGAAATCCATCCTGTTTGTCACCCAATCGGAAGCCGAGTCCAGTTTGTGGATACGTCCCATGGATCGGGAGTCCCCTCAGAGAGTATCCGGCACCGAGGGCGCGACCGGCGGCTTTTGGTCTCCGGATAGCCAGTCCTTGGCGTTTGCCGCTGACGGCCAGCTCAAGAGGATCTCCCTCGCCGGAGGCGATTCTCTGGTGCTGTGCCCGCTGCCTAATTCCAACACGAATTTCTTTGCCGGCGGCTCCTGGAGCCCCGATGGAGAAATCATCTTCTCTTCTGGATCCCGGCTATATCGGGTGGCCGCTGGGGGAGGCACATCGAAGCCTCTGTTCTCCCAGGATGCGGCCCTACGCGGCAGTTATCAATGGCCCTATTTTTTGCCGGCTTCCGGACAACGGCGGGCGATCGTTTATTCGGTCTCGGCGAACTTGTTGGATCGCCGCATGGAAGTGATGGATTTGGAGTCCGGCGAACGGCGGGACTTGGGTCCAGGGTCGGCGCCTGTTTACTCGTCCGAGGGGTACCTGATCTACGGACCTCCCAATGATCAACTCAGGGGGCTCATGGCCCTTCCTTTTTCCCTCAAAACGTTGGCCCCAAGCGGCGACGCCTTTCACCTCAATCAAGAGGGTATCGGGGCCAGCGTCTCAGGGGCCGGCGAGCTGGTGTACTGGGACGACCCGCGGCCGGTGGCCCTGCACCGCCTGGCGTGGAGGGATCGGGCTACGGGGCGCGTGCTGGAGCTGGTTGGCGAAGCCCAGCCGGCTATGCGCGAACCGGTGATTTCACCCGATGGTCAGCGAGTCATGGTCAACTCTACCGAAACCGGAGACTCCAATATCTACGTGCATGACCTCCGCCGCTCGACCAAAGTAGCGCTGACATCCGACTCCGCACAGGAGGCCGGCGGGAGCTGGTCGTCCGATGGCTCGAAGGTCGTGTTTTGGCGACAAGCCGGCGACAAGACAGCGCTGGTTGAGAAGGCCGCAAATAGCGGCGGCGCGGGGACAGTTCTCCACGAGACGCCAGGGGCGATCATGAGCCTCGACTGGTCAAGCGACGGTCAGTATCTAGTGTTGGTGAAGCATGCCGACGCGGTATCGCCCGAGATTCGGTCCTTCTCCACAGCGCAGTTGGACGATGGCGGGAAGTCTGCCCTTTATCCAAGCCTGCCCGCGCGTCGGGCAAAGCTGCGGATCTCGCCAGACGACCGCTACCTGGCCTACGAATCCAGCGAATCTGGTCGCGTCGAAGTCTTCGTAGGTTCGTTTCCCGATGGGACCCTCCTGCGCCGCAAGATCTCGACCAAGGGCGGCCGCGACCCCCGCTGGAGACCAGACGGGAAGGAGTTGTACTACCGTCAAGGCGACTCCCTCATGGCCGTATCCGTGCAGTCTTCCAGCCGCGGAATTGCCCTGGGGAGCCCACAGAAGTTGTTCTCGTCTGCTGACCTGAGATTCGGATTCGCGCCTTCCATCGATGGCCAGCGCTTCTTGATGATCGGGCCAGTCGATGAGACGTCGCCTCCGGCTGTGCATGTGGTTGAAAATTGGCACGATGGGCTACGCCTACCCGTCGCGAAGGCCGGTTTCGGCTGGTAGTCGCCTCGGCTCTCGTCAACTCCCCGGTCTCCGCATCGATAGACGCACGAGTGTATAAACCATTTCACTACTGTCCGGTTGACGAGCAGCGGGCGGCTTGCAACTGATTGTAGAAGCGAGGGTTAGGTACTGTTTTTTCTTGCCGCGATTTGAACGGCGGTGGGCCGTTTGAGCGGCATCCGCCCTGAGCCGACAATGGCTCATGAATCTGGGCCGCACCGTCTTCTCCCAACTGATCAGCTTCGT
>JAQCLD010000202.1 GCA_027592785.1 Acidobacteriota bacterium
CAACGTCGGAACGCCTTTGGGCGGATTGGGAATCTTGTCGCCGAGCAGCACTTCGCTGACCCACATGCCACGCAGGATGGCGCTTGTCCGTGATGCTCCGGAATGCTTCGCCAGCGTGGCCGAGAACCCCAGTGCACCTCCGCGGCCAAACGTCTTGAGGCCTTCCACTCGCTGCCACCCGTCTCCCTCAAAGGGGATACCATAGTGGTCGGCCAGCGGCTTATTGAGGAACGTGTAATCCGCATCCAGCAGAGCGAGCACGCTCCGGTCGTTCTGGAACAAGTCGATGTAGAAGCGAGTGACCTCCTCCTGCATGGCTTCTCGCAGCGGCTTGAAGGTCGGGAAGTGGCGTTCGCTCTTTTCATCGAGTGTGGCGACATCGCGAACATGCAGGTATTGGCAACCGAACTCGGTCGCGAGCCGGCGGACTCGATCGTCCTTGAGCAAGCGGCGTGCTTGAGCGGCCAAGACTTCGGGATCCCGCAGCTTGCCTGACGCAGCCACGGATCGCAATTCATCATCCGGCAGCGACGACCAGAGGAAATAACTCAGACGTGTGGCGAGTTCCCAGTCATTGACCGGCCCGGTCTGAGCTGCGGGTGTCTCGCTGCGATAAAGGAACGCGGGCGACGTCAGGACGCGAGTCAGCATCAATCGCGGCGGCATGTTTTTCAGCGGATCGATCTCCGCGTCGGTCAGCGGGCGACGCCATGCGAGCGCGGCGAGGTCAATCACCGCTTGTCGCTGATCGGCTTCGGCCTGCTTCTGGCGATGGCGAAACTCCTCTGCCGCCTGGTGGATCGGTTTGCGCATCGGCTCGAACTCGACAACCAGGTCGGGGCGATCCTGCGTCGCGAACTGATAGATCTGTTCAAACGCGTCGACCTGTTTGAGCGGCGCTTCGCTGATGAATAACAGGTCGCGCCACAAACGTTCGAGTTGCTGAGCCTCGTCATCGGACAGCATCAGCCGACGCAACGGCTCATCTTCGCGAAAGTACAGGTTGAGCGTGACAACTTCATCAATCGGAACGATCCGCGAATAACAGAGTGCAGCGGGAAAGATCGTCCGAAACTCGTCGAAGGCCGTTATCAATCGCTGCCGCGCGGGACTGCCATCGCCGACAACAATCGGCAGGTTCGATTGCAGGGCGGTTGGCGGAGCAGTCGGTCGCTCCTTCACGACCTGCAGTTGCACGCTGCCTTCGTTCGCGGCAACGACGCGACCGGTCACGACAAACTCAGCTCCGGATGACAGCGCCGCGGGAATCTTCACTTCCAGCACCTCAGGCGCCTGTGCGGTCAGCGATGAGTTCGGCGTCGAAGCGTGGAACGATGTCCAGGCCGAAGCCAGCAGAGGATGCGCGAGCGGAAAGTCCTGTTCCAGATGCGCTCGCACGTTCGCAGCGAGCTCCGGAGAAGGCGACTTGCGCCACTCGGCAATCGGAGCCGGCAGGTCGTCAGTCGCATTTGCCGTGACCGGCTGACTCAGGAAGTGCCACGGTCCCTGAGGGTTGCCGGCCAGAATGTTCGGTGAGACATCCGTCGCAAGGTCCCATGTTTTCTCTCCGTCCGACAGAGTGAGTGCGATCGCCGTCAGATCGCAGAAATGGTTGTTGTCGCGAGGTCCAATCAACAACGCGACTGCTTCATCAACGCCAATGTGGATATTCTCAAGAGGCCCGATCACCGCCCCTTTGGCCTGATCAAGATTGCCTCCAGCCAGACGTTCAATGGCAGTACCTCGGCGAACTTCCAAAGCCCACGTGATCCCGTTGCCGCACTCTGGATGAGCGTGTTCCACCCGACCGCTGACTTTCAGAGTTCCGGTATCGACGGGACTCTTCCAGGCGATCACCGAATGGCGATCAGGAGCGGGATGTGTGGCGATGCTGTGAGCCTTCATCTTTCCCGGAATGCGAACTTCCGCATCAGACGAATTGGCCATCACGCTGAGATCAGTGTCGCCTCGCCATCCCTGGATAAAGGCGTAGTCGGGCAAGCGCTCCATCTTCACTGTCAAGAGCGGTTCCAGCTTCGAACCGCCGAAACCCAGATACTCTCGCCATACCGAGAGCGTCTCTTTGGGAGCGTTCTCATTTCCTGCCGCCAGAGCGGCGAGACACGCTTCGGTATCGGTCAGAAGTTTGGCTCGCTGCGCTTCCATATGTTTCAACAATTCGGGCATACTGGCGAGGGGAATTTCAGGGCGATCTTTGGCCATGAGACGCGGGTTCTCCCACACGACCTGATCGCCGGTGTCGCCATCTCCGGCTGTCCCGGCGACGAGATACAACGTGGTGTCTTTGCCTGCTTCCACTGGGACACGAAATTCCTGTTGAGTGACGAATGGGTTGACCGGTTCCTGCCACGATTTCGGACCGTTCGGACGCCCCATATGTCCGACGATGTTGAATTTCCAAAGGGCATTCTGCCAGATTGCGATATCACCTGCGGTCAGTTTGCCGTCACGAAACTTCTGACGCAGCGGATCGAGCAATGGCGACGCTTCCTTCGCGGTCAGTGCTTGTTCCAGAAGGCTCAAATACTTCGGGCTCAGACCGTCGCGTG
>JAQCLD010000101.1 GCA_027592785.1 Acidobacteriota bacterium
TCCCGACACCTTCGCTCACCCCTACCGCGCCCTCGCCCTAATCCTTACCGACGGATTTGGGGCGACTTCGCTGGTGCGCTAATCCCGCTACCATACCCTCTAATGCCAGTTGAACCAGGTACCGTAAACGCGCCGGATTTTCCGGCCGGCTCTGAGTGGTTGAATACCGACCGTCCGCTGAGCATCAAGAATCTCGAAGGCAAGATCGTCTTGCTCGACTTTTGGACGTATTGCTGCATCAACTGCCAGCACGTCTTGCCTGATTTGAAGCGCCTGGAGCAGAAGTACGGCGACTGTTTGGTCGTGATCGGCGTGCATTCGGGCAAGTTTTTGGCTGAGAAAGAGGCCGAGAACATACGGCAGGCGATCTTGCGGCACGACATCGAACATCCGGTGGTGAATGACCCCGAGATGAAGATTTGGTCCGAGTACGCGGTGCGCGCTTGGCCGACGATGATGCTGATCGATCCGCGCGGCAAGGTGATCGGCACGCACAGCGGCGAGGGCGTCTTTGAAGTTTTTGATCCAGTCATTGCGCAGATGGCGGAGCACTTTGAGGCGGAGGGCGTGCTGGATCGGAAGCCGTTGGCTTTGCCGATGGAGCGCGAGCGGGAGCCGGCCTCGATCCTGTCGTTCCCAGGCAAGGTACTGGCGGATGCCGACGGCGGGCAACTGTTCATCGCCGACACAGGGCATCACCGGATCATCGCGGTATCGCTCGATACCGGCGCCGTGCTGGACGTCATCGGCACGGGGCAGCCTGGATTCACAGAGGGCTCCTTCGAAGAAGCGCAGTTCCGTGGTCCGCAGGGGATGGCGCTGGAGGGCGACCTGCTATACGTCGCCGATACGGAAAACCATGCCATCCGGCGAGTGGATTTGCGGGCGCGGACCGTGGTGACGATGTCGGGCAATGGCAGGCAGGATGAAGAGTTCAACAACCTGCCGGGGCCCGCGCGGGGACGGCCGCTGAACTCGCCCTGGGATTTGGATATTACCTATGGAGTGCTGTTCATCGCCATGGCCGGCGCGCACCAGATTTGGGGTTTGGATCTCGAAGAGTTTTACATCGCCGGCCACGCAGGTTCGGGACAGGAAGATCACCGCGACGGCCCGTTGCTGGGAGCATCGATGGCCCAGCCGAGCGGACTGACGCACGATGAAAATCATCTCTTTGTTGCTGACAGCGAGACGAGTTCGATTCGCGCGGTGAATCTCGACCCGCGCGGCGGTCATGTGAAGACGGTGGTCGGCGAAGGCTTGTTCGACTTTGGCGATGTCGATGGCGGCCCCGATGTCGCCCGGCTGCAGCACCCGCTCGACGTGGAGTACGCCGAGGGCACGCTGTTCGTCGCCGACACTTACAACAACAAGATCAAGGCGATCGGGCTGCACACGCGCACCGCTCGGACGTTCGCCGGGGACGGTCTTGCGGGCTTGGTTGACGGCGCGGCCACAGACGCTCGTTTCGATGAGCCGGGCGGTTTGAGTTCGGCGGACGGCAATTTGTATGTGGCCGACACGAACAACCATGCGGTGCGCGTGGTCAACATCGCGTCGGGCGATGTGTCGACGTTTAATCTGCGGGATGCGGATCGGCTGTCCCTACGCCGGAAGGGCGTGAAGAAGCTTGCGGCGGTTCGCTGCGGCGTCGGCTCAGTAACGCTGTCCATCGACCTCGCTTTGCCGGATGACGCACGCATCAATCCCGACGTGGCCTCGCAGATCGAGATCGTGCGGGGCGGGGAAACGACGGTGTTGGCGGTCGAGGCTTTGCCGATTGAGACTCGCGTCGAGGTTCCAGAAGGTGGCGCCGTGCTAACGGTCAAGACGTCGGTTTACTGGTGCCGCGGAGGGCAGGCCGCGTTGTGCTGCTACTCAATGGAGACCTACGAGCTCACGCTGCTGGTTGAGAGCAGCGGGCCGGATCGGATCAGCGTCGACCTCTAGATCTGACAAAGGCCGCCAAGCTTTCGCTGACGGCCTTTGCAAGTTGAATTCTAGTTCTTACTTCGCCGCTTCGTTGAACGAACGCTCGATGTCGTCGTCCGGGTCGGTTGAGACCGGGTGGTCGCGCCAGAGCCAGCGCATGGCTTCGGGCAGGATCGCGCCGGGCTGCTTTTGGCTGTGACGGCCAATGCCCCAGACGTAGTTCACGTCGTAGCCTTTCTCGGTCAACGCGCGGGCCATACGGTTGTTGTTGTAGAACCAATCGCGCTCTTGGTTGTACTCGCCGCCACGCCGGACGCCGCGATTGTCGTTGCGGCCGTCTTGTAGGAAGACGCGCAGGGGCTTGCGGTCGTGCTGGACGATCATGTCCGGGTACTGATTGCCGCCGCGTCCAGCCAGGTTGACGAAGGTGCCGATGAAGCTCAAGACCTTGCGGAAGTGGTTGGGGCGGAACCAGGCGGCGGTGAAGGCAGCGATAGCGCCGGAACTAGAACCGGCTATGCCGCGCTGGGCGGGGTCGTCGGAAATGTTGTAGTCCTTCTGGATCGCCGGCAGGAGCTCATCGACCATGATGCGTCCGAAGCGGTCGTCCACGGTGTTGTATTCGGCGGGCCGGTTGCAACAGCGGTCGCCCCAGTCGCTAAGGCTGGGCTCAGTTTGTTCCGGCGTGCGTCCTGGGTTGATGAAGACGCCGATCATGACCGGAATCTCGCGGCGGTAGATGAGATTGTCCATCACGTTGTGGGCGCGCAGGTCGGCGTCGGGGTTCATGTAGGCCTGTCCGTCGTTGTAGACCATCAGCGCCGCCGGCTTGGCGGGATCGTACTGCGCGGGAACGTAAACCCAGTAGGTGTGCTGGGTGCCGGGCCAGACTTCGCTGGGAATGACGAACGGGCCGTCGATGCGACCCTTGGGCACGCCCTCTTGGGGAAACGAATCGGGTCCGAGCCGGTATTGCGCGTCAGGGGCGGGATTGGGCCCCTCGGGAGGCCTCTGAGCGAAAGCGGGCACAGCCAGGGCCACGGAAAGCAGTAGGGCGAAGGGCAGTCTCATCTCGGAACTCCTAGAAAACAACCTGTTTAGGTTAGCAAGAGCCCTGCCGGAAGAAGTTTTGTAAAAGTTGTAACAAAACGTGCTTAATGCTCCACTGGGCCATTTTTCTTGGTACCATAGCTAAATAGACGTCAAACAAAGCCCGCTCGAAAGAGCGGGCTTTTTGCGTTACTGAGAAGCCGGTTCGTTGAATGAGCGCTCGATCGTATCGTTCGGATCGGTCGAGACGCCGTGGTCGCGCCACAGCCAGCGCATGATCTCCGGCAAGATCGAGCCCCCCTGAACTTGACCGTGGTTGCCGATTCCCCAGGTGTAGTTCAGGTCGTAGCCTTTGTCCTCAAGCGCCTTGGCTAGTTGCACGTTGTTGTATAACCAGTCGCGCTCCTGGTTGTAGCTACCGTCGCGCGCTTGGCCGCGGTTGTCGTTGCGGCCGTCCTGCAGGTAGATGCGCAGGGGCTTCTTCTCGCTGGCGCTGACGATTTGCGACAACGTATTCCCGCCGCGGTTGCCCAGATTGACGTAGGTGCCCACGAAGCTGAACATCTTGTGGATCTGCTCTGAGCCGTGCCAGGCGGCGACGAAGGCGGCGATTCCGCCGGAACTGGTGCCGCCGATCCCGCGCATCTTGGGGTCGTCGCTGGTGTTGTAGTCCTTCTTGACGGCGGGGATCAGTTCGTCGAGGATCACCCGCGCGTAACGGTCGTCGATGGAGTTGTACTCCTCGGGACGGTTGCCGGTGCGGTCGCCCCATCCGCGGCGGCCGGCCTGGGGCTGTTCGGGCGTGCGGCCAGGATTGACGAATACGCCGATCATCACCGGGATCTCACGGCGCGAGATGAGGTTGTCCATCACGTTCTGAGCGCGGATCGGTCCGTCGAAACGCATGAACTCGTGGCCGTCGTTGAAGATCATCAGCGCCGCCGGCTTGGCCGCGTCATACTGTGCCGGCACGTAGACCCAATACTCGTGGATCGTCCCCGGGTAGACCTCGCTGGGAATGGTGTACTTTTCGCTGATGGCACCCTTGGGAACGTTCTGCTGGATGAGCGAGTCAGGACCCAGGTGGTACTGGGAATCCATGTTGGGACCCTGGCGGCGCTGACCGAGGGTCGGCAAAGCCGCGAGTGCGATTCAAACGAGCAGGAACGATCTCATAGCGGATCAGCGTAGCAAGAGGTGTCTCAGAGCGTTTTCGTAATCTTTGTAACAAAACGTCGTTTAGCCCCCACTCTTCCGAAAACTGCGGTACCATCGATAAATAGACGAGAAAGCAAGGCCCGCTCGAAAGAGCGGGCCTTGTTGCGTTTCGGGTCGCGGGCGCCTGCGGCCGGCGCTTGTTTTGCGGAGTGCTCGCAGGAGCATCGGAAGTCCCAAATGAACTCTTTTCAGCCGAAACGGATTGTTCTGGCGGTGCTGAGCGGCATGCTCGTTGCGACCCTCGTTGCGGAGGCGCTTGGGCAGGTTCCGGGCGTACCCGCTTTTCCTGGAGCGGAAGGCCACGGCTCGATGACTCGAGGCGGAAGGGGAGGACCGGCGATAGCGGTGACGAACCTGGACGACAGCGGCCCAGGGAGCTTGCGCGCAGCTGTTGAAGCCGAGGGCGCGAGGATCGTCGTCTTCCGCGTCTCGGGCACGATTGTCCTGGAAAGCCCACTGAGGATCTCTAATCCCTACATAACCATTGCCGGTCAAACAGCCCCAGGAGACGGCATCGCTTTGCGCAAGCATCCGATTCAGATCGACGCCGACGAGGTGGTGATCCGATACGTGCGCGTCCGGCTTGGCGACGAGTCCGGTGACGACGCCGACGCCGTATCCAGTCGCTACCACAAGAACATCATTCTGGACCATCTTTCCGCTAGTTGGAGCATCGATGAAGCCGTCTCGCTCTATCACGGCGAGACCGTGACGGTCCAATGGACCCTGATCTCGGAGAGCCTATACGGATCGAATCACATCAAAGGCTCTCACGGGTTCGGCGGAATCTGGGGGTCCAACTACAGCACGTACCACCACAACTTGCTGGCGCACCACAGCAGCCGAAATCCCCGGTTCGCTTCAGGCTGCGGATATACGGACCATCGCAACAACGTAGTCTTCAACTGGGGCATCAACAGCGCCTACGGAGGCGAGAAACAACAGCAAGGCAACCCGAAGTTCAGTGACTGTGTCGTCAATATGGTCGGCAACTACTACAAGCCCGGTCCCGCCACGATTCCGGGCGCGGTCTCGCACCGGATCGCCAACCCCTCATCGCGCGACGAGGCTGCGGACTTTGGGAAGTGGTTCATCGCCGGCAATTTCATGCAGGGGAATGCCGCCGTCACTCAAGAGAACTGGCAGGGCGGGGTGCAAGCGCAGCATGGCGACACGTATGTTGCTGGCTTGAAGCTCGACGAGCCCTGGCCGGCGATGCCGATCCGGGAGCAGTCAGCCGAAGAAGCTTACCGCGTTGTCCTTTCTGATGTGGGAGCGAGCCTGCCAAAACGAGACGCGCTCGATCGGCGCATCATCGAGGAGACTCGCCGAGGCGAAGCGACGTACGAAGGAACCGGATACAAGGAAGCGCATCCAGAAATTGATGCGTCCCGGCCTTCCGGCATCATCGACTCGCCGCAGGACGTGGGCGGCTGGCCTGAGCTAGCCGCTTTGCCGGCGCCGTCCGATAGCGACAATGACGGCATGCCTGATGCGTGGGAGGAGAAGTTCGGACTCGATCCTCGCGTCGCCGCAGATCCCACGCTCGACAGCGACCGCGATGGCTACACCAACATCGAGGAATTTCTAAATGGCACAGACCCGATCCGATTCGTCGACTACACAGCGCCCGAAAACAACCGAAACACGCTGAGGTAGGTGAGTCTGCAACGGACCCCGCTGCCAACTCGCCTAGCCCCGCGAGATGAACTCGATGGTGTGTCCGTCGGGGTCGGCGCAGAAGACCTGGCGGAACCCGCGGCTGTCGTTCGTGCCCAATTGGTAGGGAATCTCCGCGCTGTCCAACGCCTGCTTCACAGCGTCCATGTCTTTGACTTCGAGCGCCATGTGATCGGCCCGAGTCAACTTGGCGGCGGCGGTGCGGCTAGCGACCTCTTGCTCGATCAGATGGAGCGAGCGGTCGCCGATACCGAACCACGCGCCGCGAAAATCGAATGCAGGGCGGTCGATCTCGGGGAGGCCCAGCACTCCGCCGAAGAATCGCCGTGAGGCATCGACATCCTGTACGGCGAAGGAGACGTGGTCGAGGCGTGCGATTTCGATCATGAGTTTCGTCAGGATAGCGCAATAATCCTGTTCGATAACAGGAGGGCTAGCTATAGTGATGAGAGGCTTCTAGGCGTTCGGCTAGAGGCGTCCACCTCATGATTTCCCACCGCTCCGTGCTGGCAGCAGCTCTATTCTTTTGCTGCTGCGGATCTGCCGCCCTGGCTCAACGGCCAGCGGCTCCTGTGCGCTACACACTGGCTGCGTCGCACTCGTTCCGCACGGAAGTCCGTCTTCCGGGGACCGTGCAGTCGTCGTTGTCGAGTACCGTCGCCGGTGAGGTTGACGGGCTGATCGAGGAGTTCACCGTCAGGCAAGGCGATGCCATAAAGAAAGGACAGTTGCTCGTACGCCTGCGTACCAAGCAACTGGAGTTGGAAAAGAAGGCCAACGAGGCGGACCTGCAAGAGACCTTGGCGCGCCAGAGTCTTGCGGAGAAGGAGTTTGCACGAGCCCAGGAATTGTTCGACGCCGAGATCATCGCCCGCGACCAACTTGATGCCAAGAAATACGACCTGGATGCCTGGAAAGGCCGGGACCAGCGGCTGCGGGCGGGTATCGAACGGATCGAAGACGAGATTGCGCGCGCGGCTATCTACGCACCGTTCGATGGCGTCGTGCTCGAAGAGCACACACAGGTGGGCGAGTGGCTCGGCCAGGGCGATCCGGTTGTCGAGTTGATGTCGACCACAGGACTCGAAGTTCGCGTGGACGTGCCTGAACGCTATATTCGACGCTTCCGTTCCGGGTCGAAGGTCGGCATTGCATTTGAGGCGCTGGGCGGCGGCAGGGTCCAGGGCACAGTTCGCGCGGTCATTCCCCAAGCCGACGTTGAGGCGCGGACTTTCCCGGTGCTGGTTGCCTTCGCGAATCCCGGCGGAGCGGCTCCGGGAATGATGGCCGAGGCGGTTTTCTCAGGCGGCGATCAGTCGGGCCAGACAATCGTCCCGAAGGACGCCGTCGTACTGCAGGGCGGTCGACAAAGCGTCTTTGTCATCACTTCGGAAGGAACGGTCCGGTCGGTTGCTGTCAAGCAGGGCGCCGGCGTCGGCCAATGGGTGGTCGTTGAGGGCTCCGTTGGACCCGGAGACCGTGTCGTCACCCGTGGTAACGAGAGGCTCAACACGGGTCAGCCTGTGACGGGCGAACCGCTGGAGTATCCGCTGCCGTGAAGATCGTCAAGAGCGCCATTGAATTACCGGTGACGACCGCCGTCGGCGTGATCCTGATTGTCCTGTTCGGGCTCATCGCGTTGGTTCGTATTCCGATCCAGTTGACGCCGACGGTTGATAAGCCAATCGTCTCGGTGACCACGCTGTGGCCCGGCGCTACGCCGTTCGAAATCGAGCGCGAAATCATCGAGGAGCAGGAAGAGCAACTGAAAAGCGTTCAGGGGCTGATCACGATGGAATCCGAGTCCCTGGAGAATCAGGGGCGGATCACGCTGACGTTTCAGACCGGCACCGATCTCGATACGGCCGTCATTCGTGTCTCCAACCGTCTCGAGCAGGTGCCGGAGTATCCCGCCGATGCCGAGCGGTCTTCGATCCGCACCGACGATGTCTTCGACAACGCGATCGCCTGGTTCATGATGGCGCCCACGAAGGGCGAGAACACGTTCACCGGCGACATCTATAACCTCTATGACTTTCTCGACTATGAGGTGAAGCCGGAGTTTGAGCGCGTTCCCGGCGTCGGTTCATCGAACGTCTTTGGCGGTCGCCAAACCGAACTGCACGTGGTTGTCGATCCCGAAAAGCTGGCATCGCAGAAGATCACATTTGGCGAACTGCGCACGGCGCTTGATCGCGAAAACAGCAATTTCTCGGGCGGCACATTTGACGAAGGCAAGCGCCGCTACCGAGTTCGGACGATGGGCGAGTACGAAACGCCTGAGGCCATCGAGAACGTCGTGATCGCCATCCGCAACGGCGTACCAGTCTACTTGAGAGATTTAGGCTACGCCGAAATTGGCTACCGCAAAGCGACCGGCAAGCCCTACTACATGGGTATTCCGGCGCTAGGCATGAATGTCATCAAAGAGCCGGGCGCAAACGTGCTGGGTGTGATGGCGGACGTCAAGGCGCGCCTGGCGACTATTAACGCTGAAATTCTCAACCCGCGCGGGCTCGAGCTCATTCAGGCCTACGACCAAACCGACTACATCTACAGCGCTGTCAACTTAGTGCAGCAGAACCTATTAGTCGGCGGAGGTTTGGCAATCCTCATTCTGCTGATATTTCTGCGGAACCTATCCAGCACGTTTGTCGTTGCGGCAGCGATCCCGATCAGCGTGATCGGCACCTTCCTTTTGATGAATGCCTTCGGCCGGACGATCAACGTCATCAGCCTCGCCGGAATGGCGTTCGCCGTGGGCATGGTGGTCGACAATTCCATCGTTTCGCTCGAGAATATTTATCGTCACCGCCAGATGGGTAAGTCCAGAGCGCAGGCAGCGTTCGACGGCGCTAGAGAGGTTTGGGGCGCGGTCCTAGCGAGCACGCTGACGACAATTGCGGTTTTCCTGCCGATCGTGTTCATCGAAGAAGAGGCGGGGCAGCTCTTCAAAGACATCGCTATCGCCATTAGCTGTGCCGTCGGGTTGAGCCTGATCGTTGCGATCACGGTTATCCCGAGTCTGTCAGCCAAGATCTTGCAGCGGCCCAAGCAAGCAGGCCAATACAGCTACAAGAATCTTTTCGGCCTCGTCCGTGTCGCGGAAAAGTTGACGGATGCCATCGCTGCGTTTGTCTTCTGGCTCTGTGGCGGGACGATCAAGAGGCTTCTCGTCGTCGGCGGTTTTACAGCCGCTGCTGTCTTGGGGAGCTGGCAGTTGATGCCTAAGACAGAGTACCTGCCGCAAGGTAACCGCAACCTGCTCATCGGATTCATACAGCCGCCTCCGGGCCTTAATATCGATCAGATCTCGGATATGCGGCTAGCGCTCGAGGAGGAACTCGGCCAACTGTGGAAGGCTCCGGCCGAAGAGCGGGCGGCAATGCCGGGCGGCGGCATCAGCAACATATTCTTTGTTGCCTTGACCAGCCAGGCCTTCTTCGGTGTGGTCTCAGAAGATCCTGCCCGCGTGCGGGAGCTGCTGCCGGGGTTTACTGGTGTGGCTCGATCGTTTCCCGGGACCATCGGCTTCGTCCGGCAGACCAGCCTCTTTCAAAGCGGCAGACAGGCTGGACGCGCCATCGATATTGAGTTGAGCGGCAATGACTTGGACCGTTTGGTGGAACTGGCCGGCGGCGTCTTCGTTGACACCATGCGATTGATGCCGACCGCGCAGGTGCGGCCGATCCCAAGTCTCGATCTGGGCGATCCCGAAATCCGCGTAACTACCGACCGCCGACGCGCGGCGGAACTCGGCATTTCAAATCGCGAACTAGGCTTCGCCGTCAGTGCTTTGGTTGACGGAGTCAAGGCGAGCGACTACACCTTCGAGGGCCGCGAGATCGACCTCATGGTGCGCGGTCCTCAGCAGTATCAACACCGCACGCACCTGCTTGAGCAGCTGCCCATCGCGACGCCGTCCGGGGCTCTGGTAACTCTGGGTTCGGTCGCTGATATCGAGCTGACGTCCGGACCGTCCCAGATAAATCACTCCGAGCGTCGGCGCGCGGTGATGATTCAAGTCGTGCCGCCGGATGACATGCCTCTACAGCAGGCAGCCGAGATGCTCGAGGCCGAGATCCTGCAGCCGTTGCGTGACTCAGGGCAGTTAACAGGCGGCCTAACCGGCAGATTGGCTGGAGCAGCCGACCAATTGGCCCAAATGTTGGATGCCCTCAAGTGGAATATCTTGCTGGCGTTGGCGATTACGTATTTGCTGATGGCGGCGTTGTTTGAGAGCTTCCTGTATCCCTTCGTCATCATGGTCAGCGTCCCGCTCGCGGCGCTGGGCGGTTTGCTTGGCTTGGCGCTGCTCAATCAGTTCACCTTCCAGGCGTTGGATGTGCTGACGATGTTGGGCTTCATCATCTTGATTGGCACGGTCGTCAATAACGCCATCCTAGTTGTGCATCAAGCGCTCAATCACATGCGCGAGGACGGCATGGAACCGCGAGAGGCCATCCGCGAATCGACACGCAGCCGCATCCGTCCGATTTTCATGAGTGTGTCGACGAGCGTCTTCGGCATGCTGCCGTTGGTGCTTTCCCCTGGCGCGGGGTCCGAGCTCTATCGCGGGTTGGGCAGCGTAGTCGTTGGCGGACTGGTGGTTTCGACGGTGTTCACCCTGTTCCTCGTACCGGCCCTGTTCAGTTTGGTTCTCGACGCCAAGCGCGGCGTCGCGAACTTGTTTAGCGGAACGAATCGGCCAGAACAGCCCGTTACCGGCGACTAGTCCCCCGACGGTACCGGCGCCTTATAATCTCGGCAACCGGTCGCAAACCACCGGCCGGTGGAAATGCACCGGTAGCGCTCCACGTCCGCTGTGAGTTAAGTGCAACGTTTTCAACTAGCTGGCCCGTCTAAAGGGATGGAACGCGAATTGCACTATAGGCAGTAGGCGCAGTGTCGCCGCCGGAGGTAAAGAAACATGAAACGAACCATCCTGACAACATTTGTCCTCGGAGCGATGGTGGGGTTTATGTCGCCAGTCGCTGCTCAACAGGAGACCGAAGCTGGTCCGGCCTTGGGCGTGGCGCGCATCAGTCTAACCAACGGAGACGTTTCGACCAGACGCGGGGACGCGGGCGACTGGGTTGCGGCGACTGTCAACGCTCCGGTAGTGGAAGGCGATACGCTGGCTACCGGCTCTGGATCTCGCGCTGAGATCCAACTGGATTATTCGAACCTGGTCAGGCTCGATGCCGAGACCGAGATCAAGTTGACCAACCTCGGCGAACGCAATTTCCGCGTGCAGCTGTTCAACGGTCGCATGACCTACTCCGAACTGAAGGGCGGGGAAGCGGACGTCGATATCGAAACGCCCCACGCCGCCATTCGTCCGCACAGGAATGGCCGCTACGAAATTGAAACACGAGTCGGCGAGACCGTGATCCAGGTACGTAAAGGCGAAGCGGAAGTCTTCACCTCGAAAGGTACCGAGACGTTAGCCAGGGGACGCATGCTCGTCCTACGGGATGGCCCGGACGGCGTCGAAGTGCGGCTCTCCAGCGATGAACCTCGCGGCGATTGGGATCGTTGGAACGAAGATCGCGACGACCGCTTGGCGGATGTAGAAAGCTACCGCTATGTGAGTAGCTCGGTAGTCGGCGCCGGCGATCTTGATGGCTCGGGCGACTGGCGCTACGTTTCGGGATACGGCCACACTTGGTATCCGCGCGTCGCAGCCGGCTGGGCTCCTTATCGTGACGGGCGGTGGGCTTGGGCCCCTTACTACGGCTGGACCTGGGTTGGATACGAGCCCTGGGGCTGGGCGCCTTATCACTACGGCCGTTGGTGGAATCACCCCTCCTACGGCTGGGGTTGGTATCCCGGCGATCGGCACTACCGCCAGGCTTGGAGGCCCGCTCTGGTCGGATTCTTCGGCTATAGCGGACGTAGCGGCTGGTCGGTCGGCGTCGGCTTTGGCAGCGTCGGCTGGATTCCCTTGGCTCCGGGCGAGCGGTATCACCCCTGGTATGGCCGACGGGGCTACGGCGGCCGCAACTCGACGATCGTCGTCGATAACAGCGTCAATATCTACAACGACTACCGCAATGCTCGCGTGAACAACGGCGTAACGGTGGTCGATGCAGGCGGATTCTCCCGCGGCCGTCTCGATAACGTCCGCAGCCTGAACCGCAACGAATTGGCTCGTGCTTCCGCGGTGCGCGGCAACGTGCCGGTCGTCCCCGAGAGACAGGCTCAGGGCACGATCCTACGCAACATCCGAACGAGTGCGTCGAACGGTCAGCCGGGGAACGCGCGACGGTCTACCTTCAGCCGCTCGGGCGTACGCGGGGCCACTAGCCCCAGGCAGGCGTCCTTTGCTGAACAGCGTCAGCAGGTCGCCACGTCTGTTCGTCAGATCCGCACGCAGGGCGCCGTGAATAGCCCGCGGGCGAATACGGCGACCACGCGGACTTCGCCTCGCGTCACGGGCTCGGTGAGATTGGCCGGCGATGTGCGGTCCTCTGGCCGGGCGGGTACGGCGACATCTCGCTCCGGGGCGGCCTCCCCGCGGAGTTCTCAAACCTATTCCGCGCCCGACCGCGGTACGAGCGGTAGGCTTCAGCCGCGTAACAACCGCATCGATAGCGGCGCCTCTGTGCGAGGCTCGCGGGCGACGACATCGGCTCCGCAGCGCACCGGGACAACGCGTTCCTCCGACCGGGGGACCATCCAACGTCGAAACAACGCGACGGACAACGGACCTGTGATTCGGGACAGCCGATCTTCTGGAACATCGTCCGCGCCGGCCCGCTCGCAATCCATGGTGAATAGGAACTCGTCCTCCCGCTCGGGGTCTCAAGTCGATCGAGGATCGTCGCAGTCTCCAAGGGTTGGCCGATCTGACTCCTCCAGCAGGATTCCCCGGGCAACAACTCCGTCGTCCCCGGCACGGTCGCGGGTACCGGCGATTCAGTCTAGTCCTTCGCGCTCTCCGCGGACCAGCCAGCAGCCGAGTAGTCAGAGATCGCCACGAGTGAGCCGGCAGTCAGCGCCGAGCAGGCCGGCTCCAAGGGCAAGCTCTCCTTCCGGCCGCTCGAGTTCCCCGCGGGCTTCGGGCGGCGGCTCATCGTCCCCCAGGTCGTCCGGCGGCAGCAGCCGCGGTGGCTCGGGAAGCTCTCGCGGATCGCGGCGATAGCAGCTAAGATCCGGATCTATTAACAAAGCGGCCGCCAGCGAATGCTGGCGGCCGTTCTTGAGTTCTATCTCAGCTACAGAGAAGTTAGTGCTACTTCTTCGGGGCTGGCGGGAGCGGCAATTTCGGCTGCCCTAGCTCTGTGGTGGCGATGCTCATTGCGGGCATGCCGAGCGTTGCGCCAACGTCCGCCAAAGCATCCAGGTCGATGTCGCCGACTAAATTGAGCACCGTGATCTCACCCGGGTCCGTCGAGATAACCGTCACTCCGTTCGGCGACGTCCCATCCGTGGACGTATACGAATAGACCGTCAAACCCTTGTTTTGCGTCTTGTTTTGGACGTCGATCATCGGCGACCAACCGCCGTCCGTCATCTGGCTGCGGATGTCGGTTACGGCGCCTTCTTGATACGAGTTGCCGGCCGCGAAGCGATAGGTTTTCCTATAGATCCCCTTGATGCCGGTCAACACCGACTTGACCGAGCCGCTGATCCCGTCGCGGATCGCCAGCAGCTTGCTGCCTTCTTGCAAGGCCTTCCCGTCGAGGTTGACTTCGACGACCTCATCGGCCTGGCCTTTTAACTCTTCCGTGTTGACATCGAGCTTGGCGGACGTAAATCCCCAGGCCGGCATCGACAACATAACTGCGAGTGCGAGACTGCCCCAACGCCTCATTGAACTACTCCCTCCGGGCGCGGACGTCTTATTTCCGTACGCGCCTGATTCATTTTTTCACCAACCAGCATAAGCGTCTCATAGAGCTGCGCTTCGGCAACCTCCGCCTGGCGGCGATTGTTCCTCCGCTGCTCCACGACCACGGCGAGAGTCAGAGATGCGGCGAGTGCCCCCACGGCAGCCCACCTCCAAACCCTGCGGCTTCTCGCCTGGAAGGTGATCACCTTCTGCTCACGCTTTTCGTCCGTGGAATAACGGCGAACCTGCTCCATCACTCGGGAGGTAAAGTCGGACGCGGGCTCGCGACGCGCTAACATGCGCTTCAGCTCAAGCTCGTATTGGTCCATATCTTGCCTCCTCCGCCAAATGGGATACCTTGGGCCGCAGGCGGTCCAGCGCGCGTCGCAACGTCGTTTTCACGGTGTTGACCGGCACGTCCAGAGTTTCCGCGATCTCCGTCAGTTTCAAATCCTCTTGGAATCTCAAAATCACCACCAACCTCATCTTCTCGGGCAGCGCGGCCACTTTGGCCGCCAGCGCGCTTTCGAGCATTAAGTCTCGTTCCCGCGGTTCAACGCCCGGCTCCGGGGCCTCATCAAGAGGCTGACAGCGGCGATGCTTTTGTCTCCGGCTCCAATCAATGCACTTCCTCGTCACCGTTTGCCGCAGCCAGAAAGCCAAGTGCTTGTCCGACTCGATCCGGTCCAGATTGCGATACAAATCCAAGTAGGCGTCCTGCGCAATGTCCTCCGCGATCGATCGATTGTGGAAGAAGTTGTAGACGAGGGAATACACCATCGCCTTATGCTTCTCCACAAGCTCCGCGAACGCTTCTTGGTCCAGAAGCGCTCGGTCGACCAATTCTCGGGACGCCGGAAGTTCTTGCATCCAATTCCTACTGCTCGTTACGCGCCACTAGCAGAGACTGTTTCAGCCCGCTGGTAGAATTCTGCCGCTCCACGCCACATGTGCTCCAGGACGTCGCCCAAGGAGTGGTCGGAGTCAACCAAGTCTAACTGTACATTGGGTTTCCCCCAAGCGAACTTCACGGAGAGGTCCGGGCTAACGTTGTCATCGCGTTTGCCGTGGTAGATCAGCGTCGGCTGCCGCAAGTCCGGGTACTGGTCAAACCAAACCGCGTCCTCATAGAGCTCGTAGCCAATTGGACGCGATTCGCCGGCTCCGTAGTGATAGACCTGGATCGAGCCCTTTTGCCGCCATTCTTCCATCTCTTCTTTGCCGAGCCGATCCTCCCAGCCGCGCGGGAAGCCGAAGGCCGGGGCCAGGAGCAGGAGTCTGGGCGCGCGCTCAGGATGAATAGATCCGTAGATAGCCGCTAAGTAGCCCCCGAGGCTGGATCCGACGATCATCACAGGATTGAGTTCTTGCGCCAGGCGATCGATGAGCTTGAGCTGTTTGGTGAGAGTTAGGCGCGTGAAGTCGCCCTCGGCTAGATCCGGGCAATGGACCGTTGCACCAATCTGCGCAAATCGATTGGAGAAAAACCGAGCCTTGTTGGAGAGCGGCCCAGAAGCGAAACCGTGTAGATATAGTATGTTGGGCATTGCCGAGGCGCTGAAGTTAGTCTATCCCAGATGTTACCGATCACCGTCGTGCGTCGCAGCCCCGAAGGCCGCAGGTTTCTTCCAGGACGTTCCGTTGATTTCCGCCACCGTTCCGCCAGGCGCCTGATTTTGCCGCGGATTTCCGCCAGGTTCCGCTTTGTTCCGCGGGTAAACTGGTCTAAGTGGTTGAAAACAATAGGAAAGGCCTCGTTCAAGGGTTCCCGCAGCGGAAATCGGTCAGCTGAATGAAGCTCGTTGCCCTGAAGCCGCCGCCCGACGGGCCTTCTTGCCGTAATAACAAGAAAACCCGCCGGAACGGCGG
>JAQCLD010000102.1 GCA_027592785.1 Acidobacteriota bacterium
GGTAGGGGATCGCAACCTACGTCCCAAAGGGCCCCTCGCAAGAGGGGCCCTTTGGGCGTCGGCCTTCAAATTAGACCTTTCGCCAATCCACAACCCAAGGTCCGTCCTGCCGCCGCCGAAGAACCAATTCTCCTGCCCAAACGTCATTGGCCTATGATGACCCGCCTCATACACCTTGCCATTGCCGTTGCTCTGATCATTCCCGTTAGCGGCCTTGGGCAAGAGGCTGAACCGCCGATTGATCTAGAGCCTGTGCGGCAGCGCGTCAAGGAGCTTCTTTGGTCGCCCCTTGCAAAGGATCAAGCCTGGGGCGCCTACCTAATCGGCGAGCTTAGTCTGGATGAACTAGCGCCTGAGTTAATCGAGTTTGTCGAGCGAGGGGGCAAGTACGGTTTTGACGGCGAGCACGAATATGCCCTGCGAGCTGCCGTCGACAGCATGATTCGGTTGAGAGTTTCGCCTCCGCCTGGCCTGCTTGAACGTTACAACGACCAGCTCCCAGACGAAGTCATTGTATTGCTGAGCTTTGAACCAGAGCTGCACGCCGAACGACTTCTCGACTTGATGCAACAGGAACAAAGTGCCGTCAGGCGGGACGCACTATTCAGTCTCGCCGCTCAGTCAAGCGCCCCCGGATTACCCCTCTGGTTGCTGGAGGGCCTGCGAATAGAGGCCACGGTCTTCATAAGGGATCCCAGGATTCGTCCCGGGTTTGAAAGAGGCGGGGGAGTTAGCTCGCTTCCCACTTGCGGGCGTGGCATCTCAACTCCGACTGGCTACCCCCCAATCGGCGTATATCAGATCGTCAAGTTTGGCCAGGCCGACAGCATCGTTCTGTCGTATTGGATGCAGCCACGTTACTACGACCGAATCGTGTCTAGATCCTACCGTAGAGGGCATCCCTGCCCGCACGACGGCCCGCTGACAGACAACGAACGGCTCGATTACCTGGCCGAGCTAGTCCATCAGCCACCGTCTACCCTGGGTCTCAAAGCGGCGTATTCCTCCAGCGTTGTCGTCAGCGCCGAAGGCGATTTGGAGCGGGCTATTCAGAAACTAACTGCGACGATCGAGGATCACTACGGAGGCCTCGTCGACATGCTGTCTGGCTACGAGCGATTGACGCCTGATGAAAGCAAGCTGCTCCGAGCGCAAATCAGCGTGAAAGTAATCGACAAGAGGGCTGGTCAGTGATCGTGCCGGCGCTAGACTAACCTGCCGCTCCGACAATGGCTGCCACAAGCCCCACCATCGTGTGTGGCTCGGCCTCAACGGTCGGCTCAATACCGTACTCGCGAATCGTTGCCGAAGTGATCGGGCCGATCGACGCGATTCTGGCGGTCTTCAAAACGTCGACTCCAGCCATCTCAACAAAGTGCCGCACAGTCGACGAACTAGTAAACGTGATCCAGTCGGGCGGTTTCGTAGCGAGCGCTCTTCGCAGCGTCGCCGAGTCCGGGACGACCGTTCGGTAAACCGGTGCGACGTCAACGCTTGCCCCACGGCGTCGCAACCCCTCCGGCAGCACCTCACGGGCAACCTCAGCGCGCGCGAGCAGAATCTTCTTGCCGGTCAGTTCGGCGTCAAACGCATCGAGCAAACTCTCCGCAACAAACTCCTCCGGCAGGCAATCCACCTTCAAACGCGCTTGGGCAAGAGCCTCCGCGGTGGCTGGTCCGATCGCCGCGATGCGCCCTTTGACGGCGCGCAAGTCGCGCTCACTAGCGTCGAGCCTCGCCAAGAATCGCTCGACCCCATTGCGGCTGGTGAAGATGAGCCAGTCGTAAGTCTCTAGGTTCGCAATCGCCGCGTCGATCGCCGCCCAACTGCTGGGTTCGACAATTTCAATCGTTGGCGCCGCAATCACTTCGGCGCCCAACCGGCGCAGTTGTTCTGCCGATTCGCCCGCCTGCTCCTCCGCTCGCGTCAGCACGATGCGTTGGCCAAACAGCGGCAAATGTTCGAACCAATTGAGGTCTTCGCGCAGTGCGACAACCTCGCCGACGATGATCAGCGCGGGCGGCCTGAGTTTGGCTGCGGCGATGCGTTCGGCCAAATTCGCAACAGTTCCGGTAAGCGTCTGCTGGTCGGGTCGCGTACCCCAGCGAATTGCGGCGGCGGGCGTCTGCGGATCACGGCCTCCGGCGATGAGCTGCTTGGCAATCTCGCCGAACGTCGTCAGCCCCATGAATATAACCAGCGTCTCGGTCTGGCCCACCTTAGCCCAGTCGATCGCGTCAACCTCATGTCCGGTAACAAAGCTGATCGCCGACGTGCGAGAGCGATGCGTCAACGGAATTCCGGCGTAGGCCGCCGCCCCAGTCGCCGAACTTACCCCAGGGACAACCTCAAAATAAATGCCCGCAGCATGCAAGGCCTCGCCCTCTTCGCCGCCGCGTCCAAAGATAAACGGGTCGCCTCCCTTCAGCCGCACGACGACCGCCGCGGTTTGCGCCTTCTCGACCAGCAGCGCGTTGATCTCGTCTTGCGAAAGATGGTGATCGGCGCGTTTCTTGCCGACGTAAATCAGCTCCGCGTCCGGCCGGGCGTAATCCAGCAGAGTGACGGGCGCCAGGTTGTCGTAGAGGATGACGTCCGCTTGGCGCAAAACGTCGAGGCCGCGGACGGTGATCAGCCCGGGGTCTCCGGGACCAGCGCCGACAAGGTAAACCCGACCGCTCATGAAACTGCCATGCTAGCGTACGCCTAAGAAGGCAACAGCTTGTCCGCGCCTTTCGCCTTGAGTGATGCAGCCAATCGCCGGCCGAGTTCCTTTGCTTCCGTCATCGGCCCGGTATCCTGACCGCGGATTAGGGTCGCTCCGTCGTGCGAGAAAACGGCCGCGCTCAATACGAGATCGTCGCCGTCAACACGCGCGTGGCCTCCCAGCGGTATCTGGCAACCCCCACCGAAAGCTTCGAGTAGCGCGCGCTCGGCCTCGACCGCGAGATGCGTGGGGATGTGATTCAAGGGCGCTACGGCTTCCAGGGTGACTCCGTCGCCGATGCGCACTTCGATTCCCAGCGCGCCCTGGCCGATCGCTGGGGCCATCAATTCGGGGTCCAGCGCCTGCGCAATACGGTCTTGTAGGCCAAGCCGCTTGAGGCCCGAGCAGGCCAGAATGATGGCATCGTATTGGCCTTCGTCAAGTTTGCGCAGCCGCGTATCGACGTTGCCGCGAATGTCGACGGTTTCGACGCCAGGCTTCAGCCGCCGGATTTGCGCGGCGCGTCGCAATGAACCGGTGCCGATGCGGTCGCCGGACTTCAATTCGTCGAGAGTCTTGCCAACCAACGCGTCGCGTGGATCTTCACGCACGGGTACGACGCCGATAGTCAGCCCCTCGGGCAATTCGGTCGGCAGATCCTTAAGGCTGTGCACCGCGAGATCGATGCTGCCGTCAAGTAGCGCTTCTTCGATTTCTTTGGTGAAGACGCCCTTGAGGCCCGAGACTTCGCCGACGCGGGCCAGGGCGACGTCGGTGATCTTATCGCCGGTCGTCTTGATGACTTCGATGCGCGTCTTGACGCCGAGGGCGTCCAGTTGCGCGGCGATGTATCGCGCCTGCCACAGCGCGAGTTTTGATCCGCGAGATCCGATGACGAGCTCAATCATTGTTCTTGGGCCGGTGGTGCAGTTTAAAGGCGCGCCGCACGAACTCGACAAAGCGGGCCCCCTCGGGATGGTCGGCCATCTGCTTCAATTCGATGATCGGCTGGTGGGCGATCTTGTTGATGAGCCCTTTCGTCAGCCCTTCCAGCGCTTGCTCTTGAGCGGGCGTCAGAGCGCCCAGGCGTGAGCGGAAGCGTTCCAGCTCGGCGACGCGAATGCCTTCGAGGCTCTGGTTGAGCGAAACGATCGTGGGCGCCACCTCCACCGACTTGAGCTTGCGCATGATCGCGTCGACTTCTTCCTCGACGATGGCTTCGGCCAGCTGCGCTTCTTTACGGCGGTGTTTGAGGTTGGCGTCGGCAACTTGCTGCAAATCGTCGACGTCGTAGACGAACATGTCGTCGATCGTATTGATTTCGGGATCGATATCGCGCGGCACCGCAATGTCGACGAAAAAGATCGGACGATTGCGGCGCGCGGCGTTGAGCCTCAGCGCGGCTTCCTTATTCAGAATGTAGCCCGGGGCGCCGGTCGACGAGATGACGATGTCGGCCTGGGCTAGCAACTCGAATAGCTGCTCGTAGGGCGCGGCCTTTCCGTTGAAGCGGCGAGCGAGTTCCTCAGCGCGTTTGAAAGTACGGTTGACGACGTGGAGTTCATTGCCTCCGGACGCTTTGAGGTGCCTGGCGGTCGCCTCGGACATCTTCCCGGCGCCAATGATCAAGATCGACAGGCCGTCCAGGTCGCCGAAGATCTTCTTGGCCAGCTCCACGGCGACGTAAGAAATAGAGACCGCCATTTGGCCGATGCCGGTCTCCTGGCGGATCCGTTTGGCGATGCGGAACGAGGAGGTCAGCAGCAGGTCGAGCGGGCCGTGAATCGAGCCTGCCCGCTTGGCTCGCTGATAGGCCTCTTTTACTTGGCCGAGGATCTGTGGTTCGCCGACGACCATCGAATCGAGGCTAGCGGCGACGCGGAAGAGATGCTGTACGGCTTCACGGTCTGAATAGCGGTAAAAGAACGGTTGAGCCTCTTCGATGGGCAGGCTGCGGTGCTCGAGGAAGTCGAGGATGCGCGCCTCGGGGCTGGCCTCCAGTTCGGTACGGACCAGAAACTCGACACGATTGCAGGTCGACAGGATGCAGGCCTCTTCGATACCCGGCAAGCGCGCCAACTCGCCTACGGCCGCGTCGGCCTCTTCGTTGCCCAACGCAAAGCGCTCGCGCACTTCAAGCGGCGCGGTTTTGTGGCTGAGACCGAGGACGAGTACGCTCATTGGTTCATCAGCGAGTGGACCCCGCTGCTAGCGATGGCGGACATCGCCGCGAAGCAGAACCCAGCAATTGAGAAGTAGGCGCTCTTGCGGCCGCGCCAGCCGATGGTGATCCGGCTGAAGACCATCGCCAAATAGATCGCCCAGGTGACAAACGCGAGTGCGATGGTGGGGTCGACGATCCAACTCGCGCCCCAATGGGCGGCGGCGGAGAAGCTGGCGACAATGACCCCGAGGGTGACTGAGACGAAGCCGAACGCCAAGGTCTGGTAGCTTACCTGGTCCAGCTTGGTGAGCGGCGGCAGGCGGTAGTAGAAGGCTCTCGGGTGTTTGGACTTCAGCTCACGTTCTTGAATCAGGTACATCACGCCGGCGACGAAGGTGACAAACAGAGCGGCGTAGCCGAGCAGAAAGAGACCGACGTGAACGGCAGTCCAACCTTGGCCAATGGCTGAGCTCGCGAGCCAGGGATGCAGTGGCGAGCCTAGGGCCGCCACCAGGGTTAGCAAGAAGACCAAGGGAAAGACGAACACCGCCAGGCTCTCGTAGCGGTAGCGCGAGTAGACGCTGAGGAATACCACCGTGATCAGAAAGGCGATCAGCGAGGCCATCTGATAGGGAGTCCGCGCAGGGATGCCGCCGACGGCAATGCCGTCAGAGACCAAACCGACGAGGTGAAACACGGCTCCCAGCGAGATGGCTGTGAGGGCGGCTAGAAAGCGCTGCTGACGCTGCTCGATCACTGTCCGTAGCGAATGCCAAAGACCAATGGAATACAACAGCAGCGCGATGCGCAGCCAATAGACGCTTAACTCAGCCACTGTGCTTGCATTATATCGGCGCGGGCTAGGTGGATCTTGCGGGCCATTGTGGGGTTTGGACTGGTTTGCGCCCTGGATGAGGCAACGTCACACTAGACATAGCGATGAACCGCAAAGTCCGCAAAGCCGTCTTTCCCGCCGCCGGAATGGGTACCCGATTCCTGCCGGCCACTAAGGCGCAGCCCAAAGAAACCCTTCCGTTAGTCGATAAACCATTGATTCAGTATGGCGTCGAAGAGGCCCTCGCTTCCGGCGTTGACAACATCATCGTGGTCACGGGCCGGGGGAAAGCGGCGATCGAAGACCACTTTGACCGCAATGGCGAACTCGAGCACGAGTTGCTGGCTAGAGGCAAGTCCGAGGAATTGGCGTTGGTCAAGCGCATCTCCGACCTGGTGCGGATGTCCTATATCCGTCAGGGCGAGCCGCTGGGTCTGGGGCACGCGGTGGGCGTCACCAAAGAGCTGGTCGGCGAAGAGCCCTTTGCTGTGATCTTGGCTGACGACGTGATCTCGGCGGAAGTGCCTGCCCTCAAACAGCTGCTGGACATCTATGACCACTTCGGCGCGGCGGTGATTGCCGTCATGGAGGTGCCCGAGGACAAGATTTCGTCGTACGGGGTCGTGGACGCGACCCCGGTCGAGTTCAACGGTACGAAAGACCGTTTGTTCCGAGTGAATGACCTGGTCGAGAAGCCGCCGCAGGGCGAGGCGCCTTCCAACCTGGCGATTATTGGACGGTACGTGTTTCCCTACGAGCTGTTCGACTGTATTGACGGCCTACAGCCTGGGGCGGGGGGCGAATATCAGCTGACGGACGCGATTCGCAGTTTGATGAGGCGTGGACCGGTCTACGCTTATCGCTTCGAAGGGAAGCGTTACGACTGCGGCGACAAGCTGGGCTTCTTGCAAGCGACGGTGGAGTTTGCGCTGGAACGCGAAGACCTAGGCGGCCCCTTCCGCGAGTATCTGAAGCAGCTCAAGTTATAGCGCGCCTAGCCCTGGAAGACGGGCGAGGCCAGGATCAGCGCAAACAGGTTCCAGGCGACAAGGGCGGCGAAGAAGACGTTGACCTTCTGGAGGAGCTTGTGGCGCGACTGCGCAAAGCAAACGAGCGCCAGGCCAAAGGCGGCGAACTTGAGCACCACCAGCCCAATCACCGGACTCGGGCCAGCGTCCATGGCCCAGTTCACGATCGGATTGGCTTCCGCGACGCCTTGCATCAGAAATGCGACGGTCGTTAGAACGTCCAGCATCTGCAAATAGCTAAATTCGACGAGCAGCTTCACCTAGGCCCCCTTTCTGGGTGCCCTTAGTAAAGCATAAGGTTAACTCAGTAGCAAGGCTTAGTACTATAGTCCTATCAATGACTTACGGGCCTAGGCCCTTCGTAAGTGACTTAACCGAAGGCCGCTTGGACATCCTGGAATTGGGCCTGGAACTGTTCGAGGATATCGGGGAGCTGATCGCCAAGAGAAAGCTTCTGAAATAGCTCGAGTGGGTCATCGGGAGGGCGTCGAGGCGAAGAAATTGCTTCAAAAACCGCGTGTTTCACCGCTGCGTTCGCGGCATGAACGAGCCAGGCGAGGCTCGGCGGACTACCGGGGGCATCCGCATGTCCCTCGGTCGCGGAGGCGGGGTCATGGTGAAAGCGGGCGGCCAACTCGATTTGTTCGGGGAGCTTCCAGGAGTTCACTACCGCTGCGGAGAGTTCAGCGTGCGTCACGCCCAACACCGATCTCTCGGCCTCAGAGTAAGAGGCGCCCTCTTCCCATTCGTGGATGATTTTGGGCACGAGTTCGGGAGTCGTGGTGAAAACCAGCAGCTTGCCGATGTCATGGAACAGGCCGGCGGCAAAGGCAGCTTCCAACTCGGGCGACCTCGTGAAGTGCGCCAAGAATTGGGTCATCAAGGCGCAGGCGAGTGCATGACGCGAGTAGGTCGCGTAAGTTCTTCCGGCAGGTTGCGCGTTTTGCATCATGCGACGCATCGAGAACGCCAGGCCGAGATTGCGGACCGTGGCGAAACCAAGTAGGGTGACCGCGTGCCGGATGGAGGAGACGCGGCTTGAAACGCCGTAGTAAGCGGAGTTCACGCAGCGCAGGACAGTTCCGCTGAGCACACTGTCGCGCTCGATCATCCCGGCGATCTCGGATGACGAGCACCCCTCGTCGTTGAGCATGCCGAGCAGCTGGCCGAGGACGGCGGGGAGCGGAGGCATCGCGTTGACGGCCGAAAGCAAGCGCATGCGGCTATCCTGCAGCGGCTTGGCGGTCGGCGGGGACGTCTCGGGTTTGGCGGGCGACGGCTCAGATGCCTGTTCCCGGTCTGGGCCGATCGGCTCGTAGCTGTAGATTGCCGCCACCAGGTACCTCTGCAGCCTTATCGGCTGAGAGTGGCGGGAATCCAACGATTGTTAGCTAGTTCGGGTCGGTGGAGATCAGGACGGCGGTGACGTTGTCTGGAGCGCCAGATTCCAAGACCGAGTCGACAAGCGCTTGGCCCAGGTCGGGCAGCGACGCGGAGGCGGTTAGAATTGCGGCGATCTGGGATTCTTCGATGACGCCGTGCAATCCATCAGTGCTAAGCAGCAACGTGTCGCCTGGTGCGAAGCCGACTTCAAGCAACTCGCCCTCCACCTCGTCGTCGGCTCCGATCGCACGGGTGAGCATATTGCGGTAGGCGTGCGTCTTGAGTTCCTCTTCGCTGAGACCGATATTGCGGCCCACCTCGTTCACCCAACTGTGATCGCTGGTTATGCACTCCAGCGAGCCTCCGCGCATCCGGTAGAGTCGGCTATCGCCCACGTTGGCGGCGAAGGCTTTGCCGTGCCTGAGGAGTACTGCGACGATCGTGGTCCCCATGCCGGCATATTGGGAGTGCGTGCGGGCTTCGTTGCGAACAGTCTTATTCGCGGCGCGCACCGCCCGCTCCAGATCTTCCGGGCCCGCCTCGGGACCGCTTGCCCGGATCTCCGCTTCGATCGTTTCCGCAGTCAGCTGAGAAGCCCGTTCGCCGGCGAGAGCTCCGCCCATGCCATCGGCCACGAGGTAGAGTCCCAGCTCGGGATCCTCGCGGTGACAGTCTTCATTGTTCTTGCGAACGCGACCGACGTGGGAAATGCCGAACGAGTGGATCATCAATCGGAAAGAACGGCGCGTTGTTGCGGGCTCCTGCATATCTTGACACAGTGCGGCCGCCGTAGATGCTCTACGCCCGCTCGGCTGGTATCCTGAGATTCATGCGGCTTTGGAGTCTTATCCTCATTTGCGCGCTTTCCGCGCCTTCTTTCGCTCTGGCGCAGGCCGATCCGAAAGCCGAGGTTCGGGCGCTGTTGGTGAAGGTTTCAGACCAGTTCCAAGAGGCTTTGGCAGGGATCAGCGAGCAGCAGTGGAATTACAAGGCGCCCACCCAGAAACACGCGATTGGCGCTCTCGCAGAACACGCCGCCCTCTCAGCGAATGATCTGCAAAAGATGGTGCAACGCGCTTTGGAGGCGGGGCCTAACCCGGAGCTGGCGGCGACCCTGACGGGCCAGACGAAAGTTGTCAGGGACGTCATGTTAAGCGTGGAGCAGCCCCCGGAGAATTTCCGCCCATCCGGACGTTTGGTGACCAAAGCGGACATCGATGAATATTTCCCTCAGGCTCGAACCAAGGCGCTGTATCAGCTGGACTCGGCCAAGTACCTGGAGCTCTCGGTAGCCCGCCATCCATCCAAGCGCATCCGTGATCTGACCGGCGTGCAGTGGTTCTATTACATCGCCTATCTGCTGCAAGCTCACACCGAGCAGATCGGGCGTATCAAGGCCGACCCGGGATATCCAAAGAGCTGAGAGCCCCGCTGCTGGGGCGCGTGATCACGACGGCCGTTCACCTGAGGGCAACTTATTGAAACTGGTTCTGACATTGACTCTGAATCCGGCGGTCGACGTATCGATTGCGACGGAAAGGATCGTCTACGATGATCGGGTCTACATCACTTCGGAGTCCTCGCAGCCTGCAGGCAAGGGCATCAACGCGGCCAACGTGTTGCATCGCTACGGCGCAACGGTAGAGGCTATCGCCCCATTTGGCGGCGAGCTGGGCAGCCGATTCGCGAACTTGCTCGCCGAGTCGCAGATACCAGTCACGCTCATACCGGTCCACGGCCAGACCAGACGGAATATTGCCGTCACCGACGCCGAGGGTTTGACACTCAAACTGGATCAGCGCGGATCGCCGCTTAAGGCAGAGGAACTTGCCCGAATTGAGTCGAAGCTAATGGAGAAGCTCCCGCGGGCGAACTGGCTGACGCTCACCGGAAGTTTGCCGCCCGGCGTGGATTCCTCCACCTACGCTCACCTGATCGCCTTGGCCCAAGAGCACGGGGTCTCGACATTGCTCGACACCACGGGAGAGGCTCTGCCGCTGGCACTGGCGGCGGGACCATCGCTCGCCAAGCCGAATCGCCCGGAAGCCGAACGGCTGTTGGGACGCAGCTTGTTCAGCGAGGCTGACGCTGTCGCGGGCGCCGAAGAGATTCGCGCCATGGGCGCCCAGAGGGTTGTGTTGTCGTTGGGCAGCCAGGGCGCTGTGGCTGTCTGGGAGGGAGGGCGCCTGCGGGCGACGCCGCCTGTCACAGCCAAGGGATCGCCCATAGGGGCCGGCGACGTGCTGGGCGCGGTCTGCATTTGGGCCTTGTTGCGCGGCGAAACTTTCCCCGAAGCGTTCCGCTGGGCTGTTGCGGCCGGCACGGTCGCGGCAGGCTTGCCCGGCCTGGATTTTGGAGACGTGGCAGAGGTTGAGAAAATGCGGCCTCGCGTCGAGGTCCACGAAGTCTAGCGCGCGGGCGGTGGGGCGTCCCGGACCTTCTCGGCTAAGGAGCGCGTAAGCTGATCGAGGCTGCGGCTGGTGGCCGCGCTCAGCTGCCGCACGACTTCAGTCATCTCCGACGTGGCGACCTGCGCATCGGAAGTCGCCGAGCTTTCCCACACGACCCGCATGGTCGCGCCCTCGAGCAGTTCCGCCGACAGGCCGCTATAAACCTTAACGCCGCCCTCGAAATCGACTTCTTCGAGCCGGTCGATGCGGGCGCGAAGCACATAGTCGGAGCGAGTTCGTCCGTCGAATCGGGCGACGCTGCTGAAGGCGCCGCTAGCCCGAATTTTTTCGATGAGCGAAGTCGTCACCGACTCGCGGGGATCCTGAGCCCAACGGTGGTATTCGTAATAGCCGACCTCTTCGGGAGCGGGCCGGTAAACGATGCGATCTTGGGTCAACATGCTGCTCGTTCGCAGGGGCATGATGACGAGTGTGTGGGGCAACGGCTCCGCCGCCGGAGCCGGCGCTGGCGGAAGGCTTAGGGCGTAATAGCGCGTTGGCGGAATCTTGCCGCCGCCGCAGCCGAACATCGCCAAAAGAGCGATGAGCAGCAAGATGTTCTTGAAATAGCCCATGGTGGGAGTCTAAGCTGCAACCTATTATGTCGGATGTCATCTTTAACTGTCATAGCTGTGGGTCGACAGTCCCTCTCGAATTCGGCGAAAAGATATCCCGGCGGGAAGAGTGTCCCGGTTGCGGCGCCGATCTGCATTGCTGCCGCAACTGCCGCTTCTTGGACCCGGGACGTAATAATCAGTGCGCTGAGCCGCAGGCGGAGCGCGTCGTCGACAAGGCGCAGTCCAACTTTTGTGATTACTTTGAAGTCCGAACCAAGGTGGACCTGGCTGGGAAGCGAGCGGGTGGAGCGTCGTCAAAGAACCAATTCGACGATCTGTTTAAGTAGTTCGCCGTACTGACGGCAGGCCCCCGGTAGGGTGATAACGTCGGGGAGGGGTCTGCGCCCCACGCGTCAGCGGCAGCGACCCAATCGATGGCTGATTTATCTGCCTACTACCGGATTCTTGATCTTCCGCCTGGGGCCAGCATGGCCGAGGTCAAGACGGCCTGGCGAGATTTGGCTCAGGTTTGGCATCCCGATCGGTTTACCGGCAACGAGCGACTTCAGAAAAAGGCTGAGGAGGCGCTCAAGGAAATCAACGAGGCCTACCACCGCCTAGCGAAGTCGAGCGGAGCGACCACCGGTAGTCGAAAGCAGCCTCGTTATGAGCCCGAAACACACCGAACAGGGGCGGCCGAGCCAACCCACGAGAGCATTCTTGCGGAGGGCGTCGCGGCGTGGAACCTATGGCGCAAAAAGTACATGGATGTGGCCCCGCGACTGACGGGCTGTTGGTTGGCTCGGCGATCGCTGGAAGGAATTGACTTGCGGGAAGCGGACCTGGCGCGCGTTAATTTCGAGGGCGCTGACCTCTACAAACTGAACGGTTCGCGCGCTAATTTTAAGGATGCTCGATTGAAGGGCGCCGTCATGCATCGCGCCATCGCGCTTGAGGCGGACTTCTCTGGGGCTGACTTCACGGGCGCGGACCTTTCGTCGGCCGATCTGCGCGGATCGACTTTCCTGCGGGCGCGCTTTGACGGCGCCAATCTGCTTGGAGTGCGCTTTGACGGCGCCGACCTTTCCGGCGCACTGGGGCTGACCGAGACCCAGCTGTTGTCCGCGCTGCTCGACAGCAGCACCAAACTGCCGGGGTAGTCTTGTTGGCCACACCCCGGTGGAACGCTATCTTAGAACCTGGCGCGTTCGCCCGCTTTGATGGAACAGCTTGGTTTGGATTTCGCGCTCGGCCAGCGGCCCTTAACCGTCGCTGAAGTGACCGCGGCGATACGCGGTCTGTTGGAGACGGCGTTTGACAATTGCCGCGTGGCCGGCGAGATCTCCAACTGCCGGCGGGCTCCGAGCGGCCACTACTACTTCACGCTCAAAGATGGCGAAGCGCAGCTGAAATGCGTTTGTTTCCGGCAACCGGCGATGTACCTCAAGGTGAAGCCGCAGGACGGGCTCGAGGTGGTCGCCCGCGGCCGCATCGGAGTTTACGAGGCGCGCGGCGAGTACCAGCTCTACGTAGATTCGGTGGAGCCGCAGGGTCACGGTGCGCTGCAACTCGCTTTTGAGCTGCTCAAGAGAAAGCTCGCTGCCGAGGGGCTATTTGAGGCGGAGCGCAAGAAACCGCTGCCGCGCATGCCGCAGCGCATCGGCATCGTCACTTCGCCGAGCGGCGCCGCCATCGCCGACATTCTGCGCGTTCTAGGCCGGCGCTTTCCAGGACTGCACGTACGCCTCTATCCCGCTGCGGTGCAAGGCGAGAAGGCGGTTCCTGAGATTGCCGCGGGGCTGCGATATTTCAGCGAGAGCGGTTGGCCTGAAGTGGTAATCGTCGGGCGCGGCGGCGGTTCGATAGAGGATCTGTGGGCCTTCAACGAAGAGCTTGTCGCTCGGGCGATCGCCGATTCGAAGGTCCCGGTAATAGCGGCCGTGGGGCATCAGACGGACTTTACGATTGCGGATTTTGTAGCGGATGTGAGGGCCCCGACCCCTTCGGCGGCGGCGGAGATCGCAGTCCCGGAGATGGCCGAGTTGTTGGAAGGGTTGGTCAAGAGCCAAAGCCGCCTGCAGCAGGGGATCCGTTTTCGACTGGAGCGGGCGCGGCGGCTCATGCTCGAATCGGGAGTCGAACGGCCAGCGGCGTTGCTGAGACGCCGGACGACGCAGTTCTCGCAGCGCCTTGACGATTGCGAGCTGCAGCTTCGGGAGGGTTTCGTCAGTCGCTTGCGGCGTGCCGAACGGGGTTTGAGGGATACCCAACACCGCTTGGCGGCAGTGGATTTGCGAGTCCGGTTAGGCGCGTCCAGGCGTTTGCTGGAGCAACTTCAGAATCGGACTGTCGTGGCCGCAGGCAAGCCGGCGCAGCAAGGCCGTGCTCGTCTTGAGGCTGCTACGGCGCGGCTACAGGCGCTGAGTCCGACGGCGGTGCTGGCGAGAGGCTATTCCATTCTCACCACGATGGATGGGGCGGTGGTCCGGCGCAGCGTCGACGCGCAGGAGGGTCAGCTGCTGCGTGCGCGACTGCGCGAGGGCGAGTTAGGCGTGCGCGTGGAGAGCACGGGCCAGAAGCGGTCCGACTAGCCAGAGAACAAGCCAGTTCGCTCTTTTGCCAGCTGCACGGTCTGTTCGGCGATGGGTGTGATGCGCTCCGCGCTGCGCTGCAAGATGTGCCGCAGATGATCGCGGTTGTTCATCAGCTCGCGGTACTTGGCTTGGATCGGCGACAGGCTCTCGACGACCATTTCGGTAACCCGTTTCTTGAGGTCGCCGTAGCGCATCCCGTCGAACTCAGCGCGCATCTCGGCGTTCGATTGCTCCGAGAAGGCTTGGAAAATCCCCAACAAATTGCGGACTCCGGGACCGGCGGTCTCCCATTCGACCTGCGGGTTGGAGTCGGTCACGGCGCGACCGATGAGCTTCTTTATTCGTCCGGGTTCCTCCAACATGCTGATGGCGTGGTTCGCTCCTTCGGCGGACTTGCTCATTTTCTGCGTGGGGTCGTCGAGGCCCATGACGCGGGCGCCGACTGCAGGTAGCCGAGTCTCGGGCACGACGAAGGTGTCGCCGTAGAGATGGTTGAAGCGTTCGGCGATATTGCGGGTGAGTTCGAGGTGTTGCGCTTGGTCCTCGCCGACGGGGACGATCTTCGCCTGATAGAGCAAGATGTCTGCCGCCATCAGGGCCGGATAGCAGAACAAGCCGGTACCCACGGTTTCTTGATTTCCCGACTTCGCCTTGAACTGGGTCATGCGGCCGAGCCAGCCCATGGGCGTCACGCAGGTAAAGATCCATCCGAGTTCGACGTGTCCGGGCACCTGGGACTGGACGAATACCGCCGAGTGATCCGGGTCGATGCCGGCGGCCAGGTACAACGCCGCGACCTGCTCGATGCTCTCGCGGAGGGCCTTGGGGTCCTGGTAGACGGTGATCGCGTGCTGGTCGACGACGCAGAAAATGGGCTCGAAGTCGTACTGAATCTTGGCCCAGTTCCTGAGGGCGCCGAGATAGTTGCCGATATGCAGGACGCCCGAAGGCTGCATGCCGGAGAAGATGCGAGGTTTGCCGGACGACATGAGGAGTGAATCCGTCATTCTAGCGTGGCTCCGTACGAACGAGCGCTTCCGAGCGCAGACGCCTAGCTCCAGGTCTCAGGACGCTTGACCGTCAGGTCTGGCGTTTCGATCCGTTCTGGAAACTGACTCTTGGCGAGGTTGGCTCTTCCAATCCTGAATACTGCCGTTGCGGCCGCCTTGAGTTCCGCTGAAAAGCGCCCGGGCCGAAAGGCAATGACGACCTTCTTGGCCGGGAACAGCGTGCGTATGCGTTCGACCGGACCGCGCAGGTCGCTGTCTCCGCTGATTAGCAGTGCGGTGTCGAAGCGATCCTGAAACGCGTGCGTCAACATTTCGACCGCGATATTGACATCGGTCATCTTCTCACCGGGTACTTCATCTTGGGCTCCGCAGTGAAGGCAAGTTCGCGGGCTCATCTGGTACTTGCCGTAGCGGACTGTGACCCGGTCGCGCGGCAGCGTCCCGAGGGCGTCGAGATAGCTTCTCTGTCGCCGCTCTTTCCCGCCTCCAGAAACCCGCGCCGTGAAATAGTGGACGGACTCTAGCCTTTGATCCTCCAACAACAGCGTTTCCGCGAGCTTGAGAACGTCGAGCCAAAAGTACCGACGAAACCCGCTATCCCTTAGGCCGAAGTAGAAGTTGAAGCCGTCGATGTAGACAATGACTCGGCGCAGTTGCGGGGCTCCTGGAGCGTGTCAACGCAAAGTAGAAAGATCCCCTAATCGCGCAAAGTAGGAAGTTCCCCATGAGTTGCCTGCTC
>JAQCLD010000203.1 GCA_027592785.1 Acidobacteriota bacterium
GACCGCAAAACCGCACGTCGCAAGTTCGGCTATAAACAACCAAGTATCACGCGGTCAAAGAACTAGAAGGAAGTCATTACCTTGAGACGATTCTTATTGTTGGGTTCGTTCGCGGTTCTTATTGGGCTGTCCCTGTTCCAAACAGGCGCACTTTCGCAGGCTGAGAGCTTCGCGGTACGCGCGGAACGCCGCTCCCGACAGATGGAGGAGCGCGGCCTAGCCGAGGCCTACAAGTGGGTTACCAGAGACGGTACGCCAGAGAAAGGCCTGTTCTCCATTCGCAAGACGGGAGTCTCCACGGAACCGGTTCGTCTTGCGGCGGACAAATTCCTGGCAGCGCTGGGTCCGCAAGAGCGCGCTAAGGCGACATTCCCCGTCGAGGATCCCGAATGGCGCAAGTGGATGAACCAGCACTTCTACCAGCCGCAAGGGATCGGTCTGCATGATCTAAACGACGCCCAGCGCGAGGCGGCGCTCGGTCTGTTGCGGACAGCGCTCAGCGCAAAGGGATTTCAGCTCACTCGCGACATCATGCGTCTCAATCACACGCTGGGCGAGCTGAACAACGACAACTTCGAGGAATACGGCGAGTGGCGCTACGCGATTTCGATCCTCGGGCAGCCATCGGCGACGGAGCCGTGGGGTTTCCAGTTCGATGGACATCACGGAATCATCAACTATTTCGTGCTCGGCGATCAGGTGGTCATGACGCCCTTCTTCGTCGGCTCCGAGCCGGTTGTGGCGGAGGCGGGAAAATTTAAGGGCGTCATCATTCTGCAGCAGGAGCAGAATGACGGCTATGCGATGTTGCTCGCGCTGAACCAAGACCAACGACGCAAGGCCGTTGTCGACGTTTCGAAGACCGGCAACAACAACTTGACCGAAGCGTTCCACGACAACGTGGTCCTAGATTATGCCGGCGTCCCTGCGTCTGAGTTGGATGCGGCGCAGCGGAAGCGGCTGCTGTCGTTGATTGAGTTATTCGTCGACAATCTGGACGACGGTCACGCCCAAGTGAAGATGTCCGAAGTGGAAAGCCATCTCGACCAGACGTACTTCGCCTGGATTGGCGGCGACCAACCCGATAGCGTTTTCTACTATCGAATTCACAGCCCGGTGCTGTTGATTGAGTTCGACCACCAAAGCCCGGCGGGCATGCGCCGGCTATTTGCCGAAGATCAGCGCGGCGTGCCATTCCGCCAACATGTTCATGTTGTGGTCCGTACGCCCAACGGCAACGACTACGGCAAGGATCTATTGAAACAACATTACGAGGAACACCCCCATAGCGATTAGGAGGAATCTGTCCATGATGTTCGCTAAGTCCATCGCGTTGTGTTTCGTAGCGTCGGCCATCGCTTTCGGTCAAGCGGACACGGGCAGGCCGGGTACAGTTTTCTTTGTCGAAGGCGCTGTGTTCTTGCAAGACGCCGTGGTGACGATCGATCCGGACCAGCTGCCCGAAGTGCGCAACGCACAGCGCCTGCGCACTGACCAGGGCAATGCCGAGCTGCTGTTTGCCATGGGTTCATTCATTCGACTCGGCGCCGACTCCGAGATCGAGATGGTCGAAGCCGGCCTAACTTCAGCGACGGTGCGGCTCCATCGCGGCGCGATGATTGTCGAGGCATTTCGAGTATGGGGCGGCAATTCGCTGAAGGTGCTGGTCGACGATCATCAAATCGCCGTGACGGACCCGGGGGAGATACGAGTCGAGATCGCCGAGGGCGCCCAGCCGTCTGTCGAGGTGCTCAAAGGCAGTGTCACGGTGACGACGGCGGACAAGGATTACAAGGTCAAAAAGAAGCAGTCCGCGGCATTAGCGGCGGAGGGCGTTCAGACCGCAAAGATCAAGGCGCTGACCGCGGATGCCTTGACGTCATGGCACGAGCAGCGCGCCAAGACAGTGCTGGCTGAGACGCCAAAAAACCAGAGGCGCAAGGGCGGCGCGTCGGCCTACGACGACGGTGAGAAGCCTTTCGGGTTGGGTGATCTTCCCGACAGGTCTCAAGCCGGCCTTTGAGCGCTCAGTTGAGCACGACTCCGTTGGCTTGATCGTTGATGGTCAACGTTCCGCCGCTGAAGAAGAATGAGCCCATGATCATGCCCAGCGGGTAGCTGGCGGTGATGGTGAATTCGCTGCCGCGATCGTTGTTTTGGGCCCAAACGGTGTTGACCGTTACCTGGCTGGAATCGAGGCCAATCGAATTGGCTTTTACCAAGTTGGAGATAGCGGTCGCGGTATCATCGCTGCCGTTGACCATTACCGGATTGCCGCTGCCGTGCACCGTGGCGTAGCGGGCGCCCTGCGAGACGGCGTGGGACAACGTGCTGAAGGTCCATATGGCCCGTCCGAATTCCATCATGCCCATCAAGCCCGGATTTCCGATTTGACGTCTGACCGCTAACCAACCCAGCGCTCTCGGCGCCCCTGTAGATGCGGGTTTGAGCGCATCAGATGGGCCGAGGAGGGCGATACCGAGTGGGTGACAAAGATCGCAACG
>JAQCLD010000103.1 GCA_027592785.1 Acidobacteriota bacterium
CCCTGCTTACTAGACTCTCCGCTTCCCACGCCGCTGCTGCTCCTCGCTTACCCACGGATCGGGGACCAGTGGTCACCCTGACGCATCTGAGCCGGGACCGGGATGATGTATTGGTTCTGCAGCAGCGGAGAAAACTGCCACGCCTCTCTCAAATTCTGCAGCAAAGACTGGCTCTTGAACTGCGTCAAAACGTAGATCGAATAGATCCCCGAGTTGACGAAGTTGCTCAGCACAAAGTCGACGATCCGATACTTGCCGCCAAAGGGTACGGCCGGCTTGCTCCTCTCGCGGGTCAAGGGGTACAGCCGGGTGCCTTTACCACCGGCGAGAATGATTCCAAGTACTCGGACTTGCTGCATACTCTCTAGTCCATCTCCAAGGCACCGTCGATGAGTTCGGCGCGCAGGGGGTGTCGTTCTGCCAGCTCCATGCTGTGTGTGACTACGATAAGAATCGAGTTTTCCTCGCGCTGAAGTTCAAGCAACAGGCTGGATACTTCGTCGGCGCGTTTGCGGTCAAGATTGCCCGTCGGCTCGTCCGCTAGCAGGAGCGCCGGACGGTGGATCAGCGCCCTAGCGATGGCCACTCGTTGCCGCTCGCCGCCCGATAGTTCAGCAGGCAAATGCGTCGCGCGATCCGCTAGCCCTACACGGTCCAAAAGCCCCTGCGCGCGTTTCTTTACTTCGGCCGGGTCCGCTGGGGCGCTAGCCAGGCTCGGGAGCAGGACATTCTGCAGCGCTGTGAGTTGTGGCAACAAATGGTGGTCCTGGAAGATAAATCCGATGCTGCGATTGCGGTAAACAGCCAGCCCTTCGGCCGACATCTTCAGGGGCTCTTGCTCGCCCAGGCGAAACGTTCCCGAGGTCGGTTGCTCAAGCGAACCTAGGATGTAGAGCAGCGTACTCTTGCCCGAACCGGACGGGCCAGTGATTGACATGGCGTCGCCCCTATTAAGTTCAAGGTCGACATTTCTCAACACGACTAGCGGTTCGCCGGGCGTTGCGTACTGCTTGCCCAGTCCCTTAACGATCAGCGCTTGGTCCTGCCCAGCCATTCACCCTCAAATCGGATGCACGCCATATTGTTCCACACAATGGGCCTGCGGCTAGTCGGAAGATCCGCCCAACGTCAGAGCTTGAATAGCTCTCGGAGTCGCTTCGTCTGCGCCCGGCTCACTGGGATCGCGGTCTGATTCTTGTCGCTCATCCGCAGCTGATAGCTGGACTTGAACCAAGGAATTACTTCCTTGATCCGGTTGATATTGACCAAGTAGGAGCGATGCGGGCGCCAGAACAGCGAGGAGTCCAGGTGCGACTGAAGTTCCTCGATTGTGCGGTAATTCGACAGACCCTCGATTGACGAAGCGACGACCGTGATGACGCCGTCTTCAATCGTGGCGTAGGCAATCTCGGCCTCGTCGACCAGAAACATTCGATTGCTGCTGCGAACCAAGAGCTTCGTCGGCGAACGCTTGTCGCTGAGCTGGGCCAACAGCCGTTCGACCTGGCCCGCTGCATCGTCTGGCGATTCGATCAGCCGCCGGGCCCGTTCGATGGACTTGCTTAACCGAGACTTCTCGATCGGCTTCATCACATAGTCGGCCGCCGCCAACTCAAACGCTTCCACGGCATACTGGTCGAAAGCCGTTGCAAAGATGAAGTGCGGCAGCCGTCCGCCGCGGTCGATCATCTTTCGCACCACGCTCAAGCCGTCCAGGCCGGGCATCTGCACATCGAGAAACACGAGATCCGGCTCATACTCATCGATCATCGTGATCGCCTCAAGTCCGTTAGCGGCTTCTCCGACGATTTCGACTTCAGGATGCGACTTCAGCAGAAAGGCGAGCTCTTCGCGGGCCAGCTTCTCGTCATCGACGATGAGTGTGGAGATCGACATTGGCCTGCGAAGCCTCAGTCTAGCCGAACGCGCTTGCACCCGCTCAGCTCCAAGACCTACATCAGTCCGGCGGAGATGCTTCGCTATTTAGATCTTTTAGCTGCAACAACTTAGCGCCGAATCTGGTTATTTTGTTTGGAGCCGGTCTCTACACTGAAAACGACTTCAGCCGCGGCCCTGCACTTCGCTTGACCGTTGTCGCTGAAGCCAGCATGGGTTCTGGCCGATAACACAAGCGTGCAAGCCGGAATCTCCCTTCAACCTGCGGATAGGCATCCGAGGAGACTTCGATTGGCTCATCAAGCTTTGCCCGTGCCGCTGGATCCTACCCGAACCGGCGACGACGCTCTACGCCTCGAGCGGGGCATTCAACGGTTGGTCGTTGGCCAAGAAGAGGCCATTCGCCAGATCGTCAACGTCTACCAGACCTTCGTAGCCGGAATGAACTCTCCTGGGCGTCCAGTCGGCAATTTCTTATTCCTCGGTCCCAGCGGAACAGGAAAAACTCGTGTCGTAGAGGCCACCGGGGAAGCCCTGCTGGGTGATCCCTCCGCGGTGGTCAAAATTGACTGCGCGGAATTCCAACATAGTCACGAAATCGCTAAGTTGCTCGGCTCGCCTCCCGGCTACTTGGGGCATCGCGAAACCCAGGCTTTGTTGAGTCAGGAGGCGCTGGATCAACACCACACGGCCGATGTGCCTCTCTCGCTCGTGTTGTTCGACGAGATTGAGAAGGGTAGCGATGCCCTCTGGAACCTACTGCTAGGCATCCTCGACAAGGGCATTCTCACCCTAGGCGACAACCGTAAAGTAGACTTCGCCCAATGCCTCATCTTCCTGACCAGCAACCTGGGAGCAAAGGAGATGGAGGCGCTCGCGGGGCCGGGATTAGGTTTCTCGCCGCTCGTGGATGCAACCAGCAGCGCCGCTCTAACCCAGCGCAAGGAAAACATCGGCGTGCAGGCTGCGCGCAAGCGCTTCTCCCCCGAGTTCATGAATCGAATCGATAAGACGGTCGTTTTTCATTCGCTCGGAGATGCGGAACTCCAAAAAGTCCTCGACCTAGAACTAGCCCAGGTGCAACGTCTAATGTTGATGGGCACTCCCTGCCTGTTCCAGGTCAGCGCCGAGGCCCGCCAGCTGCTCATCGAATCGGGTACGGACTCCAAGTACGGCGCCAGACATCTCAAGAGGGCCATCGAGCGCCTGTTGGTGCATCCCATGGCCAACTTGGTCGCCTCCGGCCAGATTCGGTCCGGCGACCGGGTGGATATTGATCGAACCGAATCCGGCTTCCTATTCCAGCGCACCGACGAGGGCCTGACTCTGCATCAGATGTACCTGGCCGCGGGACTAGCCTTCCCCATCGACGAACCGTTCTTTGATGACTATGGCGTTCGCCGCGCCGCCGCCGGCGATCCCGACCGCGGCCGCGAAGTTTTCTCGCTCTGAGCCGGCTGCTCGTCCGCTGCCGCTTCGATCAGCTGCAGAATGCGATCCGCCATACGGGCTGCAGCCTTCACCGACTCGAAGTTCGTCGTACGTATTAAATGGACGCCGTTGCGCACCGCTAGGGCCGCCGCCGCCGCACTTCCTGCCTCCCATTCCGACGCAGGAGCCCGAATCGTCTCGGTGAGGAACAGGTCCCCGGCAATGGAAACCGCGATCGCCTGCCCCAATCCACTGAACGCTGCCAAGCCTTCCAGTAATTCCAAGCTCTGCTCGGGCCGCTTGCCCAGTCCCGGCCCGGGGCTCAACACGATGCGACGGCGATCGACTCCTCCGGCCAACGCACGCTTGATCGCCGACTCTAAATCTGCGGTGACCGACTCGACGACGTGCGGTATGTGGCGTGGCTTGATCCAACTCTCCGCGCCGCTTGGGCCATGGCCGATGATCAGCGCGGCGTCCGAGTTGCCGAGCGTCCGCGACATCAAAGCGTCAACCGTGATGCCGCTGGGGTCGTGGATGCCTGCCGCTTCCAGTTCGATGCAGCGCGCGGCAGTCTCCGAGTTGTAAGTCGTCACGAAAAACGGCAGCGCCGCGGCCGCACGCAGTTTTCGAATCGTAGGTACGATGCGCTGCAGTTCGTCGTCCGCGGAAATTCGTTTACCGGTCGGTCGAACCGGAAAGGCGCATACATCCACGAAGTCGGCCCCGAGGTCCGCCAACTCCTCCGCTCGCGCGAGCAGCAGGTCCGGGTCCGGCTTGCCGGCGATGGCGGCGCTCGAAACATCCAAAACAGCGGAAACCAGGGTGCGCGCTCCCAACGGAGTCTCGGAGCCGCGGAAAGTCCAAGGGTATCGTTTGCGTACGTAATTCATTTTTCTAGGAACGAGGCTTGGCGCTCTTCCGCTGATAGAGCCAAAACGCAGCTGCCATGGCCGCTGCCGCCGCCGCCGTGATAGCCACCGAGGCGTAATCTCTATCGTAGACCTGTGCGCCGATTAGCGTGCTGGCTAATAATGCCGGGATTCGGCCGAGACCCGAAATGAGTACGAATTTCCCGAGCGGAAAGCCCGACACCCCCGCCCCGTAGGACATCGCATCCTTGGGAGCGCCGGGCAGTAGAAAAAGCAAGAACATCGCCGTTGGCGCCTTTGGCGAGAGAACCGCCCGATCGACGCGCTCCATTGTCTTTTCGCCGAGCAGCTTGCTGAGCGCCGGCCTGCCGGCTACTTTCCCGAAACCGTACGCAACGGCAGAGCCCAGCATAATGCCCACCAAAGAAAGCAGAAAACCCTTCCAGGCCCCAAATACGTAGCCTGCCGCGAACTGCGTGATCTCGCCGGGGATCATGAACACCACGACTTGGGCGAACTGAATCGCCAGGCAGATCAAATAGCCTGACGACCCGCTCGAACGCATCGCCGCGACCAGCGCTTCGTGGTCGCTTAATTGGCTGAGCAGACCGGTCCGCCACACGGCCGCGAAGATCAGGGCTAGGGCAATCGCCGCGATGTAGGGCGTAAATCGTTTCACTGTGGAGATCCTATTCTATCGTCCGCAACACGTGCCCCAGGATGCTGACCGCAGCCAGGGCCGCCGTCTCGGAGCGCAGAACTTGGGGGCCAAGGGAGATAACATCGCTCCCCTGATTGTGGGCCAGCGCCAGCTCCTCGTCGCTCCAGCCACCTTCGGGTCCGACGAATATCGCGACTGTCGCCGAAGAGCTAAGACCCTTGAGCCGTCCCGCTGTCGGGTCTTGTCCCGAGAAGTCGATGAAATAGCGCACCGCTGCCGGACGCTGCAAAGCCTCTGCCAAGGTCAGCGGCGTCTCGACCGAAGGGGCCGCCAACCGCCGCGACTGTTGCGCGGCTTCCTCGGCGATCCGCGCCCAGCGCTCGACTCGTTTCGGCGCCGCCTTAATCAGACCGCCATCGCTCCGTTCCGCCGCGACAGGCACAATCGCGGCGACACCCAATTCCGTCGCCTTCTCCAGCGCCCACTCAAATCGCGGCAGTTTGATCAACGCCAAGTGCAATTCCAAGCCAGCCGCCGCAGGGGGCGGCGCCAAAACATCGATCGTTGTGAACACGACTTGGCGAGGATCGATCGACTCGGCGACCGCGGTCCAAGCTTCGACGCCGTCGGAAACCTCAACCGTTTCCCCCGCCTTCATCCGCACCACGCGAGCCAGATGATGCGCCCTCGCACCGGTCGCTATGGCTCGACCGTCGATCACGCTGTCTACGAATACACGCCGCAAGGCCATCGGAAATCTTCTCAACGCCAGTCTAGCCGTTTGTTAGACAGACCCCTAAGGTTGGTACTCTACTGGGAGACACCCGTGCAAATAATCGACGGCAACCGCACCGAATTTGACGCTGTGATCGTGGGATCAGGCGCCACCGGGGGGTGGGCGGCCAAGCAACTCACCGAAGCCGGCCTCAAGGTCGCGGTGTTAGAGGCTGGTTCGCCCGTCACGCCCCAAGATTTTTCCGAGCACGTGCAGCCCTTCGAGACGAAGTACCGCTTCCTCTCCAAGGCTTCCCTGCGCGACCGGCCCATGCAGCGTCTCAACTACGCCTGCGAAGAGACCAACTATAAGTGGTTCGCCAACGACGTCGAGAATCCCTACTCGCACCCCGAAGATAAGCCTTTTCGCTGGATCCGTCTGCGCGCCCTCGGCGGTCGCTCGCTTGCCTGGGGACGCGGCGTCTTCCGCCATAGCGATCTCGATTTCAAGGCCGCCAGCCGAGACGGTTGGGGCATCGACTGGCCCATCACCGCCGCCGAAATGGAGGCGCACTACGAAACCGTCGAGCGCTTCATCGGTTGTAGCGGCACCGCCGAAGGCCAGCCGGCCTTGCCCGACAGTATTTTTCAACCGCCGCTGTCCATGTACTGCGGCGAACGTCGCCTCAAAGACGGCGTCATGAAAAAGTTCGGCCGCGTCATCACCGACGGGCGCTCCGCCGTCCTCACGCGTGCGCTCAACGGCCGCCAGCCCTGCCACCATTGCGGGCCATGTCATCGCGGTTGCACGACCAACTCGGTCTTCGCCAGTCCCTTCACGACCTTGGCCGCAGCCGAACGGACCGGTAATCTCACCGTGCTCACAGACTCCGTCGTCAGCCATGTCATCACGGACCCAGGCTCCGAACGGGTTCGCGGCGTCGCCTACTTCGATCGCTTCACCCGCCAGGCCCGGGAAGTTCGCGCCAAGGTCGTCATCCTCGGCGCTTCGACTCTCGAATCCACGCGCATTCTGATGAACTCAGCCCCAGGCGGTTTGGCCAACGGCAGCGGCGCCTTGGGCCACTACCTCATGGATCACATGATGGTCGGCGTTCGCGGCCGAGTCCCCATGGAGAAGAGCGAGGCGCGTTGGCGCGGACTGCCCACCAGCCCCAACCACATCGTCGGCATCCGCTTCCGCAACGTCGACCGCACCGAGACCAACGGCTTTATTCGCGGCTATCACATGACCGGCAGCTCGCGCCCCGCCTTCAACACCGGCGCGCCTGGCTTCGGAGCCGACTATAAACGTCGCGTCCGTGACGACGCCTATTGGACGATGGGCCTCAACGCCTTCGTCGAGCATCTGCCCAGCTACGAGAATCACGTCGCGTTGGATCACGATCGCGTCGACGCCTGGGGCATCCCTACGCTGCGTGTCTCCTGCACCTACGGCGAAAACGAACGCCTCATGTCCAAGGACGCGCAAGTCGAGATCGCCGGCATGCTCGAAGCAGGCGGCTGCAAGGATGTCGCCCGCGAGGGTTGGAACGAGTCCGTGCCCGGCTTCGCTATTCATGAGGTCGGCACGGCGCGCATGGGAGACCGCCCCGGCAACAGTGTTTTGAATAAATATTGCCAGGCCTGGGAGGCTCCGAACCTCTTTGTCGTCGATGGCGCGGCTTGGCCAACTTCCGCTTGTCAGAATCCGACTCTGACGATGATGGCCAATACCGTACGGGTTTCGGAATATATTGTCGATCAAGGCAAACAGGGCGCCTTTGCGTAAAACGCCGTCAGGCGTTCTAAGTTGCCAGAAGTTTCGTGCAATCAGTAAGCTCGATTGCTTGGCCGCAGTTTGAGGAGGGCAGATGGGTTCGTTCGATGTACCGCTAACCAAGGCGGGGTTTGGCAATACTTCCCGGCGCGATGCGTGGTGGCTGCAGCCGCTGGTCGTCTTCCTGGGATTCTCCGCGTTTATCGTCTATTCGACCTGGGCTGCCTTCCAGGGCGATCACTACACGTCTGGCCCCTATCTGTCTCCGTTTTACTCGCCTGAGATCTTCGGTGGCTCGCCGCATAGCTGGTTCGGCCCGCAGCCCTCCTGGTGGCCGGCGATCTTGCCGTTTTCTCCAGCCCTGCTGATCCTTTGGGCGCCCGGCGGCTTCCGCTTCACTTGCTACTACTACCGCGGCGCTTACTACAAGGCGTTCTGGGCCGATCCGCCGTCCTGTTCGGTGGGCGAACCTCGCAACGCCTATCGCGGCGAGAAGACCTTCCCGTTGATCTTCCAAAACGTCCACCGCTACTTCCTCTACCTGGCGTTGGCCTTCATCCTCTTGCTCGCGCATGACGCTTGGAAAGCCATGTGGTTCACGGATGCTAGCGGCGCCACCCAATTCGGCATGGGCGTCGGCACCATCGTGCTCACCTTGAACGTCGTCTTCCTCGGTTCCTACACGCTGGGTTGCCACTCCTTCCGCCACCTTATCGGCGGCGCCCGCGACAGCCTGGCCGGACGCTCGGTGCAACGCACGGCCTATGACTGCGTGAGCAGCCTCAACTGCCGCCACATGAAATTCGCCTGGATGAGTCTGTTTTGGGTCGGCTTCACTGACTTGTATGTCCGCATGTGCTCGATGGGCATCTGGACCGATTGGAGGCTCTTCTAGTGTCGGACTACGAATCATTTGATTACGACGTGCTCGTAATCGGCGCCGGCGGAGCGGGACTTCGTGCGGCCATCGAAGCGGCACAGTCGGGCGTCAAAGTCGGTCTCGTTTGCAAATCGCTGCTGGGCAAGGCGCACACCGTCATGGCCGAGGGCGGCATGGCCGCCTCCATGGGCAACGTCGACGACCGCGACAACTGGAAAGTCCACTTCGCCGACACGATGCGCGGCGGCCAGTACCTCAACAACTGGCGTATGGCCGAGCTGCATGCCAAAGAAGCTGCCGAGCGCGTCCACGAGCTCGAAGGCTGGGGCGCCGTTTTTGACCGCACTCCAGACGGACGCATCCTGCAACGCAACTTCGGCGGCCATCGCTATCCACGTCTCGCTCACGTCGGCGACCGCACCGGCCTCGAACTTATCCGCACGCTCCAGGACTACGCCGTCCATCAAGGCATCGAAGTCCACATGGAGCAGACCGTCGTCGATCTTTTCAAGACCGATGGCCGCGTCTCCGGGGCCTTCAGCTACGACCGCGAACTCGGGCGCTTCAAGGCCTTCAACGCCAAAGCCGTCGTCCTGGCCACCGGCGGCATCGGACGCTCCTTCGCCGTCACTTCCAACAGCTGGGAGTACACCGGTGACGGCCAAGCCCTGGCATTCCGCATCGGCGCCTCGCTCATCGACATGGAGTTCGTGCAGTTCCATCCCACCGGAATGGTCTGGCCGCTCAGCGTCGCCGGCATCCTCGTCACCGAAGGCGTCCGCGGCGAAGGCGGAATCCTCAAGAACAGCGAAGGCCGTCGCTTCATGTTCGACGACATCCCGCCGCTGTATAAGAACCAGACCGCCGACACCCCAGAAGAAGGCTGGCGCTACGTCATCGGAGACAAGGAAGCTCGCCGTCCACCTGAACTATTGACGCGTGACCACGTCGCCCGTTGCATCGTGCGCGAAGTCAAAGCAGGGCGGGGGAGCCCGCACGGCGGGGTCTTCCTCGACATCGCCTGGATCAAAGAGAAGATCAACGACTCCGAGGCGCACATCAAGAAGAAGCTGCCCAGTATGTACCACCAGTTCATGCAGCTCGCCGGCCTCGACATCACCAAGGAGCCGATGGAAGTCGGCCCGACCACGCACTACGTCATGGGCGGCATCCGTGTCGACGCGGATTCGCAAATGACCGATGTACCCGGCCTGTTCGCTGCCGGCGAATGCGCTGCCGGTCTACACGGCGCCAACCGCCTTGGCGGCAACTCGCTGTCGGACCTCATCGTCTTCGGCAAACGCGCTGGTGAATACGCCGTCAAGTTCGCCAAAGAGAACGGTGACGTTCGCTTCGATGCGCAAGAGGCCAAGGCGTCCGGCCAGCGCGCCGTCGCTCCCTTCGAGAGAGTGGGCGGCGAGAACCCCTTCACCATCCATCACGAATTGCAGAAGCTCATGCAAGAGAAAGTCGGCATCGTCCGCGTTGAGAGCGAACTGCAAGAGGCCATCGAAGAACTCGCCAAACTCCGTGTACGCGCCGAGAACTCAGCGCCCAACGGCAACCGCGAATACAACCCCGGTTGGCACACCTGCCTTGATTTGCCCAACATGATGACCGTCGCTGAGGCCTGCGCCAAGTCAGCGCTCGAACGCAAAGAAAGCCGCGGCGCCCACGCCCGAGCCGACTATCTCGAGAAAGAACCGGTCTTCGCCAAAATCAACCACCAAACCGTCGAGGCCGACGACGGCAGCGTCAAAGTCGTGGCGATTCCGACCGTCCCCATGCGCGAAGATCTGCAAGAAATCATCGACTGGCAGCAGAAGTAACCGGAGACAAGGAAACACAATGCCCTCAGCAAAGTTTCAAATCTGGCGCGGCGACAGCCACCAGTCCGGCGAGCTTCAGGAGTATCCGGTCGAGTTTCAGGAAGGCATGGTCGTCCTCGACGTCGTCCATAAGATTCAGGCCGAGCAGCAGCCCGACTTGGCCTGCCGCTGGAATTGCAAAGCGGGCAAGTGCGGTTCGTGTTCCGCCGAGATCAACGGCAAGCCGCGTCTGATGTGCATGACCCGCATGGACCAGATCGACGTCTCCGAGCCGGTCACCATCGAGCCCATGCGCTCGTTCCCGTTGATGAAAGACCTGGTCACCGACGTCTCCTGGAATTACAAGATCAAACAGAAGATCAAGCCCTTCAAGCCGCGTAAGCCCGACGCTCCGGACGGCAGTTGGCGCATGCAGCAAGAAGACGTCGAGCGCGTCCAAGAATTCCGCAAGTGCATCGAGTGTTTCCTCTGTCAGGACGTCTGTCACGTCCTGCGCGAACACCATCTGCACGACGAATTCATCGGGCCGCGCTTCTTCGTCTACACCGCCAGTCTCGAGATGAACCCGCTCGACACCGAAGATCGCCTTGCCGATCTCAAAGAAGAACACGGCATCGGCTACTGCAACATCACCAAGTGCTGCACCGACGTCTGCCCCGAGCACATCACCATCACCGACAACGCGATCATCCCACTGAAAGAACGCGTCGTCGACCGCTTCTTCGACCCACTAACCAAGCTCTTCCGCATGTTCGCGTAAGCCGGGCAAGCACCCGCGCAACCGAGCCGCGACCGTGAGGGAGTCGGTCCTCCGCATCTTCGCGTCGGCATCACACCCAACAGCGCCAGAGCCGCAAGGCTCTGGTCCCGGCATCTTAGAATGGTGCAATGCAGTTCCCGAGACCATCGGGCCTAAAGGAAACGACATGGCTCATGGCGCTCCTTAATCCCTTTGGATTCGTCATCATTGACTGGTCGGTTCATCCGGTCCTGCTAGCGCTTAGCATCGCAGGAGTCTCACTCTTGATTCTCGTCAGCTACGTCGCCCTCTGGTTCTACTGGCAAGGAAGAAATTGGGCCCGATGGATGGTTCTACTGAGTTCGCTTCTCGCGTTGTTGAACCTGGCGTTTTGGACGTCCGCCACTCCAGCTGAGCGCATCATGATTGCCGTGGAAGCGCCTCTGGCCCTCTTCCTCCTGTACTGGCTCAATACATCGCCCGTTAAGAAATACTTCGTGAACCCTTAACCTCCCTGCGATCCCAGTTAGCGCAAATACCCGCACGACAGAGCCGCGACCGTCAGGGAGTCGGTTGCGTTTGGTGGTCTCAATACATCGCCCACTAAGCAATATTTCGTGAACCCTTGAGCTCCCTGTGATCCCAGTTGGCGCATCTACCCGCACGACAGAGCCGCGACCGTCAGGGAGTCGGTTGCGTTTGGTGGTCAGCCCACCAGCCACGCCAGAAGTCCGCGTGAGCCGATGCCGGCTGGGTCTCATCATGGCCGTTGTGAGTCTCGGTCTCTGCGGTCCTGTAGGGATGTATGCCGCCGCCCGCCATCCCCTGTCGGCGCTCCCCGGTGTAGGATAGGTTCCGACATGAACCGGATAACCACGATCTTATTGCTGACGCTCGTTGCCTCCCTTTCGGCGGCGAACGCACAAACCTGGAGCCCTCCGTCTGAAGCGGAACGCTGTCCCTCCAAGTGGGGTGCGGGCGACGAACGCGGCTCTGCAAATCACATGGGCCCGGAGAGCGTGTTGCGCGCCACACGGGTGATTCGGCAAGGCCAAGTTGTCGAGCTCGGCCACGTCTTACACGCCGGGATGCCCTTGGGCCCTCGTCATTTCGACCTCTACGTCAAGCCTACGTTCATGAATCCCGGGGACAACCACCGAGGCTCCAACGAGGAGCTCGTTGTGACGGAACTCGGTCAGGTCGGCACGCAGTTCGACGGTTTCGCGCACCAGACCATCGGCAACACTTTATACAACTGCATCCAGGTGGATGAGTCGCTGACCAGAACAGGATTCAACCGCCTCGGAGTCGAGAAAGTCGGCATGCTGATGACCCGCGCCGTCCTGCTCGATATCGCCAAGCTCAAGGGCGTGGAAATTCTCGCAGACGACTACGAGATCACCACCGACGACCTGCAACAGGCCCTAGCTCGCGCGAACCTAACGCTCGAACCCGGCGACGCCGTGATCATCAATACCGGCTGGGGACGACTGTGGACTCGCGACGTGCAACGCTTTCTGGGCAACGCTCCAGGCATCGGCGTCGCCGCCGCGCAATGGCTAGTGACCCAGGACCCCATGATCGTGGGCTCGGACAACCAGCCGGTGGAGATTCAACCGAACCCCGACCCGGCCATCTCGCTGCCGATCCATCAAATCATGCTCGCCATCAACGGGATCCATCTGCTTGAGCGCATGAATCTCGAAGAGCTTGCCGCACGAGAGGTGTACGAGTTTGCCCTGGTGCTACAACCATTGAAAATCCAAGGCGCGACCGGCTCGACAGTCGCACCAACAGCCATTTACTAAACAACTCTGAACTCTGGTGAACTCTGGGGACAGCCACGCCTGCACCGCTCCTTTCATCTCTCTCAATCCGCCGCAACCCGCGCAGCAGAGGCGCGGCCGTAAGGCTGCGCTACCGCCCGCCAGGGCGGCTCTCTCGCACCCCAGGGGACAGCCACGCTTGGCTGTACCCGCCCTCCTGCACCGCTCTCTCATCTCTCTCAATCCGCCGCAACCCGCGCAGCAGAGGCGCGGCCGTAAGGCTGCGCTACCGCCCGCCAGGGCGGCTGTACCTACCCTTCTCAATCCCTCAGCGACCCGAGCCCAGCCGCGTAAGCGGCGGGTCTTAGCGCCGCCGCACTTGACACGGGGTGGTATACATAAATGCAGAAGGTCCCTGGCTAGTCGAGACACGACCAGGGGCTCCGGTGCACCGGGAGCAGTGTCACGGGCGCGCGGTCGAAGCCAGAAGAGCCGCAGCGTAAGAGGATACAGACACTAGGGTCGACCCCAAGACATCTCCGATTCCCCGCTTGGAAGGGAATCCAACCTTCGTCCCAAAGGGCTCCTCATCTGAGGGGCCCTTTGGGCGTTGGCCTTCAATTAACCAACCTCGCCAATCCGGCGCCCAACTACCCTTCGCAACGCCAAACTACGTCCCAGCCCGTCGTGACCCTTTGTCCGCTGGTATGGCAGATCGCTATACTGCATCGACACCGATACCCACGAGGAATTCATGACTTCACGCCGCTTTCAACCCGTCGCTCTGCTGCTGACGCTCGCACTTTACGCCGCGCCGATCTTCGCGGCCGAGAAACTGCCCGTTGCCGTACCGGAGGCCGTCGGCCTCTCGGGCGAGCGCCTCGATCGACTGACCCAAACGATGCAACAGTACGTCGACAACGGTCAGCTCTCGGGCTCCGTCGTGCTTGTCGCGCGACATGGCCAAGTAGCTTACTTCCGCGCCTTCGGACAGCGCGATGTTGAAGCGAAATCGCCAATGGCCGACGACGCCATCTTCCGCATCGCGTCGCAGACCAAGGCGCTCGTCAGCACCGCTATTCTGATGCTGCAAGAAGAGGGCAAACTGCTGATCTCCGATCCTGCCGGCCGCTACTTACCCGAGTTCGAAAACACCAAGGTTGCCGTTGCCAAGCAGGGCGGGGGCTACGATATTGTCGACGCGGTCAGGCCGATCACTATCCGCCAGCTGCTCACGCATACCTCTGGGTCTAGCTACGGACACGGCCCGGCAGCGGACAAGTGGAAGGCCGCGGGCATCCAAGACTGGTACTTCGCCCATCGCGATGAGCCAATCCGCAAAACAATCGCCCGTCTGGCCGCGTTGCCCTTCGACGCGCAGCCGGGCGAGAAGTACATCTACGGCTACAACACAGACATTCTCGGCGCAGTCGTTGAAGCGGCTAGCGGCCAACCGCTCGACGTTTTCTTGCGCACGCGCATCTTCGAGCCGCTCAAGATGCAAGACACGCACTTCTATCTGCCCAACGACAAACGCAACCGCCTGGCAACGGTCTACTCGGCGAAAAATGGCAAGATCGCACGCGCCCCAACCGAAGGCACGATGCAAAGCCAAGGGGCTTACGTCGATGGCCCGCGCAAGAGTTTTTCAGGCGGCGCCGGACTGCTCTCCACCGCGACCGACTATGCCCGCTTTCTGCAAATGATGCTCAACGGCGGCGAACTCGACGGCACGCGGCTCCTCAGTCCCAAGACGGTGGAACTGATGACAACCGATCACCTGCAAGGGTTAGAGTTCCGGCCAGGCCAAGGTTTTGGCCTGGGCTTCTCGGTGGTCAAAGACCTCGGCGAGAGAGGGCTGCACGGCTCGGTCGGCGAGTACGGCTGGGGCGGCGCCTACCACTCTACTTACTGGGTTGACCCGGCAGAAGACATGGTCGTCGTCTACTTCACGCAACTACTGCCCGCCGGCGGCCTCGACGACCACGGCAAACTACGCGCGTTGATTTACCAAGCCATCGTCGACTGAAAAGGAAAGGGGGCCACGCCAGCGGCCCCCTTATTCGATTGGGATGGAGGAACTTGTTATTCGACGGTGACCGTGGTCGTTTCAGGACTCTCTTCGGCGCCGACGACAATGAGCACGGGCTGCGGCCCTGAGGGCGTGCCCAGAACGATTTGAATGTTGATCTGGGTGACCGCTTCGAGCATGCCCGGCGCAGTTCCCGCGTAGACGACGGTCTGTTCGACGCCGCCAATGCACACCTGAATCGGGAACGACAGTGGAACGGCGTCCGTCGCGACGGCTGCCGGGTCGAAGTCAGGCGCCGAGGCGTCGGCGATGCCGGTCACCCATAAGCTCAGGTATCCGTCGACGCTTGCCGGGGAAGTACCGCCGTTGAGCACGCCCTGCGGGTTGACCGCGGCGGCCTGACCCGTGCCGGTTCCGAAGGCTGTGAAGATGCGCGGGACAACCTTCTTCAGCTCAACCGGGAACGACGCTGAAGACTTGCCATTGTTGATCACAACCATGTCTGCGTAGTGGCCCTTCAGGTTCGCTGGCATCACACCATTGATCTGGCCGCGGCCGGCGGCCATCAAACGCACCAGATAGCCGTCCGCGAGAACCATCACGCCGCTTAGATCCTCGGGGATGAGACCATCCTCGTCTAGCGCGGCGATCGACAGTTCCTCGGGAGAGATGCCCGAGCCGAAGATCGACACAATCTGGCCCGGCGCGACGGGTCCTACTTCTTTGACCGCGTGATACTTGGTTGTTTATAGCCGAACTTGCGACGTGCGGTTTTGCGGTCGAAA
>JAQCLD010000009.1 GCA_027592785.1 Acidobacteriota bacterium
CCCGCTCCTTGAGCGGGCCGTCGCCTTTTGAAATGGTCGCGAATCTCCGAATGTCCGCAAAATCTAGGCCAGCGCTAACAATAACGCTGTATTATCAACAACTTACTTGGACTCCTGGGCGGACCAGGACGGACATGAGCGGACATGGGCGGCCTTCTCGCGGACGTCGGCGGCGTCTCCACGCCCATCCCAGGCCTCCAGCGGCCAACCTCGCGGACACGTCGACCCCTAAGCCTTCAGCGCCGACTTCACGACGTTCCCATGCACATCAGTCAAGCGGAACGCACGGCCCTGAAACCTATAAGTCAGCTTCGTGTGGTCCACGCCAAGCGTATGCAGGATCGTCGCCTGCAGATCGTGAACGTGGACTGGGTCGGCCACGACGTTGTACGAATAGTCATCCGTCTCGCCCAGCTGCATGCCCGGTTTCACGCCGCCTCCGGCCATCCACACCGGGAAGCAGCGTGGATGGTGATCGCGCCCGTAGTCGTCGTCTGTCAGGCGGCCCTGGCAATAAACCGTACGGCCAAACTCGCCGCCCCAAATCACCAGGGTGTCGTCGAGCAAGCCGCGTCTTTTTAGATCCATGACGAGCGCCGCGCTGGCCTGATCGGTCGCCTTGCACTGCTTCGTGATGCCGCTGGGCAGGTTGTTATGTTGATCCCAGCCGCGATGGTAAAGCTGGATAAACCGTACGTCCCGCTCCGCCAAACGCCGCGCCAGCAGGCAGTTGGCCGCAAACGTTCCAGGCGTTCGCGCATCTTCGCCATAGAGCCGAAAGGTCTCTTCGGGTTCAGCGCTGAGATCGGTCAGATCGGGAACCGATGTCTGCATCCTGTAGGCCATCTCGTACTGCGCGATCCGCGTCGCAATCTCTGGCTCACCGGACTCATCGAGAGCCATGCGATTGATCGCGTTCAGCGCGTCGAGATAACGCCGACGTTGTTGATGGTCAATTCCCGGCGGGTTCGATAGATACAGCACCGGATCGCCGACCGACCGGAACTTGACTCCTTGATAACGTGTCGGCAAAAATCCGCTGCCCCAGAGCCGGTCATAGAGCGGCTGCCCGCCCGTTCCTCGTGTGACGAGCACCACGAATCCGGGCAGATCCTCGCACTCGCTGCCTAATCCATACGTCGCCCAAGCGCCCATGCTCGGCCGGCCCGCAATCTGCGAACCGGTCTGGAAGAACGTCACAGCCGGATCATGGTTGATCGCATCGGTTTGCATCGATTTGATGATGCACAGCTCGTCCACGATCTTCGCCGTATGCGGCAACAGCTCGCTCACCCACGCTCCCGATTGACCATGCTGTGCGAAGGCGAACTGCGACTCCACCACAGGAAACCGCAGCTGCGTCGAGGTCATGCCCGTCAGCCGCTGGCCCTTGCGAATCGACTCCGGCAGGTCCTGTCCCCTGTAACCCGTCAGCGCCGGCTTGTGGTCGAACGTCTCCATCTGCGACGGGCCGCCAGACATGAACAAATAGATCACTCGCTTCGCCGTCGGCGGATGATGCGGCAAACCAGCAAGACCAAGCGGTTCGGTTCCCGCCGCCTGCAGATCTTTACCCAACAGCGCACCCAACGCAGCCGCGCCAATGCCCGTCGCCGCCCGGCCAAAAAACTGCCGCCGGGTGGTCGCCAACCGCTCGATATCCGTCAAGCTGCTCACTGCTTGGTCACCGTTTCGTCCAAATTCAGAATCAGACTCGCCACCGCCGCATAGGCCGCCAACTCCCGCGGATCGAGCTTCTCGGCCCGCCGCGACTCGCCGACCTGGAGCAAGGCCTTAGCCGCCTCGCGGTTGCTTTGGTAGTCCTGAACAAAACCCGCCAGCGCCGCCCGCAACGTCTCCGCCTCCGCAGCCCGCGGATGCCGCGCAAGCACCCGCTGGAATCCATAGTCGATCCGCGCCGCAGGCCCGGCTCCGCCTTCGAGCATCATCCGCTCCGCAAGCTTGCGCGCCGCCTCAACGTAAGTCACGTCATTCATCAGCGTCAGCGCCTGCAGCGGCGTATTCGTTCGCGACCGACTCACCGTGCAACTCTCCCGATCGCTCGCATCGAACGTCGCCATCGACGGCGGCGCCACAGTGCGTTTCCAATAGGTGTAGAGGCTGCGTCGGTAGAGCCCCTGGCCCGAGCTCTGCTCATACTTTGTGCCCGACAGCTCCTCCCACAGTCCTAGCGGCTGATAGGGTTTCACAGGAGGGCCGCCCATCGTCGTATCCAGTAAGCCCGAAGCCGCCAGCGCCTGATCACGAATCATCTCCGCCGGTAAACGGAATCGCGGCCGCCGAGCGATGAGCCGATTCTCCGGGTCACGCTGAATCAACTCCGGCGAACCCTGAAAGTCCTGCTGATAGCCCTGGCTCATCACCATCGTCTTGAAGATGCCCTTGACGTCCCAGCCGCTGTCCATAAACTCCACCGCAAGCCAATCCAGCAACTCCGGCTGAACAGGGCGCTCGCCCTGCGACCCAAAGTCGTCGACCGTCTTCACCAAGCCCACGCCAAAAAGCTGTTGCCAGTAGCGGTTTACCGTCACTCGCGCCGTCAACGGATTGTCGCGGCTCACAATCCAGCGCGCTAGGTCTAAACGCGACGCCCGCCCCTCAACCGGCAACGGCGGCAAAACGCTCGGCACGCCCGGCTGCACTTGCTCGCCCGGCGCATCATAAGCGCCGCGCTTCAACAAGTACGTTGGACGAACATCCTCGCGTTCCTCAAACACCATCACCGTCGGCACCGAATCGTAAAAATACTCTCGCTTGTCGCGCGCCAACTTCAACGCCGCGCGCGCTTGTTCAACTTGCTTCGGCGCTCTGCGATCTAAATACGCGAGACGCAGTTTCTCCTGTTCCGCCTCCGATCGCTCCGGCCTCGCGGCAATCTCCGACAGCGACCGATCGAGCGCCGCGACCTGTACTTCCAGCGGAGACAGCACGCGCCGATAAATCCGCAGCTCATCCACCAAGCCCTCAATCGACGGCTTGCCGCCGCCCGTCCCCAACTTCAACGGAGAGCGATATCTGACTGGCCATTTGAGGTCATCCCACTCCACCTCAAAGGGAAACGGTTTCCCATCCACATACAGCCGCGTTCCAGCGGACGCGGGCAACTCGCCCGCGTAGGTCAGAGTGATGTGCTGCCACTGTCCCATCTCCAACGGCGCCTTCGAGACGATCCGCATACTGTGATCCGTTTGCCGCATCGTGAACTCAAAACGCAGCTTCGAATCCCTCAGATAGAACCCGTAGCCCTGCTCCTCGCCTGCTTCATGCATGCGCGTCAGGATTGCCCCGTCCTTCGACTCCGGACGCAACCAGAACGAAAAACTGAATGGCTCGTCGTAGTCGAACCCAGCAACATCGCCCAAATCCGTCGTCTCGTCGCCCCCGAGCTTCGCCGCCGAGCCGCGCTTGCCGTCCGCCACAATCCGCAACCGGTCCGGCCCCCGCTTCAAGCCTTCAGGCGGCTTACCCCAAGGCGCGTACGGCGCTTTACTGCGTTCGAAATCGTAAGTCGCCGTGAGCCCTTCCTCAATCGACCAATCTTCGCCGCCCGACTGCGCCAGCTTCCCAGCCCACTCGCGAACGCCGTTGGCAATCTCCGGCTCAAGCTTGGCTAACTTTTGCTCCGCCCGTTTCACGGCGCCATCCAGTTCCTCGAGCTTGCGCTCCTGCTCCACCGTCGGCGCTTTGATCGTCGGTTTATCGTTTCCAAAGTTATAAACAAGCCCCCGCTCCGGCAAGTTATTGAAGAACGCAAGCAGCTCGTAGAACTCCTTCTGCTTCAGCGGATCGTACTTGTGATCGTGGCAGCGCGCGCAACCCATCGTCAGCCCCAGCCAAACCGTCGATGTGGTCGACGCGCGATCCGCCGCATACTCCGCCAAGAACTCCTCTTCGACAATTCCGCCCTCCGCGCTCGTGCGGTGATTGCGATTAAAGGCCGTAGCGATTTTCTGGTCCAGCGTCGCGTTCGGCATCAAGTCGCCCGCAAGCTGCTCAATCGTGAACTCGTCGAACGGCATGTTGCGGTTGAAAGCCGCGACAACCCAATCGCGCCACCGCCACATCGACCGCGTACCGTCGCTCTGGTAACCGTTCGTATCCGCATAGCGCGCCGCGTCCAGCCAATCGACGGCCATCCGTTCACCGAAACGCGCAGAAGCAAGCAACCGGTCCACGACCTTCTCGTAGGCGTCCGGCGATGTGTCTTGCTCGAAGGCCAGCACCTCGTCCGGCGTCGGCGGCAAGCCGGTCAAGTCCAAGGTCACGCGCCGGATCAGCGCCGCGCGTGAGGCCTGCGACGCTGGCTCCAGTCCCTCTTTTTGAAGCCGCGTGTAGATCAGCCGGTCAATCGGATGCTTAGCCCACGCAGCATTTGCGACCTCAGGCGCTTCCGGCCTGCGCGGCGCCTCGAACGACCAGTGCTTCGACCACCGGGCGCCCTCGTCAATCCATCGCCGTAACACCGCAATCTCAGCCTCAGGCAGCTTGGCCATTCCCTTGTAAGCCGGGGGCATGCGGGACACCGGATCCGTAGACGTGATGCGCTCAATCAGCTTGCTCTGTTCCGCGCTGCCTTTGACGATCGCAAAGCCGCCGCTCGACAACGCGCCGAACGCTCCCTGTTCCGTGTCGAAGCGCAACGCCGTCAGACGCGTCCCCTCATCCGGCCCATGACAAGTAAAACAGCGCTCCGAAAGAATCGGCCGCACATCTCGATCGAAATCGACCGTGTCCGGCGCCGCGCCAGCAAGCGCAGCCGCCATAACCAAACCGCCGATCATCCGACTCCAGAAATTCATTCGCACCGCAATGGGCTGATTGTACCGCCGTCGCCGGGAACTGTTCCGCAGTCCTCCCACGCTATTGCGTGATAAGATGCCGGGACGAGATTCGGCTGTTGGCCAAATATGATGAGCATTTTTTCGACCTGCCTGACTCGTTATGTCGGCCCTCGGAGCGTTGTCGCCTGAATTCCCAAGCCCTAGCAGCGCGCATCTGTCGTCGGTCGTTCGTAGTTGTCGCTCTCTTCTTCGCCACAACCGCGGCCTTGTTCGCACAGCCCCAGACCAGACCGGAGGTCACGGCAGACGTCCTCCAGCAGGGCGAGCGTCTATTCGGTCTCCACTGCGGCGCTTGTCACGGACCCCAAGGCCAAGGCGGACTAGGCCCCAATCTCGCAAGTCCCGAGTTGCGTCGACGTCTTGACGCTGACGCCCTGTTCGGGACCATTTCCGACGGTATTCCCGGGACGGAGATGCCGCGAGCCCGACAGCTGCACAGCCGGCAGATTTGGGAGATCGTGTCCTACGTCGAAACCCTAGCGACGATCGAATCCGTTCCGCTTGCGGGGAACCCGGCGGTCGGTCGCGATATCTACTTTGGTAAAGGCAACTGTGCCTCGTGCCATTGGCTCGACGGCTCCGGTGGCCGACAGGGGCCCGATCTAACTGGCATCGGACTGCTCCGTGGAGCCAGCAGTCTGCGGGAGTCAATAGTCGACCCTGCGGCGAAACTGCCTCCGGGGTTTCTCATCGTAAACGCGGTGCTCAACGATGGGACAGCCGTGCAGGGCCTGCGCCTGAACGAGGACCCCTTCACCATCCAAGTTCGTGACTACTCGCAGAACCTCCATTCTCTAGTCAAAGCGGATCTGCGTAGCCTGGAGAAGACTACGGGTCGCTCGACGATGCCATCCTACGGCGAACGACTGTCCGCGAGTGAAGTGGACGACCTGGTTGCTTTCTTGGCGACACAGCGCGAGTCGGAGACAAAGCAGTGAGAACTCTCTTGTTGATCCTCATGGCGGCTACGGCCCTGCCCGGCCAAGTCACTTACGAGCGCATTCTCAATGCCGAGCAGGAGCCTCAGAACTGGCTCACCTACTCCGGCAACTACTCGTCACACCGTCACAGTTCCCTGGACCAAATCAACCGAGAATCCGTCAGTCGCTTGAAGCCTATCTGGACCCACCAGATTGAGACGCTTCACAAGTTCGAAACCACTCCGATCGTCGTCGACGGGGTCATGTTTATCTCGGAGCCGCCTAGTGATGTCAGCGCACTCGACGCCCGCACGGGTCGAGTTCTTTGGAGCTACCGGCACCGCATGGCCGGCGACGTGCCCGTCTGCTGCGGAGAGGTCAATCGTGGCGTGGCCGTGCTCGGCGAAACTGTCTTCCTTGGCACTCTCGACGCGCGACTCATTGCGCTGGACGCAAAAAGCGGCCTTGTCCGCTGGAACGTCCAGGTTGCCGACTACAAAATTGGCCAGTCTATAACCGTCGCGCCGCTCGCACTCGACGGTAAGGTCGTCGTCGGCATGGCAGGCGGCGAATTCGGCGTCCGCGGATTTCTCGACGCCTACGATGCCGCAACGGGCGAACGTCTTTGGCGCTTCTGGACCGTTCCGGGTCCGGGTGAACCTGGCCACGAGACTTGGGCTGGTGATAGCTGGAAGCACGGCTCAGCCACCACCTGGGTTACCGGCTCCTACGATCCTGAGCTTAACGTCATCTACTGGGGCACCGGCAACCCTGGCCCAGACTGGAACGGCGACGTTCGTGAAGGCGATAACCTCTACTCCGACTCGCTCATAGCGCTCGATGCCGATACGGGAAAATTGAAGTGGTATTTTCAATTCACGCCACATGACATTCACGACTGGGACGCCACGGAAGTACCAGTTCTGATAGATGGGAAGGTCTACGGTCGTGACCACAAGCTCGTCATTTTTGCCAACCGCAACGCCTTCTATTACGTGCTCGACCGCGAGACTGGCGAGTTTCTCGTCGGCAAGGCCTACGCCAAGCAGACCTGGGCCGAGGCGCTTGACGACAGCGGTCGCCCTATTCGCCTTCCGAACACGGCGCCGACCGTTGAGGGAACCGAGGTCTATCCCTCTGTATTTGGCGCCACCAACTGGTATAGCCCGAGCTATAGCCCCACAGATCATCTCTTCTACGTAAGCGTCACGGAGGGCGGCCACGTCTTCCTCAAGGGAGAGGCGGTCTACGAAGCCGGCAGCCGATACGCCGCCGGAGGTTTCCACGACATACCGGGCGAAGAGGCGTTCGCGGAAGTGCGCGCCTTCGAGCCAGAGACTGGTCAGCTTAGGTGGGCCTTTCCGCTGCAGGGACGAACGTTTGCTGGCCTGCTCTCAACCGCAGGGGGGCTCGTCTTCGGCAGTTCAGCAGAAGGTGACATCTTCGCTCTCAATAGCTCCGACGGCACACCACTCTGGAACTTCAGAACCGGCGGACGGATGTACTCCAACCCGATGAGCTACTCGGTTGACGGCAAACAACACGTTGCTGTTGCTGCTGGCCATGCCCTTTACGTCTTTGCGCTGACCGAGTAGCGTCTATTCTCCGCTTACGACGGCTCATCCGTGCGGCAAGCGGGATAACCCGGACAAGCCTGCCGTACACAAGCAGGGTCCTGCGATCTCGCTCGCTCGACAGTGGATGCACATTATTGCAGCGCCGTGAAGTGTATCCAGGTTAGAATCAGCGCTATGCCGTTGCTAAGGATTCTCATCGTTCTCCTCGCCACAGTTGGTCTTCAGGGCGCAAACGTCGATTATCAGCGCGACGTTCGGCCGATCCTCTCCAACAGCTGTTACGCGTGTCACGGACCCGATTCCGACACACGCCTCGCAGGGTTACGGCTCGACACCCAGCAAGGGGCACAGAGCGAACGGCCGAACGGCACTCCGGTTGTGCCGGGCGACGCCGCAAGCAGTCTGATCTATCAACGGATCACCCACCAACAGACCGCGCTGAGAATGCCGCCTGCGAGCGCGCACAAGGAGCTGACTCCAGAACAGATTGATTTACTCAAACGCTGGATCGACGAGGGCGCCGTTTGGTCGAGTCATTGGGCATTTCGTGAAGTCACGTTGCCGACACCGCCGACCGTTGCGGAGAAAGCATGGATCCGCAACCCGATCGACAGCTTTGTCCTGGCTCGACTCGAAGCCGCTGGACTGCAGCCCGCGGCCGAGGCAGATCGGCGCGTTTTAGCCCGCCGCGCGACGCTAGACATTACCGGTCTGCCGCCGACGCCGGAGTCGGTTGAGCGATTCGTCGATGACAGCTCACCCAGCGCCTACGAAGACCTAATCGATCGTCTGCTCGAAAGTGACGCGTACGGCGAGCACCGTGCAAAGTATTGGCTGGACGCGGCTCGTTATGCCGATACGCACGGCCTGCACATCGACAACTACCGTGAGATGTGGCCCTATCGAGATTGGGTCATTGGAGCATTCAACGGCAACATGCCGTTCGACCAGTTCACAATCGAACAGCTTGCCGGCGACATGCTGCCGACGCCCACCCAGGCCCAGCTCGTGGCGACCGGGTTTCAGCGCTGCAACATCACGACGAATGAAGGCGGCGTGATCGAGAAAGAGGTCGAAGAAATCTACGCCAAAGACCGCGCCGAGACGCTCGCTACTGTTTGGCTGGCGCTAACCGTTGGTTGTGCGACGTGCCATGACCACAAGTTCGACCCGATCAAACAGAAAGATTTCTACGCGCTCGGAGCGTTCTTCCGCAACACATCCCAGCCGGTGATGGATGGCAATGTTTATGACACGCCACCAGTGATGGTCGTTCTCGAAGAAGAAGAAAGACAGCGTTGGGATGACCTCACTACTTCGATAGCCGCTACTCGTCGAGAACTACGGAGCTTGCAGTCGAAGGGATCGGCAGGCTCCAAGAAGCTGCGCTCGGCCAAAGCGCGAAGCGGCATCGATTTCGAGCACTTTGACAGCTCTGAGGTTCTATCCCTGGAGGACGTTGCGACGTTGCCAGACGGCGCTACCCACACTGAAGGGCCAAGCGGCGGCGCGGCGGTCGAGCTGCCCGAAGATACCGTGCTCGAAGTACCAAACTTCGATGGCGTTGGGTCAGAACAACCGTTCACTATTTCGGCATGGATCCGCGGCAAGACCGGGAGATTCATCGTGGCTGCGCAGACGGAGCGGGTGGAACCGGAAGCCAACTATGACGAGCGGGGCTGGACACTCGAGATGTCCGGCGGCAGGGCTGTGCTCCGTTTGATCGGAGACCGCGAGTTTGATCTCGGTATTCGCGCGGCGGAGACGGCGGCCAGGGCCACCGCGGGAGAATGGAGCCATCTCATCGCCAGCTACGACGGCAGCAGGCTGCGCTCCGGAATGGCCCTCTACCTCGACGGCACTCGACTGGAGACCGAGTCTACTGGCCGGGCAATTAGCGAACTCGCCGGCGAAATTCGGAGGAGCGTCCCGCTCACTATCGGGGGGCGAATGAACGATGACAACTCTCCGGCTGGCCCTGGAGGACAACTCGCGGACTTTCGCGTTCTCAGCCGCGAAGTCAATGAAGCGGATGCAAAGTTGCTGTTTCACTGGGCGCGTCTCAAATCGCTAAAGGGTAAAAAAATTCCAAGTGGCCAGCGCGCTGACCGCGAAGCGCTAGCAGCTTACTACCTCGCGCGGCAGCACGAATCGTATCCCGTTGCCGCAGAACGCTTGGCTGCGCTTCAGAACGAAAGAAGCGTGATCTTGGCGACTAACCCACTGACGCATGTGATGAACGAGCGCACCGACTCGAAGCCTACGGCGCATGTCCTGTTTCGCGGCATGTATGACCAACCGGGCGAAGAGGTCGCGGCAGCGACTCCTTCGGCTCTTCCGCCAATGGACGCGGATTTACCGCGCAATCGTCTCGGACTAGCCAAGTGGCTGGTCGACGATTCGAATCCGTTGACGGCGCGGGTAACGGTCAATCGCATGTGGCAGGAAGTATTCGGCGTCGGGCTGGTTCGCACGGCCGGCGATTTCGGCTCACAGGGTGAAGCGCCCACTCATCCCGAGCTTTTAGACTGGCTGGCCGCTGATTTTCGCGATCACGGCTGGGATGTGAAACGGTTCTACAAGCAGTTGTTGATGTCAGCGGCTTATCGGCAATCTGCGAAGGTTGATCCCGTCGGGCTCGAAAAGGACCCCGAGAACCTACTTCTGTCCCGGGGGCCGCGCTTCCGGTTGGATGCGGAAGTGGTTCGCGATTACGCGCTCGCGACAAGCGGACTACTAACGACCCAGGTCGGTGGGCGGAGCGTGAAACCTTATCAGCCAGCGGGCGTTTGGGAGCCGATCGCAATGCCGTCGAGCAACACGCGATTCTACTCTCAAGACCACGGTGAGGACCTTTACCGCCGCAGTTTGTACACATTCTGGAAGCGTGCTGCGCCGTCGCCTTCCATGTTGATCTTCGATGCGCCGACTCGGGAGAGTTGCACGGTTCAGCGTGAACGCACCAACACGCCGCTGCAGGCGCTGGTAACCATGAACGCCCCACAGTTTTTCGAGGCCGCACTGCACCTCGCGTCGGCCAGCGAACAGCATACCAACACGCTGGACGGTCGCTTGGATTACATGTCAGCCCGGCTGCTGTCCCGTCCGCTGACTACGTCCGAACGAGCGATCGTGAGCGGCTCGTACCAAGAGTTCATGCGGCACTATGACTCACACCCTGACGACGCGCGTGCTGCGCTCAGCGTCGGCGAGAAGCGAACGACGCCTCAAGAAGGAGCAGCGTCACTTGCATCACTCGCAATGGTTGCGAATCAGCTCATGAATTTGGATGAGGCGTTGAACAAGTAAGGTGAATGCGATGACCCTGCATGAAGAAGCGATCCGTATAGAGACCAGACGCCAGTTTTTCCGGCGCGGAGCAACCGGCTTGGGAGCGGCGGCGCTCGCTTCGATAATGGCGGAAGAGGGTCTCGCCGCGAAAGATCGCTTTGGCGGCCTAGACGCCCTGCCACACTACGCGCCCAAGGTGAAGCGGGTCATCTATCTGCACATGATGGGCGCGCCGCCGCAGATGGATACCTTCGACTACAAGCCGAAGATGAGTGAGTATTTCGACAAAGATCTACCGGAATCCATTCGCCAGGGACAACGCTTGACCACGATGACATCGGGTCAGACGCGCTTCCCGATCGCTCCCTCGGTCTTCAAGTTCGGCCAGCACGGGCAGAGTGGCATCGAGGTGTCGGAACTCCTGCCCTATACCGCGAAGATGGTCGACGACATCGCCCTGATTCGCTCCATGCACACCGAAGCGATCAACCACGAGCCGGCGATTACATTCGTCCAGACCGGGCGCGAAATCGCCGGGAGGCCCTGTATTGGTTCATGGATGTCCTACGGCCTGGGCAGCCTAAACCGTGATCTGCCGACGTTCGTTGTGATGAATGTGGACCGCGCTCATCCGAAGGCCGGAGTGCAGGCGATTTCGGCCAAGCTTTGGAGCTCGGGATTCCTGTCTTCAGAGCACGCCGGCGTTGCCCTGAGGGCTGGCGTCGACCCGGTACTCTTCGTCAATAACCCAGATGGGGTACCGGCAAACGTTCGCCGGCAGATGTTGGACGGGCTGAGCGAGCTCAATCAAATTCAGCACGAGAAGCTTGGCAGTCCAGAGACTCTAGCGCGGATCGAGCAGTATGAAATGGCCTTTCGGATGCAATCGTCTGTGCCCGAACTGACCGACCTCTCGAATGAGCCCGACCATACCTACAAGCTCTATGGCGAACAGGCCCGTGAGCCGGGCACTTTCGCGAACGCAGCTTTGATGGCTCGTCGGCTAGTTGAGAGAGACGTGCGGTTCGTACAGATCTATCAGCGCGGATGGGACGTCCACAATAGTCTGCCCGAAGTTCTACCGGCCCAGTGTAAGTGGGTTGATCAGCCGACTTGGGGCCTCGTGCAAGACCTCAAACAGCGGGGCCTGCTCGAAGACACACTAGTGATTTTTGGAGGCGAGTTTGGCCGAACAATCTATTGCCAGGGCAAGCTAACGGCCACCGACTACGGCCGCGACCACCATCCGCGCTGCTTCTGCCTGTGGATGGCCGGCGGCGGCATCAAGGGCGGCACGGTGCATGGTGAGACCGACGAATTCTCCTACAACATCGTCCGCGACCCAGTCCACCTGCGCGACTTTCAAGCAACGTTGATGCACTTGCTTGGGATCGACCATGAGCGCTTCACTTTCAAGCACCAGGGACTTAATCACCGCCTCACAGGCGTCGAGCCCGCACGAGTCGTAAAAGAGGTATTGGCTTAGTCTTACCCGACTAGGTTCTTCAATGACTCGCCGCGAACTACTCGCCCTGCTGGCTGCCGGCGCCGCCAACGCCGCGGTCTCCGATCTTGACGAAGTGTCGCTAGCCGATTTGCGCTCCGGCGCGCTGACGGCCGTGCAAGCGACAGAGTTCTACCTCGAGCGCATCGCCGCGATCGATGAACAGGTCAACTCAATCATCGAGATCAATCCCGATGCCTTGGCCATTGCCGCGCAGCTCGACCAGGGCGGCAGGCGCGGCCTGCTGCATGGCATTCCGATCCTGATCAAAGACAACATCGACACCGGCGACCGCATGCAGACGACCGCCGGATCTTTGGCGCTGTCCGGTTCCATCGCTCCGCGCGACTCGGGCGTGGCCCAGCGTTTGCGCGCCTCTGGCGCAGTCATTCTGGGCAAGACAAATCTCAGCGAATGGGCCAACTTCCGCAGCACCGAATCCACCAGCGGATGGAGCGCACGCGGCGGCTTGACGCACAACCCTTACGCCCTCGATCGCAACACCTGCGGTTCCAGTTCCGGTTCTGCTGCCGCGGCCGCGCCCAGCCTCTGCGCCGCCGCAGTCGGCACCGAGACGAATGGGTCGATCGTGTGTCCGGCCTCAATCAACGGAGTCGTCGGCATCAAGCCCACCGTCGGTCTGGTTTCGCAGTCGGGCATCATCCCGATCTCGCACACCCAAGACACTGCCGGCCCAATCGCACGGACGGTACTCGATGCGGCCCTGCTGTTGGACGCGCTCGCCGAACGCGAAACCAACTTCGCCGGCTCGTGCCGCCCCGGCGGCCTGCGCGGCTCGCGCATCGGCGTCTATCGGCCCATCGTGGACCGCCGCACGGACGTTGCCGCCCTCACGAAAGACGCCCTCGACGCACTACGCGGCGAAGGGGCCGAACTGATCGACCTCGCCGGCGGCCTGCCGGACGGAGAAGAAGTGAGCAATGCCGGTAGTCAAGTGCTGCAGTATGAGTTCAAGGCCGGCCTGAACCGCTACTTCAGTTCCTTGCCGGCCTCTGTCGCCGTGCGAACTCTCGCCGACCTCATCGCCTTCAACGAAGCCAACGCCGACCGCGAACTGGTTCACTTTGGACAAGAGCGCCTGCTGCGCGCGCAAGCGAAGGGCTCGCTCGACGAACCCGAATACCTCGCCGCCTTGGCTTTGACGAAGCGCATGAACCAAGCCGAAGGCATCGACAAGATCATCGACGAACACCAACTCGACGCCATCCTCGCGCCGACGAATGGCCCCGCCTGGTTGACGGATCTGGCCAATGGAGACTCCGGCTCGGGCATCAGTTGCGCCAGCTACGCCGCGCGCGCCGGTTACCCTCACATCACCGTGCCCATGGGCTATATCGATGGCCTGCCGGTCGGCCTTTCTCTATTTGGGAAGGCTCTCACGGATAGCCGGCTCATCCAACTCGCCTACAACTTCGAGCAGGCAACGAAGGCGCGGCGGCCGCCGACTTACCTGGCAACCGTGGGCGGACTATCCGTCACCAAGCCGGGCCGCGTTTGAGCCCTCCCTGCGTTACAATCCGCTTGTTGAAGGAGTCCCCGCAAATGAGAACGTCTTACTTTCTGGCAGCAGTGTTGCTGGCCGCGTCTTCGTTATTGGCGCAAGAGACGGACGACCCTTATCCGCAACCGATCCCCACCGCTGACGGCGTCATCGTGGCACGAGTCGCTGAATTCGCCTCGTTGCCCGACATCGACGGCGTCGCCGCGCGCATCATGCTCTTGAACTGGGAGCCGGGCACGCAGCGCTTCTTCGCCAACGACATGCGCGGCCCGCTCTACTCCATCAGCCGCGACGGCAAACAAGTCGCCGTCTACCTCGACGTCAACGACCCCAAGTGGGGCCAGCCGGTCGACTCGCGCCGCGGCGAACAAGGCGTACAGAGTTTCGCCTTCCATCCGCAGTTCACTGAGTCCGGCGCGCCCGGCTACGGCAAATTCTACACCTGGGGCGACTCCTCCAACACCACGCCCACCGCCGACTTCACCCCCGGACAAGGCGAAGTCAGCCACCACAGCGTCTTGTTGGAGTGGACTGTCAAGAATCCCAGCGCCGCGACTTACGACGGCGACGCCCCGCGCGAGTTGATCCGCTTCCAGCAGCCCTTCCGCAACCACAATTGCGGACACCTCACCTTCAACCCGCTGGCGGGCCCCGGCAACGTCGACTTCGGTCTGCTCTACATGGGCATCGCCGACGGCGGCAGCGGCGGAGATCCGTTCAATATGGCGCAGAATATCAAGATCGGCTTCGGCAAGATTTTCCGCGTCGACCCGCTGGGCAACAACAGCGCTAACGGCAAGTACGGCATTCCCGCCGACAATCCCTTCGTTGGCCGCGACGACGTGTTGCCCGAGATCTACGCCTACGGCGCGCGCAACCCGCAGCGCTTCGCCTGGGATTCGGCGAACGGCAAGATGTACATGGCCGAGATCGGTCAGAACATCGTCGAAGAAATCAGCGAGGTCCCGAAAGGCGCGAACCTCGGCTGGAACACCTGGGAAGGCAGCTTCCGGTTCATCAGCCGCTCCGCCGTCAACACGCAGGGCCCGCGCAGCGATCCGTCCGTCACTTATCCCGTTGTCGAGTGGGGACAGCCCGACGGCTTGTTCCAACCGCAGTCCGCGGCCACCGGTCTTGTCGTCTATCGCGGCGACCGCATCCCGCAACTCAAGGGACGCATCCTGTTTGGCGACATCCCCAGCGGCGAAATCTTCCACGTCTCCGCCGACAACCCGCCCAACGGCGGACAGGACGCCATCCGCCGCATCCTGCTCACCGACGGCAACGAGCCGACCACGCTATTGAAGATGATCCAAGCGAAGAATGCCGCCCAAGGAAATGAAGCCGCCACGCGCGCCGACATGCGCCTCAACAGCGGCCCCGACGGACGCCTCTTCATCATCAACAAACGCGACGGCGTCATCCGCGAGATCGTGCCGAATCCGTAAAGCGAGAAAAGCCCTTCCGATCGGCGGCTCATTGAGTAGCCCCTGTCGGCGGGTACTTCCATGAGGTTGATGCGGCAACATTATTGCCCAACAGAGGGCTAACAGCTGGACGATTGGAGCTGCGGACGAGGGAGGTTGAGTTCCCCAATCCTTGGGCAGCGAGGACCTCCGAATCGCCTAGGTTTACCTGGGCGGCCTGGGCGGCCTTGTAACCGGGCCCTGGGTCCGCTATGCTACAGCTTCCGGGGCGACCTTTGCGGGCGCCCCGGCCGTAACGCTCTGGGCACCCGGTGCTCTCTGCGCCAGCCCATGAATATTCTTCTTTATAACCCCGACAACGGCGTCTCACGCAACTTCATGCCTCACCTCTGGATGTTTCTACTCCAGCGGTTGACCCCTCCCGGGCACAAGGTATTTCTCATCGACGGCAACGCCCGGCCGCTATCCGAGGCCGAGCTCTGCGACTACATCCGCGAGAACGACATTGGCCTCGTCGGCATCGGTGCGATGACGCGCATGATCGCCCGCGCCTACGAGTTCGCCGCGGCCATCCGCGCCATCGGAGTGCCCGTCGTGATGGGTGGCCCACACGTCACCGAGGTCCCCGATGAGCCGCTGGGCAAAGACGGCGGCCCACGCTACGCCGACGCTATCGCCGTCGGAGAAGCCGACAACACCTGGCCGCAAATCGTGGAAGACGCCGCCAACGGTTGTCTCAAAGAGGTGTACGAGCCCGTGAACAGCGAGGGCGTCGAGGTCAAGCCGAGTCTGGAAGACTACCCCGAAATTGGTTGGACCGAACTCGACCTCGACCAATTCAATCTCGTCCCCAAGATGCTGCGCTCGCAGTTCAGCAAGATCGGCAACGGCTGGGGCTCCTTCCGCGTAATTCCCATCGAGTCCGGACGGGGCTGTCCCTACGGCTGCGAATTCTGCACCGTCACCGGTTTCTTTGGAGACTCGCTGCGTTTTCGTACCGACGAAAGCGTCGTCAACGAGATGCTGCGTCTCAAGCAGCGCGCACGCGAAGAACGCGGCGAACTGGCCATCTTCTTTGTCGACGACAATTTCGCCATTAACCGCAAGCGAACGAAATCCTTGCTGCGCGCCATCATCGCCTCCAACGTACGCATCCCCTGGGTGGCTCAAATCAGCGCCAATCTGCTCGAAGACAAAGAGTTGGTTGACCTGATCGAAGAAGCCTGCGGCAAGTGGATCTTCATCGGCATGGAGTCGATCGACGACGCCAACCTCAAAGACGTCAACAAAGGCTTCAACAAGCCAGAGACTTATCAGGGCGTACTTGAGAGTTTGGCGGAGCGAAACATCTACGCCATCACGTCGTTCATTTTCGGCATGGACAACGACACGACCGGCGTTGCCGAGCGGACGCTGGCGAAGATCCATTCCTGGCCTCCGGGGCTGCCGGTATTTGGGCAATTGACGCCGTTTCCCGCGACGCCGCTCTACGACCGTCTGCTGGCCGCTGGCCGCTTGATCCGGCCAAAACATTGGCTCGACTTCGCCCCATTCGTGATGTGCCACACGCCGCTCAAGATGACGGTAGATGAGGCCCGCGACGAGATTCGCGAAGCCTGGACGAACTCTTATAGCTCGGCAAGAAACCGCGCGGCGATGGAGTGGTTGAAGGACAAACCTGTCCCTGATCGCGTCATGCACCTACTGGCGCGCATGGCCTTCCGCGGGATCTACTTCCCGGCGGGCAGCAACTTCGGATGGTTCCGCGTTGTCGCCCAACATTGGCGCTTGGCCTGGGACCTGGTGCGCGAAATTCGCAACCGACCGGATACGCCGCCAGCCGAAACCGTTCCTGCGACGACCAGCGTGTTGTCGACGCAGCCGACTCGCGAACCAAGCGGCACGTCGGGGGATTGATCCGCGAAACTGCGCCGAGTCCTTGAGCGCGCATAACGGGAGCTACTCGATTGCCGTAGCATGTCGGTGTGGGCCGCTTAGCTGTAATGATCCTGGGCGTCGCCGTGCTGCTGACGGGGTGCGCGCAGACGCATGTGGGAATTCCGGTAGCAGCGGTAGAGCCAGGACGAAGTAAGTTCGACGCTCACTGCGCAGGATGCCATGTGATCGATGCGGTCACATCTGGCTATGCTCCGACGCTGGAGGGGGCTAGCTGGGTGACTGGGCCGGAAGGCCTGATCATTAGGATCGTGCTACATGGCGTCGGAGGCCCGATCGAGGTCGCCGGTCAGACTCACGACCTAAGCATGCCGGGTTTCGAGTCGATCTTGACGGACGCCGAGATTGCCGCCGTTGTGTCCTATGTACGCAGCCGGTTCGGCGGCATTAGTACACCCGTTTCGGCGGCAACCGTGCGCCAGATCCGCGAGGCGAATCAAGGCCGGCGTGAGTACTGGACAGCGGCCGAATTGCTCGCTTTGGACTGAGGCGCTACGGCTTGCGCCCGACGCCGAACTCACTACCCATCTCTACTACCTTGCCGTCGCGGAAATGAACTTCGAAGAATTTCGAACCGCTGACGAGTTCGCCGTTTTCGTCCTTCAAGGTTGTGACAATTTTCTTGGTTCTGGCATCGAACACTTCAGGAGCGTGGGAGTAGGCGTATTGGCCATCCAGACTAAACGTCACCCATCCATGGCCCTTGATCGATAGGCCTTTCACCTCGGCTTTCGGCGTAGGCGGCATCGTGGTGTTGTCGTAGACAAATAACGTCTGGCCTTGTTGGTCGCTGATCCACAACTCTGTTTCATCAGGGGTGAGCCCGGCTCCATGAGTCCGGTGGGGAATTTTCTCCTTGCCGGCATAGATACGAGTTACGACTTTGCCCGTCTCGAGATCCAACATATCGAAGCCCACATTGTTGCCAAGGCAGATGTAGGCGTAGCGGTTCTTGCTATCCACCGTGAAAGGGAAGATGGCTCGCTCGCCAACGTCTTTGAACTGGCGGACGACTTTTTCGTCCTTGGTGTCGTAGACCGTGAAGGTTGTTTGGCTGCCCAGAAACACGAATTGTCCATCTAGGCTCACGAGAGAGTTGTGAGCCGCGGGGCCTACTTTGACGCGCTTAATCACATCCCCGTTGGCCGCGTTGGCAACAATCATGCCGCCGTCTTCGCCTAGGTACCAGAAGCCTGTCGGCATATATATCTTCTTGCCGTCGGGAGTCACCGAAGATCGGTCAGCGCCAGCTTCAAATACCTTGTCCCAAATCATCTTTTCCGATTCCAGATCAAAAGACCCAACTCGGCGGCTTGTGAGCGAGAAGTAGCCGCTGTGTGTCTTCAGGTTGGGGGTGAACCCGCGAAGGCCTTCTTTGAATTCGGGTATCGGAATGCGCCGGACGAACTTGTGCCCGTCATCAATGTCGAAAACCAGAATACCGGGCGCGCCCGATTTATAGATGCCTTGCGCCGCGTCGGGCGTACTCATGTAGAGAAATCGTTTGGTTTGGCCGGGTGTCCCTTTGGGCGCCTGGGCCGCTGCGATCATGGCGAAGGCAAGGCAGAGGGCTGCGAAACCTGTCGGCGTCTTCATGGGCCGGATGCTACTCTTCGGATGCGCAATTGTCAAATTTCTGAAGAACGGCCCGCTCCTTGGACTAAGACTATCCTGCCGAAAGGGCTTTTTTAAGCAACCGCCCGATCTCCGCACTCAGCGGCAATTTCAGCGCCGCCTCGTGCCCGCGTTCGGACATCTTGGCCCACGTGCGCTGCAAGATGCGGATCAGTTTTTCTTCGTCGTGCTGGGCGGCGAAATCGGCGAAATACGATTCCAAGAAAACCAAGCAAATAGCGTCCTCAAGGACTTGGCACTCGGGGTCGGTCTTGAGGTTTTTCTTTTTGAGCAGTGACTGCACTCGCCCGATCGCTTCGTCGCCGTATCCGGCGTCGCGCATGATCTCGCCTGTCGTCTGGGCATGCATCGTGGCCAGGTCTGTGCGCCAACGCTTATAGCCAGCACGGTCCATTGGGTAGTCTGTGCGCGGAATGCGCCAACGGGCGACATGCTGCGCCCGCGCCGCCAGCCGCAATGCTTCCGAGGCTGCGGGCTCAAGGGCTTCGAGCCTACGAGTCATGCGTTGTGAATAGGCCGCCTCATACGGTTGGCCCGCTTCGTAGGGGTCTTGGCGCGGATCCTGTGCGTTCAGCGCGTCGATCGCTGCGATCGCCCGCTCGAAGGCGTCGCTCATGCGCCGTTTAGCCATTGATCAATGGCCGGGAAAACGACGGCTTGAATGTCGGGATCATCGACGTTCTCGCGTGTCACCAAATACGAGCCAGAATCGAGCTCGGCGAGAGGATCACGGCCGGCGAGATGATCGGCCATCGCCTTCATGCATTCGTAGCCCATGCGGAAGGGGTCTTGGACGACGATCGAATCCATTGTGCCGGCCTTGAGTTCAGCGATTAGTTCTTCAGAAGAGTCAAAGCCGACGATTTTGACTTGATCCGCGGCGCCGCGCTGCTTGACGGCGCGTACTGTGCCGTCGGTTGAGGATTCATTGTCGGCGAACAGTCCGGCGAGATCGGGGAAGGCCGTCATCAGGTTTTCAGACTCGGCCATGGCCTTGGCGCGGTCGGACTCGTTGTAGCGTAGGCCGACCATCTCGATATCCGGGAATTCTTTAAGCGCATCTTGGAAGCCGTCTTCGCGCTGCACGGTCGACGCGGAGCCGGGACGGAAGCCGATGATGCCGACTTTGCCCTTCCCACCTAGAATTTCGCCCATGCGGCGCGCGGCCATCACTCCCGCCTGGTAGTTGTCGGTAGCCACATAGCTGATGATCTTGTCGGTGTTAATCGCGGAGTCAAATATCGCCACGGGAATGCCCTGCGCTGCGGCTCGCTCCACGGGCAGGACGAGGGACTCATCGTCGACGGGCGCCAACAGAATGCCGTCGACCTGGCGCGAGATTAGATTTTCGACGATAGCGATCTGGCGGCTGGAATCGATTTCCATTTGCGGCGCCTGCCACAAGATCTCGAGGTCAGCCTCGCTGGCGGCCTTGAGCGCTCCTGCATGGATCGTCTGCCAGAACAAGTGGCTAGCGCCCTTAGGCACGACGCCGATGATCTTGCGGCCGTCGGAACGATTGCAGGAAGCCAGAGCCGCTAGGGAAGCGGCGGCGAGAAAATGGCGGCGATTCAGCATGACTCTCGACAGGATAACGCCTATGCGATGATGAGGCGCGATGGGATATATCGAAGACTATAAGCCGCGTCCCGCGACGATTCGTCAGGGAACCCGAGCCGTGGGCGCCGGCGCAGCGGCCGGAGCGCTATTCGGCGCCTTGATCGGGGCGGCGTCGGGCGCGATTGCCGGCGCTTTTCTGTGGTCGGCTACCACCGTCAGCAAAGAGGCGATTCGCCGCTACCGCGCACACCGGCGCGAGGAAGAAGAAGAGTACGACGAAGAGACGTAAGGCTCAGCCTTGGGAATCGACGTCAAACACCAGGCTACGCAAAATGGCCAATAGCGCAAGACTGGCCGCTCCGGTCAGCACGTAGATCAGCCAGGGCACCTGCTCGGATAAAGGCGGTTCGGGCGCCTCGTAGGTTGGGTTCAACTGTTGGGGTCCCAGCTGCAAGAGCGGGACGGTTTCATCGAACTTGTCCGGCAGTTCGACTTTAAGGTTGTAGTCCGGCGAGGGAGCGGAAGGGTTCCCGTAGTAGAGCCGCAGAGGCTGGGCGGTTGCAGCGCTAAGGTCCGCCACGAGTTGCCGGGAGGCGATTAGAACGGCCGGCTCTAGGATGTCCAGAGGGGCATCGCCGCCGTCGGCGATGATCAACTGCAACTGGCGGGCAAAGGCTTCCTGAAAGCGGAGCGTCGTCACGTCGGATCGAGCTTCGGCGCTGCGCCTGAGTCGGCCGACCGAGAGCGGAAAGGGAGCGATGTTGTCGCCCATCACAGCTAGGAGCTGATAGGTCCGAACGAACGAGATGTTGGGAGTATTGAACCGCAGGGCGTGAACAGGGATGCGTCCGGGCAGGTAGATCGTGTATCGCGAGACCGTGAGTTCGCCCTCCACGATCGTTTCTCGCGTCGCGGACTCAGCAGGGACCGCCTGTTCTTCTCCAGGCACAACGGTCGCTCGCTCGACCGCCGCGGATTCGATGACCGGCGGCTCGGAGTCAGCTTGTTGGTCAGGAGCGACAGTGATGCGCACGTAGCGATACTCGCTCGGGGGATACGGTACACGATCGACCGCAGCGGTGCCGCCGTTCCCTGTGAGCCGTAGAATCAAGCCGCGCTCTGTCAGCGGCGTCCACTGCTCAGCGTCGTCGCTGCCGAATACGGCCACTTGGCGCCGAAAGCGGGGACCTTGCGTGTCGACCTGCACTTGGTTGTGCTCGCCTGGGTTCTCGCCAAGGTCCAGGATAATTTCGGAAGCGTCACCTTCCACGCCGCGGCTGACCTCAAGTGCTTCGTAGGATTCGGCGTTTCGCTGACCAACTAGGACGCGCAACTCGTAGGGAACTTCTTTGCCGGCGGCATCAAAGATACGCAAGTCAGCGGCGTCATCGCGGGTATTCGCCAGAATCTCGGCGTCGAGCGATAGGGTTGCGATAGCTGTGTGGGAGCCGGTAGAGATCTCTTTGTAGAATTGCCAGCCGCTGAGCGAGTCAAGACCCTGCGCCGCGAGGAGGGCGGCGGCGGACAGCGCCAGCGCGAACAGTCGTCTCATGAATCTAGTGTCTCGCGGTTCAGTTGGCGTAGTAACCGGGTCGGGCCCGGACGGTGACGTCCGGTTCGTCCACCGAGACTTCAACGGCTCGCCAAGAACCATCGAAGTCTTGGTTGTCGGGATAGTAGCCAAGGCTGTAGACGCTGCGCAGGTCGGCCTCAATCAACGGGAAGACGGGATCAAGATCGGAAATATCGTCAGCGGGGAACATGCGTCCGCCGGATGCGAGAGCCAAGTCCGCCATCCGTTCCTGGGCACGCTCGAAAAAGGATTTCTTGAATCGCCGCCCCGAAAGTAGAAAAACGGGATAGATGATGGCGTGCATCTCTTCGGCGGCACGCTTCAAATCTCTAAACCTGACGGATGATGGCGCTTCTTGCCCGGTTATCTGATTGTCTAGGCCGTCGGAAATCACAATCAGTGCGTTGCGTTCATCGGGACGCTGGTGAAGTTCCTGTGCGTAGGCAAGGGTGATGATGTCGTAGAGCGGAGAAGCTCCGGCGATAGCGGGAAGATTCCTCACCGCGGCTAACAGGGCCTCGCGGTCATCGCTAAGCGGCGAGACGACCTGAAACATCCCTTGGGTCAGAGCGTATATCGCCACGCGGTCTCCGGGTCTGGCCATATCAACGAAGCGGCGAGCGGCAGTGCGCATGTGTCTCAGATCGGGAGCGGCGCTGCCGCTCATATCGAGCAACACGACAAGATTGAAGGCCGCGTCCCCGGCCTGGATGTTGGCGACCCTTTGCTCAACGCCGCCTTCGAAAACGTGAAAATGGGCCGCAGACAGCATGGTCGCGGGATTGCCGTCGCGGTCGCTGACGGCCATCGTGAGGTTGACCATGCGAACATCCGATCGGAAAACAAGTTCGCCGGGGGAGTCGTCTCGATCGGAAGGAGCGGCCGCAGGCTCGGAATTGATTGGGAGAGTCGCGGGCCTCGACAACCTTTCTAGTTCTAGGGCGGCATCCCAGTGGAAACGAAGCGGCCAGCCTTCGGGCGGCTCGAAGGCGGTAATTTCAACTTGGCGCGGGGCTCGCGACTTGATGCGGTAGTCGCCGTAGGTGATCGAGTTCTCCGGCAAACGATCTCGGAGGCGCCAAAGCGTGCGACCGCCCGCTAGGTCGAGGTTCGAGGCGCGCAACAGCCGTTTGTCAGGGGTTATGAAATCGGGGGGAGGAACGTCCGCATCGAGCGTGAGCCGAGTGCCGCGCAAGGGGATGTTCAAGAGAATCGCGCCAGTGTCCGTTTCCAAGCGCGCTAGGTGCACCATACCCTGAACGGAAATTGCGCCATCCACCGTGCTGGCCTCGAGTGAGAACCCAAGGGGAAGACGAATGATCAAATCCAGCGGCGACTGACGAGGTCGAACTTGCAATCGAACGTCGTCTCCGTTGCGCACAACGTCGATATCTTGCGCGGCCACTAAGGGCTCGGCGGACCGCCCCTCGACCGTCAACTGGGTGGTGGCCGTTACGATCACTTCGATGCTGCCGGCCTCGTTGTCGACCGACAGGCTAGCGGCGGCGCACACAGTGGCCGCCACGGCGACTCCAACCATCAGGCGCATCGGGCGCAGCATGTCCTTATGCTACAGCGTCAGTTAGACGCGCACCTCGACGATGGTCGCCCCACCCCCGCCTTCTTGCTGCTCGGCCTGGTAGTACTTTTCTACGTGGATGTGACCGGCAAACATTTTCCAGAGAGCCTTTCTAAGGGTATTGGCGCCGAAACCGTGGATCACGCGCAGACGCTCGACTTCGGCCAGCACAGCCTCGTCGAGAAACTTGTCTACGGCGTCAGATGCTTCGTCCACGGTCTGGCCGATCACGTTAATTTCGGTGAGCGAGGCTCGCGATTTGATCTCGGACGAGTAGGTCACACCGACGGGTAGGCGCAACTGCGAGGCAGACTGCTCTTCGCAGAGGGTCATGTCGGTCTCGGCGACGCGCATTTTGAGCTGGCCCACTTGGACTTCCCAAGCTTCGTCGCCGACCTGGCGGACGACACGGCCCCGGGTTCCAAAGGAAGCCAGCTTGACCTCGATGCCCGGCTCGATGGCGAACTTAGCTGCCTGTTGCTCTTGGGGTTCGATACCGAGTGTTTCGTTGAGAGCGGCGGTGAAGGTTTCTTGGGCTTTGCGGTGAACGCGAGCGGCCGAAGTTTCTGATTGGGCGACGCCACGGCGAGATGCGGCGCGGGCGTTGATCGTCCGCAAGGCTTCTTCGAGCGCCTGGCTATTGGCGGCCTCGGCGCGGCGCAAGGCTCCGTGGAAACGGCGTTCCATCTCGCCTTTGATCTTGGTTTCCATCTCGGAAGCGGATTGGTCGACAGCCTTTTCGCGCTCGGCCAGCCGTTTTTCGGCGAAGGCTACTTTTCTCTCGCGGTCGTCAGCCTCAGCGACCTTGGCGTGGAGGCTGTCGAGAAATTTAGCGGTTTCTTGCTCCTCGTCGGCAAGCGCCTGGCGGGCGCGTACGATGATGGCTTCGGGAACGCCGAGACGCTGGGCCATGGCCAGACCGGCGGACTGGCCGGGAAGGCCGATCACCAGACGGTGCGTCGGCGATAGGGTGGCTGGGTCAAAACCCATAGCGGCGCTGACGACGCCGGGCTGATTCGCGCCCCAAACCTTGAGGCGCGGGAGATGAGTGGAGGCCAGCGTGAAGGCCCCGGCGTTGAGCAAATGCTCGACGACTGCTACGGCGAAAGCCCCGCCTTCTTGGGGGTCGGTGGCGGCGCCGATTTCGTCGACGATGACCAGCGAGCCGCTAGTCGCTTCGGCCATGGTGCGCTTGAGGTTTTCGATGTGAGCAGAGAACGTGCTGAGACTGGCCTCGATCGACTGCAGGTCGCCGATGTCGGCGACGATGCGGGTGAACCAGGGAAACTCCGCTTCGTCGGCAGGAACCGGGATGCCTAACTGGGCCATGACGGCGAGTAGGCCGACCGTCTTGAGTGCGACGGTCTTGCCGCCGGCGTTGGGCCCGCTGATCACCAAGGTGCGGCGTTGCTCGGAGAGGTCGAGATCTAACGGTACAGCCTTGATGCCTTGCCGCTTGAGGACGTCTTCGAGCAACGGGTGCCGTGCCCAGCGCAGCTTGACGCGCGGCGCTGTGTGGTCGCTGAAGTGGGGTATGCAACAGCGGAACTCCTGAGCGAATTGGCCCCGCGCGAAGACCCACTCCAGCTCGGCCAAGGCGATCATCGCGCTACAGATCTCCTCGCGGCGTTCACGCAGGGCTTGGGTCATCTGGCGGAGGATGCGAAGGATCTCCTGCTGCTCCTCTTCCATCAGGCGCACCAGGCGATTGTTTTCGGCGATTGTTTCAAGCGGCTCGATGAAGACGGTTTGGCCAGTGCCGCTGGCGGAATGGATGACGCCCTCCACGCGCCCTTTCCAGCTAGCCTTTACGGGGACAACGGAGCGGCCATTGCGGATGGTCGAGTAGGCGTCCTGCAGTAGGCCGTCGTCGAAGTGGCGGCGCACGAACTTCTCAAGCGAGGTTTGGATACGGAGGCGCTGCTGATCGGTCTGGCGGCGGATGCGGGCAAGATCGGAGCTGGCGTGGTCGCCCAGGGTACCGTCGGGTAGGATCTTGCCGCTCAGTTGGCGGCAGAGTTCGGCGAACTCGCCGATGCGGTCGGCGTACGCGCCCAACAAGGGGCGGCGGCTCTTCTCGCGCCAGAGGCGTTGCTTGGTTTCTTCGGCGCGATTGAGCAGTTCGAGGACGGCGGATATCTCGGCAGGTTCGAGAACGGTTCCTTGGGTCTCCAATTGATCGATGTAGGCGCGGCAGTCCTGTAGTCCGACGAAGCGCGGAAGCGGCGTTAGAGTGCGGCGATCCGGGGAGGCGGCTGAGCGAATCCACTCCATGGCCTCGGCGACTTCGGCCAAGGACGCCGCGGCCGCTTTGGCCCCAGTCAACGGACCTTGGGCGGCGGCGGCCTCAAGCTGAGTTTGGCCGAGCGGACTGGCGACATAACGCTCGAGAATCTCAAGCAGCGCGGGCCACTCTAGGGCAACCAAGGCGTCGGAACTCATGATCTTTTCTGGTCGCGCAGCATGAAGGCCTTTTCGATTACGTCCTGGAGGCCGGGCGTGAGGGAGCGTTCACTGAGTTCCGCGCGGTCCACCCAAGCGGCTTCCGCTGCGTCGTCGCCGGCGCTCAAGGCGCCGCCAACTGGTTCGCATAGATAGTCGAGCAGAACGTAGTGGTACTGTACAGCGCCGTTGTCGTCGGTCATGATGCGTTCGAATGCCTCGGCGAATTGCAGAACGCGGACTTCGAGTCCTGTTTCTTCAAGTACCTCTCGCCTAACCACTTGGTGGAGACTCTCGCCGAGTTCGAGCGCCCCGCCAGGCAAAGACCACAGGCCCCGCTGGGGTTCGTTGCCTCGCCGAACCAACAGGACGTCGTCTTGCTGCAAAACGATTGCCCCGACTCCTGTGACTGGCTGAGAGGGGTAAGCGCGGCCCATTCGTCTTCGATTGGAGCATACCAAAGGGGCTCGGACCGCTTGCTATGCTAGGCATCGAGCCCATGATGATGTTGTCGCGACGATTTGTCCTGCTCAGCGCCTTCGGCTTCGGCGGCATGGCTTGGGGCAAGGATAAGAAAGATAAGAAGAAAACGCGCCGCAAAGGCGGACCGCTGGGCCTGCTGTCGGGAACGGTGTTTCACCCGGAGGGCTTATCGCTTCGGGGGGCAAAGGTGACGGCGTACCCGACCGGCGGCGGGAAGGGTAAGTGGGAGAATATAACGGACGCGCGCGGCGAGTTCGCGCTTCGCGTTCCGGCGACCCCGGAAGGCGTCACTTACCGGTTGCGGGCTGAAGCCAAGGGAATGGAAACGCAGGAAAGGGAATTGACTGCCTACGAGGCGCAGCGAACGACCGCCAATTTTCGGATGACGGCGGCTGAATGAAACGACGGAACGTTGCGGCCCGGAAGCGCGTCGAACAGCTAGGAGAGGAAATCATGAGACTGCCCAATTTGCGGAATACCCTGGTCCTTGTCGCACTACTTGCGGCCTTGACCTCCAGCGCCGCCCTGGGCCAGGGCATTTTCGACAAGTACAAGAAGAAAGAGGCCCAGACGCGGTCCGTGAACGGCCTGGTGACAGACGAGGCGGAAGTCGCATTGCATGCGGTGGTGCAGTTGAAGAACATGCGCACGCTGGATGTAAAATCCTTCCACACGGATGACGCCGGCAAGTACTACTTCTACGGCCTCGATCCGAATATCGACTACGAGCTCCGTGCCTATGCCGATGGCTATGAGGCGAGGGTTCGCAAGGTCAGCAGTTTTGACGACCGCATGGAGTTGTTCTACGCCTTCGAGTTGAAGAAGGAGTAGGCGGATCCAGTTGCCCCGTGCAGCCTGGTTCCTTCTCTCACTCGTGCCGTTCAGCTGCGCGAGCCCTCCAACGGTTCGGGATCTGAGCGCCGCCGATTGGCAGCGGTTGATAGAAAGCCGTGAGACGCCGACGATTGTTTTCGCCTGGGCGAGTTGGTCTCGGGAGTCGGTTGAACTGCTGCCAACGATCCTTGAGTTGGCACAAGAATATGAGGGACGCGGCGTCGAGTTCCTCTACGTTTCGTTGGACATCGATGACCCGCTGAACGCGCAGACGCTCATGCGGGAGTTGAACGGCCCGTCGTCTTACCGCATCGCCGCCGCGCTGGAAGAGGCCTCGGCGGCACTGGGGATTACGGAGCCGCCGGCGATGATTGGTTATCGCGGAGGCACAGCCCAATCAACGATCGAGGGGGATGCGCTGTCTCCCGAGAATGCCGAAGCCCTGGTCCAGGCGCTAGTGGCCAATCACCTGTAAGTCGATGATAAAAAGTCCGTCGCCGGAACACTCGCAGGCGGCAACGCGGGCTCGGGCGGGTTCCTGAGAGGCGGCCTTCCGCTCGGCAAGCTCAACGATGGCGCCGATTCGCAGCGGCAGGAAGCCGCGTAGCCGGATTGCGCCATCTTGTCTGCTAAGGAAACGCGGCCTGTAAGGGGTCTTGCGGCCGGCAATATCGCAATGAAGAAGCATTGGGGCTAGTTGAGGTCCAAACTGGCGGCGATGGGCACGCGGTAGTTCTCGCAGAGTTCGACGCCGACGATGAACTCAGAACTGGACGGCTGGGAGTGACGCACCACGGCGCGACAAATGCCGTCGTCGCGCCGGATGCCGATGATGTCACCGGCATTGAGACGATGGTTTCCCCGAAAGGCGACGCCGTGTTCGGAAAAATTGATCATCTCCACGCGGGCGGGACGGGCCTGGCTGGTTTCGTCTCTCCAGATAATCGCCAGCTCGCCGGATGCGATCTCCCGAGGTTCTGAGCGGCGGTCGAATAGTACTCGACGCACGCCGAACCGGCTCAAGGTCGTTTGGACCCACGCCAATGGACTCCTACCGGAATGCACGTGTTGATCATGCGTGGGGTAGTTCTAAGTTGTACATCGGGAAAAGCCAGCACGACGGTAGTACAGGAGTCCTGTATGACGCTGGGGAAGTTCCTAGCGGCGAGAGCGATTTGTTGCGCCGTTTCAGCGGCCAAGATACGATGGGTTGAGCGCTTTGCGCGCTCACATCCCGGGGTAGCTCAGTGGTTAGAGCGAGGGACTCATAACCCCTAGGTCGGTGGTTCAACTCCACTCCCCGGGACCAATACTTCCACACAAATTGAACCGGCTAGCGCCACTCGTCGTATGCTCTTGTGTGGCACGGTCGCTGCCGTGAGCGCTTATGGAAGATTCCAATCCAGTCGCGATGAGTTCGGTTGAGGAAACGCCGGGAAGAAAAGTCTTCTGTCCTGACTGTGGCGCCTCGATGGCGGCGGAAGATCGTTTTTGCGGCAGCTGCCGGTGGGATGCTGAGAATCCGGAGCGCGATGCGGGACGCAGCTTGCCTGGCAGCCCCAGAAGCCTCGGGCCGCCGTCGGATAAGAGCCGCATGACCGCACTGCTGTTATGCGTGTTCGCAGGCTTCCTAGGACTGCATCGATTCTATGTGGGGCGGACGGGCTCGGGCGTGCTTTGGTTCGTGACCTTCGGCCTCTTCTCGGTGGGTTGGATCTACGACCTAGTGATGGTTGCGACGGGCGAGTTTGTTGATGACCAGGGAAAGCGGGTGCTCTACTGGGAGTGAGGGCTGGCGGCGGAAAACGGACCGGCGATAGCTAGTCGTCCGCGTCAGGGGCGCCTGACCGCGCTTGGGTCATTTGAACGCCGTCGAGGCCCATGGCTTCAATTTCGGAGAAATAGATCTTGCGCTCTTGATCCATCGCCAGGTTTGAGAGCATGACCGCGACGGAGTCCTGCAGACCGACTTCGATGTCGGAGTTGGGCTTGGCGCCGGTCAGCACGCAGTCGAGGAAGCTTTCGAGTTCCTTGTACTCTTCGTGGACAGCCGCGGTCGGCGAGAGGATGCCTTTGCGGTACATCCAACGCTTGGCGTACTCGACTTCTTTGGCGATGAAGCCGACTTCGCCTGACTCGGCGTCGACTTCGTTGGGGATGATCGCGAGGCCTTCGCCTTGCTCCATGGTGTCGGAAGCGACGGTGGCGCCGGCTGTCCAGGTTTCGCCGCCCTGCTCGTCGTCGCCCATATGCAGCGGCATGCGGTCGAGATAGAGCATGCCGTCGCCGTTGGGTATGAGGCTAATCTCGATGGCGCCGTCGGTGCCGAGGATGAGTTCGCGGCAACCGTCGCCGGGGCCACGGCGGCCCTGCACGTGGCGATTGGTGGTGATGGAGCTGTACTGCAACTTCTCGCCGCCGGGGTACTCGAAGATGAGTTGGACGTTGTCGAAGACTGTTCGTCCATCCTTCCAATAATCGATGCCGCCGACGCCCATCACGCTTTGGGGCCGCGAACCGATGAACCAGTCAGCGACGTCGACTTGATGCGACATCAGCTCGGCGCAGAGACCGCCCGAGTATTGGCGGTACATGCGCCAGTTGATCTGCTCTTCCATCTCGGGCGTAGCGGTGCGGCGCCAGTTGCCGTTGCGGTGCCACTGGGCCTGGACGTGCGTGATCTTGCCGATGGCGCCGTCGTCGATGAGCTTCTTGGCCGCGTGGTAGAACTCGCTATAGCGGCGTTGCAGGCCGACTTGGATGACCTGATCAGGGTGCTCCTCGTGCAAAGCACGGAGACCGTGAACTTCAGCCGGGGTGAAGACCAGCGACTTTTCGCAGAAGACATGCTTGCCCGCTTCAAGGGCCGCTTTCATGATCGGGTAGTGCATGAAGAGCGGAACGGTGATGAAGACGGCCTCGACGTTGGGGTCCGCCAGTAAGGCGTTGTAGTCTGTGTAGGGCTTCGGCGGCGTGCCGTCGGGCTTGCCGCGGAAGATGTCCATGGCCTTGTCGAGGTTGGGCTGATAGATGTCGCAGATGGCGACGCACTCGCCGGTGGGAATATGCTGCAGGTGACGTTCGAGCAGGCGCCCGCCGCGGCTGCCGGGTCCGATGAAGCCGTACTGTACCTTTTCGCCGGCGGCTTTGGCCCTCTTAACCAGTGGTCCGGTGGTAACCGCGGCGGCAGCGGCAGTGACCACGGCAGCTGTCTTGACGAAGCTGCGGCGATTGAGTTCAGGCTGAGCGGCGGCGGTCGGGTTGCTGTTATCAGTCGGCATAACGTCCTCGTAAGCTACTGCACTATAGAGAGATACCCACGTATTCTAGGCGAGGGTTGGGCTCGCTGACAACCGCTTTCGATTGGCTAGCCAGAAGCGGAAGCCGATGAGTCGCGCCGCTGCCAACAACTCCGGCTAATGCCGCCCGCGCAGGAACAGTCCGCCTAAAAGAAATCCGGCGGTGAACACGCCTATAACCAAGCGGTAGTCCGTAAAGGGGACGAAGCGCGTTCCGGCCTGCGTGATTTCGAGCGCGCCGGCGGGGAAAGCGCGCACGCCGCCTCCTCCTCCGCCGCCGTCCGGCGCTTCGCCGGGACCTTGGTTGCGTTTACTAGGCTTCGGGCCTCCGCCTGCGCCGAAGCCATAAGCGACCTTCGCCACCGGAATAATCGTCTTGCCCTCCGCGTGAATGGGTTCACCGAAGACCGAACGGACAGTCGCGGTCGAGGCGAGCGATTCTCCGATCTTGCCGAGCATTTCTGTGGCGTTCATGAAATCCTCCTTTCCCATGTAGTAGCAATCTTGTTGCCACAACAACTCGGATGTAAAGGGCATGGTCGACGGCAAGGAAAGGAATCCAGCCAACAGCGCCAGCAGCACTCCAGCACCGACTCCAAGGCATCCGGCAGCGGGTTGGCTGGCAAATTTTCGGCTGGCTAGACTACTGGACTGCAGGTGCCGTGGCGCCACGAGAGTTCGTCACAGTTCTCCAAGTCATGCGCAGGCCCGGTACGAGCCGCATCCGGTTCGTTCTCGGCCGCTGGACGTAGAAAACGCCGACTCCGAAGAGCGCGTGCGACACGAAGCGATCCGAACTCTCCTGGTAAAGATCCGGTGGCAGCGTTCCGATAGGGTGACTATCCCGCATGTCCGTGTAGACGCCGCTTGTACGGTCCAGGTCGCGGAAGGTATTGCCGACCCAGGTGATGGGCTCCTGTTGCTGAACGCCCATCGCATTGTTCCCAACTCGATCCAGTTTGAGCGAAACCACGGCGCGGGAGTCGTCAAAGAGCAGCTCTTGAAACTCGATCCCGACGCCGAAGTAGGACTGGCCGCCTCCGTAGAATTCCAGCCGCCGCAGCCGGCCGCGCAGCAGAGTGCCTTTCGGGATCGTCGAGCCGTTGTCGAGCCCAATGTTTCGCGTCAGCTTGGCCTCGATGCGATCGCCCACCCTTGAGATGTCGGAGTCGATCAAGGTGGTGATCTCAACCGGAAGAGTCGTGCCAAGCGGAACCTCGAAGTTATTCAGGGCCTCGGTTCTCTCCACGTAATAACGCAACGAGTTGTCGTCGAATGACAAGACCGAGGAGCCCACGAAAGCCCGGCAGTTCTCGAAACGGGTTTCGCTGACGCTTTCGACGCCGGTGCTCAGCAACATACTAAATCGCGAGCGGTCGACGACCAATAACGGTTCCACCGCACCCGGCAGAGGTTGATAGTCGATCTGCGTTGCGAAGCCTACAACGCCAACATCGACCGGAAGATTGTCGACGCGAATCGTGAGACGCAACAGTTCGCCGCCGTCGGCCGTCGCCCAGAAATTGCCGTAGTAGGGGACGCGCGTGGCGCGGCCTTGGTTGTTGACGCTGTACTCGCTGTCGGCCAGCGGAACCGTGTAGTTGAAGCGCTGCAGCCGCCGGCCGTCGACGATTTCTTCGCCGGAGTAAACGATACTGCCGACCTCGTCGACAATGATTTTCTTCGTGTGGCCCGCGAAGACGCCCGTGGCCACCGTACCGTGTCCAATGAGTTGTGCCAGAGGGATGTCCTCGAATCGAGGGCTGTCCGGGAAAGCGTAAAGTTCCTTGCCGCCGACGAAGGCGGCCTCCAAGGCGATGGAATCGGTCACATCCAAGGGAATATCGAGTTCGAAACTAGCCTGCTCTTCGATGGTCCGGAACGCATCCTCGGCCGACGGAGCCAGTGGCCCGCCTCGCTGGACTTCCTCCGTCTTACGCTCGATTTGCTCGACGAGTTCGTCGCTGCGGCCCGCGAGCCGCCTCTCGATTCGCGTACGAACGTCGGATCCAAGATGGGCCCGCCGAACTTCGACACGACAGGTATGGTTCGGGAGTCGCTCTAGACTCTGCCGCACGTGGGCCTGAATGCGTGCCAATGCTGCCTCAGGCGGCGGCGACTGCGCGGCCAGCGAAGCAATCGACAACACGCCGCATAGCAAAGCGAAGAACCTCGTGGATAGAAGGCAGATGGGGCCTGCTTTAGCGCAAGATTCTCGCATAGGGTCTCTCACGGCCGACCTCACGATAGGCGACACGCCACGGCAGGTCAAACCGCACGCCAAAGGGACACGCACAAACGCGCGTCGTGTCCAACCCTGAACCGGCGCCAATTGCAGAAAGTAACTCTCAGAACATGATGACGGTCCCTCTTGCGGCCCCAAAGAGTTACAATGCCCCCGTCTTGGTTATTGGCTCTATTCTCAGCCACTGCCGGATCGTCGAGAGCGGCGTGGTCGACAAGGCCGAAGAGGTCACGCTCGAAGGCGCCCGCCTACTCAACAACGAAGAAGCGAAACGGCACTCGCTCCGTTGCGCCGAGGTCGCCCTGCCGCACCCGCCCGCACACTGTGCGGGCCCGGAGATTGATTGAGGTCGCCCGCAATTCACCATGCCATTCAAGAACGCTCTAACCAGCTATCGAAATCTGATCGGCAGTGCGCTCACTCTGTTCGTTGTGCTGCTTGGCGCGACGACCCACCTCGACGCCAAGCCGTTCATTTTCTACCGAGGAGTAGTTCACGCAGCAAGCTTCGCGCCGCCGGGCTCTCCGGCCGGCGTCATACCGCAAGGCGGACTTTTCAGCATCTTCGGCAAGGAGATCGGTCCGGCTGAGGCCGCCCAAGTTACGGCCTTCCCGCTGGGTGCTGAGTTGGCCGGAGTCGGCCTCACGGTCACCCAAGACGACACCGTTGTTGATGCGATTCCAGTGTTTGTCCGTGCCGGTCAGGTCAACGTGATTATGCCCTCGGACGCGCCGCTGGGTGAGGTCTCGATTCGGGTGACCTTCAACGGCGAGACCAGCAATCCGGTTCGGGTGACGGTCGTGGCTCACGGTCCCGGCATCTTCACCGCCAACCAGTTCGGCATCGGACCGGGAATTGTGCAGAACTTCATTGCGGCCGACAACCGGCCAACCAACTCGAACCGCGTTACGGCTCAACGGGGCCAACTCGTCACGATTTGGTTGACTGGGCTTGGGGCGATCGAAGGGGCCGACAACCAGGCGCCGACCGTCGGGACTCTGCCTTACGAAGTCGAGGTCTTTTTTGGCGGGGTCAAGGCGACCCAGATCGACTATGCAGGGCGAGCGCCCTGCTGCTCCGCCGTCGATCAAGTGAACGCATTGATTCCGCTGGAGACCCCCACCGGCTGCTTTGTGTCGCTGACGGTTCGCGTCAACGGCGCCGTCAGTAACACTGTCACGATGGCGATCGGCGAAGATCCCGCCGCGTGCGCCGACCCTCACAACCCGTTCTCCGAGACGCTGGTCAGCGGCGGCAAGCAAGGCAACGTCGTCTTGCTGCGGCAGGAGTTCCTGGATGAGACGGTCGGGGCGCGGCCCTTCGAGCACACCCTCGACGTGTTCTCGGCGCAGTTTACCGACTACCCCGGTGGGCCGTTTGCGTTCAACCCCAACAACTCCTTGCCGCCGCCGGGTTCCTGCACCTCCTACACATTCCAAGGCGACATTCTTGAAGATGCAACAGTAGCTGCAACCGCCTCGGGCGCATTGACGGCGGGCAGCATAGCGGTCACAACTCCGGCGGGCGTGGTCCAGGCGACGGCGATTCCTCCGGCGATGACGCTCTATGCCGCGCTGCTTGGTCATACGATCGATATCGTCGACTTTCCTACTGTCCCACTCAAGCTTGAACCGGGCGGCGCCACGGTTACCGCCAACGGCGGCGACGTCGGGGCGTTCGAGGCGGACGTTACGATCACCGCGCCGGTCACTTGGACCAACCGCGCGGCGCTCGACTCGATCAACCGGGCGAACGGCGTCCGCTTCGAGTGGCAAGGCGAAGCGCAGGTCATTTTGGCCGGCATGAGCACCGAAATGGCTTCGAACTCATCCGGCGTTTTTCTCTGCGTGGCGTCGCCGGGTGCAACTTCGTTCGACGTCCCCGACTACGCGTTGACCAATCTGCCGCGGAGTCGCTTTACCCGCGCACAAACGCGCGCCTATCTCCTGCTTCTTTCGATGCCGCCCAATCAGCCCACCGAGTTCGAAGCCGACGGCCTGGACTACGGCGGGGCTGTAGTCATCCACGCGCAGATGCTCGGGACAGTCGTCCGCTAGGGGAGTGAATGATGCACAAACCAACGAAACCGATCAGCTTCTTGGGCCTGATCAACCGATCAGCTTCTTGGGCCTGATCATTGGTGCCGTCGCACTCGTACTGCTCTCGTCGAGTTGTGACGACTCGAAGATCAAGGGCGAATTCGACTTTTTTTCCTTAGTTGATATAAGCGATGGATCACCGTATGGAAGAACTGGGCGACCACTTGCTTACCTAGTTCCAAACGCCGGACCACAAAGCCCGACCATCGGGACGTCCTACGTTCAAGGTTCACTGGCGACCGCTTGGGGCCCGGCGAGAGAGGGCGGCGTGCTTCCTCGCGCCGCAGCGACCAATCACCTCTTCACGATCGGGTTCGGCGGGGGGAGCGTAACTCTGAAGGAGGAGGACCAGCGGGAGTCGAGCCAGACGGTCCGGAAGCAGGGCGCACCGGGCTCCGACGTTTATTTTGTCGGCGTACCCGAGAACTCCATCACCGTGCTGGACTCGGAAAGCGGGGACCCAGTCGCCACGATTCCGGTCGGCGAGGACCCGAGATGGATCCAGCTATCGCCCGAGCAGTTCACCGCCTGGGTCACCAACTTCGGCTCAGACTCAATCTCCATGATCGACACAGACACGCGGTCCGTGCTGCGAACCATCAACCTCGCGCCCGGCAGCGGCCCCCTGGGGATCGCGCCCGGCCCGTGGAATGAATGGCTGTACGTCGTAAACTCGACGTCAGATTCGCTGTCGCGCATCTGGATCCCGAACGAATCGGTCATGATGACGGTCGACGCCGGGGCCGGCGCCACGCATGTCGCCGTGTCGCCGGACGGCGAACTGGCCTATGTGACGAACCAAACCGACGGAACGGTGAGCGTCATCGACACGCTCAGCATGGAGTTAGTCACGACGATCGAAGGCATCCCCGGCGCGGCGTCGGTCACGTTTGGCGACCGCGGCAGCAAGGCTTACGTCACCGGATGCACGGACTCCGGAGAACTCTACTTCATCCAAACCAGCGATCACACCGTTACCGGAAGCATACCGGTCGGGTCCGACCCGGTAAGCGTTCGACTCAGCCCCTACGGCGTTTCTCTATTCGTCGCCAACCGCGGTTCAGGCACCGTCACGATCGTCGATGTGCGAACCGAGACCGTTCGCGAGACCGTTCAGGTTGGCAATGAGCCGGTTGATGTTGCGGCGGTGTTGTAATGCTGTGGGCGCAGCATTCGCTTGTCTAGGCCGGACCTAGGACAAGTAGGGTCGTCGCCAGTAGGAGCAGCAGCACGCCCACGCCCACGCCGAGGCAGCCGGCGGCGGGTTGGCTGGCGACGAAGGACTGGGGGGCGTGGGCGAGTTCGGATTCAGAATAGCGGTCGACGGATTCGATTGTGACTTTGGCGCCGGCTTCGACGAGCTTGCGGTAGAGGATGTCCGCTTCGGCCGGGGACACGTAGGCCAGCACGGGAGTCGGCGCCTGTTCGACGAGTTCTTTGGCGTCTTTCAAGCCGATGGCGGCGCACAGCCTGATGGCTTTGATGACTTCGATTTTTCGACTGGGCGGCTCCAGCAAGACGACGACGCGGTCGCCGGCTCTTGGGCTGGGCGGTTCCGCGCCGGAAGGAGAATCTTCAAAAGGCATGGCTGCTCCTCGAGAATTGTTCTGTCCTAGCCTAACCTCAAGTCCCGTTTCTGGTTGCGGTTACGATGGGGGCCGCTTCTACAATGGGGATTCGCCATGAAGCTCAATATTCTCGTTTTGCCCGGGGACGGCATCGGTCCCGAAGTTACCAGCGAGGCGGTTCGCGTTCTCGAACACGTATCAGCTAAGTGGGGTCACGAACTCAACTTGACCGACGGTCTGCTGGGCGGCATCGCCATCCACAAGACTGGCAGTCCTTTCCCCGCCGACACTCGCGAGAAGGCGCTGGCGGCTGACGCAACGCTGCTCGGCGCAGTGGGCTCGCCGGAGTTCGACGATCTACCGCCCGCGCAGCGTCCCGAGAAAGGATTGCTGGGAATTCGTAAGGCGCTGGATGTCTTCGCGAACCTGCGACCGGTGCAGGCGTTTGAAAGTTTGCTCGATTCGTCTCCGCTAAAGAACGAGATTGTGCGGGGGGCAGATATTCTGATCGTCCGTGAGCTGACGGGCGGGCTGTACTTCGGCCAGCCTCGCGGCATCGAAATGGTCGACGGCGAAGAAACCGTAACCAACTCGATGGTCTACAAGCGTTCGGAGATTGAGCGCGTACTGCGTATGGCGTTCAAGCTCGCGCAGGGGCGCCGCAAGCACCTCACTTCGGTCGACAAAGCGAATGTTCTGGAGAACTCGCAATTGTGGCGCAAGATCGCCAACGAGATTGCGCTGGAATTCCCGGACGTGAAGTTGGAGCATGTGCTGGTCGACAACTGCGCGATGCAGCTGATCTTGCGGCCGACGAGCTTCGATGTCATCGTGACGGAGAATCTGTTCGGCGACATTTTGAGCGACGAGGCGTCGGTCTTGGCGGGCTCGATCGGCATGCTGCCCTCGGCATCGATTGGCGATCCGCTGCCGTCGGGCGCTTGGCGCGGACTGTATGAGCCGGTGCATGGTTCGGCGCCGGATATTGCGGGCCAAAAGAAGGCGAATCCGCTCGCAGCGATCGGTTCCGCCGCGGCGATGCTGAACTACAGCTTCGGGCTGAAGGAAGAGGCTGCGGAGATTGAGGCCGCGATGCAGACGGTGATGACCAGCGGAAAGGTCACCGCCGACCTCAGGCCGAAGGGAACTCCAGCAACGACCGAGGAAGTCGGCAAGGCTGTTTGCGCGGCGATCGGCTAGTCCTTGGCGGCCAGCACGCCGCTGTCGGTGTAGATGCGGCGGATGATCGACTCAATCGATTCTTCTTCAACGAAGATATCGCGCACGTCCGCTGCGGCGACGACGCGGCGGATGATGTCGCCGGTCGCGTAGCGTTCTCTATCAAAACCAAGCAGGCAGGTTAACGGGCCGCGTTTTTCGCAGGTCACGCCGTCGAGACAGAGCGCTTCGATGGCGTCGGCTTGCTCGGGGTCTTTGAGCTCGAAGCGGACTTGGTTCTGGAGTCGCAGGCGGGACTTCAAAGAATCGAGCTGGCCGTCAAACAAGATGCGGCCGTGATCGATGAGCATCAGGCGATCGCAGAGTTCTTCGATATCGGCTAGGTCGTGAGTCGTCAGGAGCATGGTGGTGCCGAACTCCTGATTGATCTCTTTGAGGAACTTGCGGATGGCTTCTTTGGCGAGCAGGTCGAGACCGATAGTTGGTTCGTCGAGAAAGAGCAACGGCGGATTGTGGATGAGCGCGGCAGCCATGTCGCAGCGCATTCGCTGACCGAGGCTGAGCTTGCGGACGGGCTTCTCCATGTATTCGTTGAGGCTTAGAATCTCGTCGAAGCGCCGCAGTCGCGCCTCATAGTCGCTGTCAGAGACTTCGTAGATTTCCTTGAGCAGACGAAACGACTCGACCACGGGGATGTCCCACCACAGTTGCGTGCGCTGGCCGAAGACCGCGCCGATGGTGGCGGCGTAAGCCATGCGCTGCTTGTAAGGAATGAATCCGTTGGCTCGGACTTCACCGGACGTCGGCGTCAAGATGCCGGTGAGGATCTTGACCGACGTAGATTTACCTGCACCGTTAGGACCGATGTAGCCGACCATCTCGCCGGGCTCGATCGAGAACGAGATATCGTCGACCGCACGGGTTGTTGAGTACTCGCGCTGGAACAGATCGTGGACTGCGCCGGAGAGTCCGGGCCTGCGTTTGGCGCCGCGAAATTCTTTGGTGAGCCCGACGGCTTCGACTTTTCCGAGCGTGGACAACCGAAGTCCATTCTATCGAACCGTGTCTGGTCGCCTTGAACAGAACCTTGCTTCAGTCCGATGATTGACATAGCATGACAAGGTTTTTCCGATGCCGTTCATAACACGCCTCCCCGCTCTGTTGCTGTTCGTTTTGTCCACGTGCGGGCTCTGCTTGGCGCAAACCGAGTTCCGCCAAGCGGCCGTCGGGGACGGCTCGACGGAAGAACGCGACTTGGTCTTGGGCGCCGCCCAAACTGCCGATGCAGCACAACGCGTGACGCTATTGGATGGGTTCGTCAGCCAAAACCCGGACAGCGCCTATCGCCCGTACGCGCTCTACAACATTCTGATTAGCGGCAAAGATGCCGGGCGGCACGAGAAGACGCTCGAGGCCGGACTGCAACTGCTCGAGTGGGCTCCGAACGATCTGGAAGTGCGCCATCGCATCAATGAAGCGTACGTCGGCCTCGAGCGCTGGGATGAGTTGGCCCCGTCCATCGACCTAAGCAAGCCTGTTGCAAAGGTCCAGGCGACCCAAGACGGTTTCCCCGGCGAGTACGCGAGCGGCGTTCTTGACTGGCTGGCGTGGGCGTCAAACGTGGCCTATCTCGGCGAGGCGGATCCGGCGAAAAAGATCGCCTGGCTGGAGCGTATTCGCATTGAATATCCCGAGAGTGAGTACGCCCAAGACATGTACCCCCGCTACATCCAGAGTTATCAGCAAGCAGGCGACAGAGCCAGTTCCCTTGCCTGGATGCAGAAATCGATCGAGGCGGGCGCGGACGACGAGTCCTACCGCTACACGCTGGCCGAAGAAGACCTTGGGAGACAGGACTTCGATGCGGCCCTCGAGCACGCCGAACGGGCTCTCGAGATCCTGGAGACTAAGCAGTCGCCCGCTGGCATGAGCGCCGAACAGTGGGAACAGTACAAGACGAAAATGACGGCCTACGCGAATTTCGTAACGGGCCGTGCGTGGGTAGGTCGGGATTCGAAAGATGCATATCGCACAGGTCGGACCTATCTACTGGAAACAGTAGACGTCCTGAAGGCGGAAGGCGGCGAGCGTTACAACCTGTTGGCTTACTATTTGGGCATTTGCTACGCGCAGCTCGACGTCAAAGGCGACAGCGTCCAGCAGGCCCTGCAGTGGATGACGGAGGCGGCGAATTCGCCGGGACCGGTCCAAGAACAAGCCAGGCAGGCTCTAGCGAAGCTTCAAGCGGCGATATGATGGCTTAGTGGTCAGTCAATCGACCGCGACCTCCATGCAAGCAGTCGTTCACAAGACGCGCGTCGTGCTCGAAATGATCAAGTTCGAGCACTCGATCTTCGCCCTGCCATTAGCCTTGACCGGGGCATTGTTGGCGGTGCGCGGTCAAGGGCTCAGCTCCAGCGTTCTCGTCGCTAAGTTCTTTTGGATCATCGTCGCCATGGTTGCGGCGCGTTCGGCGGCGATGGCCTTCAATCGAGTCGTTGACGCGGATATAGACGCGAAAAATCCACGGACAAGCATGCGTGCAATTCCGGCGGGGCAAGTCTCGCGGTCATTCACGTGGGGATTCATCGTTTTCTGGTCGATCGTGTTCGTGGCGGCGGCGGCGATGCTGAATCCGCTCTGCCTGGCGCTGAGCCCTGTAGCGCTAGCGGTTGTCTGCGGGTATTCGTACGCCAAACGCTTTACTGCATTTGCCCACTTAATTCTTGGGCTGGCCTTAGGCATCGCGCCTCTTGCCGCGTGGATTGCGATTCGCGGATCGTTCGACTGGCCGATCACGCTACTGGCAGCGGCCGTCATGCTGTGGGTGGGCGGCTTCGACATTATCTACGCCTGCCAGGACTTGGAGTTTGACCGCCAGCAGGGATTGCATTCAATGCCTGCGGCACTGGGTGCAGCGCGCGCCCTGATGCTGTCGCGACTGATGCACGTCGCTATGGTGGGACTGTTGCTTTGGCTGTGGTCGCTCAGTGGCCTGGGTTGGGTCGGCCTTGCCGGTGTGGCGGTGACCGCGGCGTTGCTCGGCTGGGAACACAGTCTGGTGTCAGCTGACGATTTCTCGAAGGTCGATGCGGCGTTCTTTCAAGTCAATGGCATCGTGGGCGTACTGTTCTTCGTGTTTTGGGCGGCGGATATGGGAGTGCGAGGTTTCTAGATGGCTGTCGATTCGCTGTTGAAGGCAGAGACCACCGCGCTAGTTGTGATCGACCTGCAAGAGAAACTTGTGCCGGCGATTGACGGCGCCGACTCAGTACTGGCGAACACGCATAAACTGCTGGAGCTGGCTAAAATTCTGAACCTGCCGACGTTCGTGACGACGCAATATTCAAAAGGCCTTGGGCCGACGGTGCCGGAAATTTCTGCCGCGACGTCAGCAGAGACGTACGACAAAGTTTGCTTTAGTTGTTTTGGCGACAAGCCGTTCCTTGACGCTGTCCGCGAGCGTATGCCCGAGGGGTCATCGTTGTTGTTGGCAGGGGTCGAGACGCACATCTGTGTATTGCAGACGGCTTTGGGCGGCCTTTCGAAGGGCTATGACGTTCACGTCGCCGCGGATGCGGTCGGCTCCCGGGCGGCTTACAGCCATGTATTGGGCATCGAACGGATGCGCTCCGCAGGCATCGTGATCTCGTCTGCGGAGATGGCGATTTACGAGCTGTTGGGCGACGCACGCCGCACGGAGTTCAAGCAAATGTTACCCTTCCTGAAATAGGGTCCCTGCCGACACCGCCAAGTGGTTCTCCAGTTGGTTGGACACGGCGCCTCCAGACGATACTATGAGATTGGAGAAGGACCTACGATGTACCTCACCGATGAGTTTCGCCTTAAGATCGGCCTAGCGGAACAGCTAAAAGGCGGCGTCATTATGGACGTCACCAACGCCGAACAAGCCCTGATCGCGGAACAGGCCGGCGCTAACGCCGTGATGGCGCTAGAGCGGGTGCCCTCAGACATCCGCAAAGAGGGCGGCGTGGCGCGCATGGCGCCGATCTCGAAGATTCGCGAGATCATGGCCACCGTCAGCATTCCCGTGATGGCGAAATGCCGGATCGGACATTTCGCGGAAGCCAGCATCTTAGAGGCGCTCAAAGTCGATTACATCGACGAGAGCGAGGTCCTGACGATGGCGGACGACGTACATCACGTCTGGAAGCACCCCTTTAAGGTTCCCTTCGTTTGCGGCGCTCGCAACCTCGGCGAGGCGCTGCGGCGTATCGCCGAAGGCGCGGCGATGATCCGCACCAAGGGCGAAGCCGGCTCGGGCAACATCGTAGAGGCCGTTCGACACATGCGCACGATTCAAAAAGAAATGCGCGAGTTGACGGTAAAGGGCAAAGACGAACTCGTCGTGGCCTCGAAAGAACTGATGGCGCCGCTGGAGTTGGTGCAGTGGGTCGCTGAACACGGCGAGCTGCCGGTGCCGAACTTCTCGGCCGGCGGCATTGCCACGCCCGCAGACGCGGCTCTGGTGATGCAGCTCGGCGCACAGTCCGTTTTCGTCGGTTCGGGCATCTTCAAGTCCGAGGACCCCGAGCGGCGTGCGCGGGCGATCGTCAAGGCGGCAACGTACTTCAACGATCCGGTCAAACTGCTGGAAGCCTGTGAAGATCTCGGCGAAGCGATGCCCGGCCTGGAAATCAGCAAGATTCCGGCTGAAGAATTGATGCATACGCGCGGCGTCTAAGGCCATGCAAATCGGCGTCCTCGCCCTGCAAGGCGATTTTGCCGCCCATGAACGTGCCTTGCGCGAACTTGGGGCGGATGTCAGACAGGTGCGTACTCCGGGCGAGCTCGTCCTGGTGGATGGCTTGATCATCCCCGGCGGCGAGAGCACGACCATGCTGAAGCTGCTGCTCGAGGACGGCATGGCGGAGCCCTTGAAAGCATTCGCCGCGACGAGGGTGATCTACGGAACGTGCGCCGGTGCGATCTTGGCGGCTCGCGTGGTCACTTCGCCCGCGCAGTTCTCTTTCGGCTTCATCGACATCGACATCGAGCGCAACGCCTACGGCAGGCAGGTCGATAGTTCGATTCGCCGCCTCCAGCCGGAGCAAGAGTTTATCGATCGTACCGGCCCAGGGAAGCTCGAGGCGATCTTCATCCGTGCGCCGATCATTAGTAGGCTCGGTGAAGGTGTTCGGGTGCTGATTCAGGACGAAGGAACGCCGGTTTTGGTCGAGCAAGGAAACATGCTGGCGGGGTCATTCCACCCGGAGCTGACGGCGGACCGTCGCGTACACCAGCTATTCTTGGACAAGGTTTCCAAGTCGACCGGATGAATGCTCTGAAACGCTACCGCACCCTTTTTGTTTGTATCGGCAACTCCTGCCGCAGTCCGATGGCCGAGGCGATCGCCAATGCGCGCCACGGGGACGTAATGGACGCATTTAGCGCGGGCCTGGGGCCGGCGCCGATCGTGCAAGCTCTAACCTTCTCGTGCTTGCGCGAGACCGGCGTCGAGCTGGATCCTGAGAAGCGTCCGCAACAGCTCACTAAGGCCGATTGGGCTTCAGCGGATCTGATCGTCAACATGAGCGGTCACGGCGTGCTCTCGGTGATCCCTGAATACACGGGCGATATATTGATTTGGGAAATCCCCGACCCTATCGGGCGGCCGATGGCGGTCTATCGCACGGCGCGCGACTTGATCGACCAGCAGGTCGACGCGCTCGCCAACGCATTGCGCAGCGGCACACGGTTGCCCGGTCTGTAGGCTGCCCGGGATAATTAAGCTTCGATGCGAATTGGAGTTGTCGGTCTGGGCTTCATGGGGGCCACCCATCTGCGGGCATGGCAAGGCGTCAAGGGCGTGGAGCTAGGGGCCGTCGCCAGCAGCGATGCGTCGAAGCTGGCAGGCGATCCAAGCGGGATCGCTGGCAATCTGGAGCGCGGCGGCGAGCAGCTGGACTTCGGCGATGCACGCCGCTATCGGACCTTCGAAGAGCTGGTCGCCGACGCCAGCGTGGACGCTATCGACCTCTGCACGCCTAGCCATCTGCACGCGGATCAAGCTGTGCGCGCGCTTCAAGCAGGTAAACATGTGCTCGTCGAGAAGCCGATGGCGAGGACAGGGGAAGAGTGCGACCGCATGCTGGCGGCGACAGCGGCGAGCGGCAAGGTTTTGATGGTCGGTCACGTTTTGCGCTTTTGGCCCGACTACACAGTGGCACTGAAGTTGGTTCGCTCCGGCTCGCTCGGCAAGTTGCGTTCAGCCTTCTTACGGCGCAAGTGTGCCGCTCCCGATTGGAGCCCTTGGCTGAGAGACAAAACGAAGAGCGGCGGCGCGGTCCTGGACCTGCTCATCCACGATTTTGATTACTGCTTACAGCTGGTGGGAGCACCGTCGCATGTTGAAGCTACAGGGGCGGAAGATTCAGCGAATGGCATCGACTTGATCGAGGCGCGCTTAGACTACGGCGGCGGAGCGCCCCAAGTGGTTGTTTCAGGGGGGTGGTATCATCCGGCAAGTTACCCATTCTCGATGGAGTTCACGCTCGTCTGCGAAGAGGGAACTCTCGATTTTCGGTCCGGGGACCGTCCGTTGACGCTTTACCGGGTGGACGGCTCCACGGACACGATTGCGACGGCGGAGCAAGACGCCTTCGATGCGGAATTGACCGCGTTTGCCGGAGCATGTGAGGCCGGCAAGGCCCCGAGCGAATGTCGACCGGAAGAATCCGCGGCTGCGGTCGCAATCGCCGCCGCCGCAGACCTTTCACGCAGCAACGCTGGCGTGCGGACGCCTTGTGGGGGAAGACGATAATGACCAAACTACAGCCGTTAGAAGTGGGTGTCGTGTTCTGGACAGGCGGCGAACTTGGCGAAGAGAGGCCGGCAGCGGAGATCGTTGCATCTGTGGCGTCTCTCGGAGTCGCATGCGGCCAGTTGGCGATCCACGGCGGCGCGGATTTGAGCGATGCGAGTCGAGCGGCGTGGGCCGCGGCGCTAGCGGCTAACGATATCACCGTGGTTACCGCAGTCGTCGCGTTCACGGGCGAGAGCTATGCGGATGTCGCCACGGTGGATAGGACTGTCGGATATGGTCCGGCTACGACACGGAGCGAGCGCGAGCGGCGGACATACGAAGTGAGCGACTTCGCAGCGGCGCTCTCGATACCGGGTCTGGCCACGCATATCGGAGCTATCCCGCACAACGTCGGCGAACCCGGCTACATCGAGATGCGGGACTTGGTTCGGCGTCTTTGCGATCACTGCGCATCGAACGAGCAGACGTTCGCTCTGGAGACAGGCCAAGAGTCGGCAACGGAGCTGAAGCGGTTCATCGTGGACGTAGATCGGGCAAATCTCAGAGTGAACTTCGATCCGGCCAACATGGTGATGTACGGCAGCGGGGATCCCATCGAGGCTCTTGGGACGGTCGGCGAATGGGTGGTCACCGTCCACTGCAAGGACGGCGTGGGTCCATCGGCCCCGGGCCGGCTGGGACACGAGACTCCGCTAGGCGAAGGGCAGGTCGACATGGAGCGCTTCGTCGCCAAGCTGCGTGAGATCGGCTACCAGGGGCCGCTAATCATCGAGCGAGAGATCGTGGGTACGGCGCAGCGCGAGGACATACGGCAAGCGATCGAGTTGCTGAATCGCCTGGGACGGCAGTCCTAGGCCGCCGGAAGTTCGTGAACGCGGACGCTCCACACCCAGGCGAGATAAGCCCCAACAAGGGTGAGACCGACACAAAGGCCGATCCACACTCCCGATGCCCCCCATCCCAGGCGTAGGCCCAGGAAGTATCCGATCGGAAGGCCGATGACCCAATGGCCAAAAAGGTTGGCCAACAGGGGCGTGCGGGTCTCGCCGGCGCCGCGTAGAGCCCCTGTCGCGACGACCTGAATCCCATCGAACAACTGGAACACGGCCGCGACAGCCAGTAGCCCCGCGCCGGTCGCCAACACGGCGGGGTCCTGAGAAAAAAAGCCGACTATCATCCGGGGGAAAAACAAAAAGACCACTCCGGCACAAGCCATGAAGAAAGCTCCCAGGGTGAGCGCCACAAAGCCCGAGCGACGAGCGCCCAGGTAGTCGTGGCGACCGATGGCCTGACCAACGCGGACTGCGGCAGCCGTCGAAATGCCAAGAGGAACCATGAAGGTTACGGAAGCGGCCTGCAAAGCCACTTGGTGCGCAGCGAGGGGTATAGCTCCCAGCGTGCCCACCAAGAGAGTGGCCAGCGCGAAGACGCCAATCTCAAGTCCTCGTTGGACGGCAGCGGGAAAACTCAGGCGAGCCAGTTGAGCAATGCAGGACCATTCGATCCGGCGATCCGCCTCGAAAAGCCCCGTCCGATCGCGTCTGGCTTGCCACATGACATAGGCCAACAAAGCCAGGCACATGTAGACCCGCGAGGCGCAACTGGCCCAACCGGCGCCGGCCGTCCCGAAAGCGGGGGCGCCTAGGTTGCCAAAAACGAAAATCCAGTTGGCGATGACGTTGACCAAATTAGCCGACAACATGACAACCATCACTGGACGAACATGATTCATCCCCTGCAGGTAGTGGCGAAACGCCATGAACGCCAGCAGCGGAACCGTGCTCCACAACAAGGCGTTGGTATACGACCCGGCGTGAAGAGAAACATCGGGATCAAGACCGAAGTGGGGCAATAGATCCACAGCCAAGAAGAGCGGCAGCATCAGGATCACCCCAAGGGGAATCGCAGTGCACAGGGCGTGGAACAGCCAGCGATGACACTCTTCGAACCTCTTGGCGCCAAACGCTTGGGGCACGAGCGAGTCTAAACCGAGTAGCATCCCGGTGCCGACGACTCCCACTGCGTAGAACAGGACTGTGCCAATGGAAACCGCGCCGATAGCCTCCGCGCTAAGGCGTCCGACCATCATCGTGTCAACCACGCTCATCGCCATCCAGCCTAGCTCCGCCGCGACGACGGGAAGGGCGATACCCAGCATGGGCCGAAACTCGTCAGCGAACCGAGTACGGTCACTTGCAACTGAGAATTGGTTCAACCGGGCGCTCCTGCTGCCATCTTCGCCGATTGGGGCAGCACCCAACTGTCAGTCTAGGTAGGTCCTAAGGGTGTTTTGGAGTGCTTCTTAATCCCCCTCCCAGTGTGGCGAGGACTTTTGATATGGGATACTGGCCCAAAGTCCGGCCGAACGGCTTGCTGGGCGGGACAACACAGACACACCGTGGCTCAAGGACAAAAAATCGAACTTCAGTCCGCCCACCCTCTTCCGCCGCTGATTTTGCATCCGTTTACGGAGTCGGCGGCCACAGCTCAGGTGCTGGAGAGCGCTAGGGCTTCTTTGTCGATGATCAGCGACGATGAAGGCTCTCAGAAAGAGAAGGAAGCGCTCGAACGGCAAATGATCGAGGGCCGCTTCACCGAGTTTCGGATGCTTTTCTACGTGGGCAAGGATATTTGCCGTTGGCTCGACCAGTGCGTCGACACCTGCGGTAGAGATCCAGAAATAATTGCCCTGCGGCTGCCGGCCCAGAGTTTTGCGCGCCTGCTGATCGAACAGACTCCCGAGGACGTCGCGACAAAGCTGCGGGGATGGGGAGTCGTCGAGTATGCGCGTATTTTCTCGCGCTCGATCGGCATCTTCACCAAGTTCCGGCTGCCGCCCACCCCGGAAATGCTACAAGCGCGCTATCTGCGGCACTACTATCGCTACGCCGACTACGCCTACACGGCCTGGAAGGACCTCGACAAAGGCCCGGAGCTGCAGTACGCAAACTTCCCCTTCGCCCTTTTCGCCTCAGGCGAGTACACGCGTAAATTGGAAGAAGAGTGGCGCGAGGGCTAGGTCGTCGCTCGCGCGCCTAGTCCTGGAGCCGAAAGCAGCCCCTCGTCTTCTAAACAAGCGAATAACTGCTCGTCCTGGTCGAGGTCGAGAAAGAAGCCGTACCGGAGCATGTCCTTGGCTTCTTTGAGTGTTGGAGCGTGCTCGAGGCTTAGCCGTGCGAGTTTACCGCCTGCCGCCTCGTGTACGCCGATGTACCAAGCATCGCCTTCGTTAAAAACGCCTAGGCGCATGGTGCGTCCTTGGTACTGGAACCGGCCTTCGGTTCCTCTGGCTTGAATGAGTTCGACGCCCGCCTCGTTGTAGGTCACCATCGTACTTTCCTCTAGCTCCCTAAGTATGCCAGACGTTTGCGAAACGCGGGAGGTTGCAGGCTCCGTAGGAAACCCGAGAACAGATTGTAAAGAGCCTGAAGGTGACGAACCGAATCTAGCTATGCCGGATAACGAGGACGTCGCCGTCTTGGACGATGTACTCCTTGCCTTCAAGACGGAGCTCACCAGTGCCTTTTGCACCGGAGTAGCCCCCTAGATCGAGGAGCCGCTGCCAGTTGATCGTTTCGGCGCGGATAAACTTCTTCTCGAAGTCGCTGTGAATGGCTCCAGCCGCTCTTACCGCTTTGGTGCCCTTGGGAATCGTCCAGGCGCGGACTTCCGTCTCACCAGCGGTCAAGAACGACATCAGGCCCAGCAGATCGTAGCTAGCCTCGATGACGCGCTCCAAACCCGGCTCCGCCAGGCCGTAGGTTCCCATCAGGTCGGCGGCTTCGGCAGGATCCAGCTCGGCGAGTTCCGCCTCGACAGAGCCGCAAACGGCGGCGACCGCGATGTTCTTCTTATTCTGGAGCCACTCGTTGTGGTACTTCTCCTCGATCGCCTTTAACTCAGACGCTTGGTCCTCGCCGAGGTTCAGGACCAGCAGCATGGGCTTCTCGGACAAGAACTGGAATCCTCTCAGCCGCTTCTCGTCATCGGCGTCGAGTTCCAGCTCCCGAAGGGGTTGTTCGTTCTCAAGGGCGACCTGGCATCTCTCTAGGAGATCTTTTTCTTTCGGCAGGTCAGGCGTACGCAGCTTCTTGAGATCCTTCTCAACCCGAGCTAAGCGGTTTTCGACGACCTGCAAGTCGTTTAGAATCAGCTCGGCTTCGACGTTTTGCCAGTCGCGTTTGGGGTCGATTGAGCCGTCAGCGTGGGCGACGGTCTCGCTATCAAAGCAGCGCAGGACGTGAGCGAAAGCGTCGACCGCCCGCAGGCTGGCGATGTAGCTGGGTTCGCGCAGCGCGTCGCGAGACATGGCCGGCATGTCGACGTAATCCACGGTCGCGTAGGTTATCTTTGGCGGCTCAAAGATCTTGACCAGTGCGTCCACCCGCTTGTCTGGGACTCTGGCCACCCCGATCTGCAACTTCGTCGAACCGACTCGCCCCTCGCTGGCCGCCCCCGTAAGGATCGTGAATAAAGAAGTCTTTCCGACTTGGGGAAGTCCAATGATGGCGGTCTGCATGTTTACCTACGGTGCCGCTCAGAGCGGCGCTGGGATAGAAGTGAGAATCTCGTCAAGTACTTGCTCGGAGCGCTCCACGGCCTCCGTTTCGCCGCCAAAGCGGCGATCAGCGGCGATCCGGTGAGCAAAGACGGGTTTCACGAGGCTTTTGACGTCGTGCGGCGTCACAAAGCCGCGACCGTCGAGCAAAGCGGCCGCCTGAGCCGCGCGATGTAGAGCAATCGAGCCGCGCGGGCTCACGCCCAGAGTCAGGTGCGGATGCTCGCGAGTGGCTTGGACGACTGCCAGGATGTAATCCAAAATCTCCTCGTGCACTTGGACATGAGGAACCTGTTTTTGGATGTCGAGCACTTCGTCGGCGTGCATGGCCGGCTGCAGATGCGCGGGATCAATCCGATCGCCGTTCGATCGCAGAATGTCCTTCTCGCTCTCCATATCGGGGTAGCCCATCTCGATCCGCAACAGGAATCGGTCGAGTTGAGCCTCGGGAAGAGGAAAAGTGCCGTGATATTCGACGGGATTCTGCGTGGCGATGACCATGAATGGCTGAGGCAGTGCATAGGAACTGCCGTCGATTGACACCTGGCCTTCGTTCATGGCTTCCAGCAGCGCCGATTGAGTCTTGGGCGACGTCCGGTTGATCTCATCTGCGAGCAGTAAGTTGGTGAAAACAGGTCCTTTCTTGAAGTCGAACTGCTCGCGGGAAGCGCTATAGACAGTCACGCCGAGTACATCAGTCGGAAGCAAATCGGAGGTGAACTGGATTCGGTTGAAGTTGCAGTCGATGGCCCGCGCCAAAGCGTGCGCCAAGGTCGTCTTGCCAACGCCGGGAACGTCCTCAATCAACAAATGGCCGCGCGCCAGCAGGCAAATCGTCGCCAGACGCACCGCTGCCGCCTTGCCGCGAATGACGGTGCAGATGGCGGACTCGAGTGCAGCAAGTTTCTCACCTGCGGCAGTCGCTGTCAGGGACTCAGGAGCCATGAGCCCCCATTCTACCGGGAACGCGCCCGCGCTTAGGCTGGACGACTTTGCCAAGGCCCGGTTATGGCGAAGGTCATGCCCGGATTCTGAATGTTGACGAACAAGGTGGATCCGTCTGGCGAGAACGTTGAACCCGCAAACTCGCCGTCGTCCATGGCGTTCCGGCCGAGCTGATAGAACTGGCCTTTGGCGGTAATGCCGACGATGTGATCACGTCCCGAGCCGTCTTCGCAGACGATAATGTCGCCCCAGGGAGACACGGTTAGGTTGTCGGCATACTCCAGCAGGCGGGAGTCCGGCGACTCGGCGAAGAGTTCCAGCCGTCCCGGATTCTTGTCCTCCGACGGCTCCGCTTCTTCTGGGCTGACGTGATAACGGAACACTTGGCCGCTTTTCGCTGCTCCGCCGCTGGTGCAGGCGAAGTAGATCGCATCGCCGTCCGTCCAAGCGCCCTCTCCGCGGGCGAAGATTGCCGCTCCGGCAGCGGCGCCTTGCTGCCTTAGGTCGTCGCCGGGCGATTCGATGTCTTCGAGGTCGATCCAGCGCACCGCAGCCGGCGACTGCAGGTCTAGCGTTCGTTCGCTCCAGTTGCGCGTATCAGCGGAGGCGAGATCACGCAGCACAAGAGCCTGCAGGCGACCGCCCGCAGCGGGCCGGCCTTTTTCGTTCGGCACGAATCGGTAGAACAGGCCGTCGCCGCGGTCCTCAGTCTGGTAGATGATTCCGGTGGCTTCGTGAACGGCGATCGCTTCGTGGTTGAAGCGTCCCATCGCTTTGAGCGGAATCGGCGGCGCGAGCGCGATCTCGGCAGAGGCCGGCACCTCAAAGTTATAGCCGTGGTCGCGCTCCAGAGGGCCTTCCTTGCGCTGATTGGTCTCTTCGCAGCTGATCCATGAGCCCCACGGCGTTGGTCCTCCGGCGCAGTTTCGGATTGTGCCCGCGAGGCTCAAGAAATGGCTCTCTAGGCGCTGTTCCTGCGTGTTGTAGACCAGCGTCGTGGTCCCGCCGAGGCAGGGCGTCTCGCCGCTACCGAAATCGTAGAACGACTCAGCGGAGATCTCATCTCGTAACTCGCCGCCCTCCCCGAAAGCGCTCGCGCCAGCCTTATCCGGCGTCAACTCGTGATTCCGTACGAGGATGGTGCGGCCGTCCGGAGCGGCGAACGCGGCCATGCCGTCATGCGCGCCCGGAACCAGCAGGCCATCGTCCATCGAATCACCGGCTCGCGAGAAGACCTGATAGGAGAAACCCGCGGGCAGATCCAACAAGCCTGCAGGGTCGGGGACCAATTCACCGTAGCCCTCTGAGCTCCAGGAGGGATCGGGTGCGACGGCGCTGCAACCGGAAAGAAGTCCGTGCAGGCCCGCGAAGGCCGCTCCTGTGTGAAAAAGAAACCTGCGGCGCGAGATGCCCATCGCGGTCATTGTACTCTCTATTTCGTTGCGATCTGAAGACAGAAGCGTTGCGATATCCGCATACAATTGGAGGAATCCCAGCGTCATGGCCAAGCCCAAAGAAGATCATCTGCCGTTCGAGAAAGGACTGGAAGACCTCGAAACCATCGTCAAGAAGCTCGAGAGCGCGGACTTGCCGCTCGAAGAATCGCTGGCGCTGTTTGAGCAGGGCGTCCATCTGAGTGAATCCTGTCGGACGCGTCTAGAAGAAGCGGAAACGCGCATCGAGATCCTCCTCAAAAAGGGCCGCCGGATCGAGGCCGAGCCGTTTGCACTCGACGATGACGGAGAGGGCGAGTGACGCTCGGGGAATATCTAGAGAAACAGCGCAGCGCGATCGACGCGGAATTGGACCGGCTGACGCCGACGGCGGATGAGCGTCCGCAGACTCTCCATCGGGCTATGCGCCACAGTTTGATGGCTGGGGGCAAGCGTCTCAGGCCGATCCTGTTCTGCGCAGCTTCGGAAGCCGTTGGGCGAACCGCAGGAGCTCTAACGCCGGCGTGCGCTCTGGAGTTCATCCACACCTACTCATTGATCCATGACGACCTGCCTGCGCTCGACAATGACGACTTCCGGCGAGGCCAGCCGACGTGCCACAAAACTTTCGGAGAGGCGACGGCAATTCTGGCAGGCGACGCGTTGCTCACGCGAGCGTTCCAAGTACTGGCCGAAGCGGAACACGTCCATGCCGCAGTTCAGATCGCGATGATCAGCGAACTCGCCACTTCCGCCGGAACCGTCGACGGCATGATCGGCGGGCAAATGGAAGATCTCGAAGCGGAAGGGCGGCCCGTCGACTCGGAGCGCTTACATTACATTCACCGCTCCAAGACTGGGGCTTTGATTCGGGCCGCGGTCCGCCTGGGAGGGATGTTCGGAGAAGCATCCAGCGAAGAGCTCGACAGACTCAGTGACTACGGCAGCGCGATTGGGACCGCATTCCAGATTGTCGACGATATACTCGACGTCGAAGGCACCACCGAGAGCCTTGGCAAGACCGCAGGCAAGGACGCTCAACAACAAAAGGCCACCTACCCCGCCCTCTACGGGCTGGAGCACTCCAAAGAACTCGCCGCTAAGCAGCTGAGCCTGGCGCTAGCCGCCGTCGCGACTTTTGGTGAGGCCGGTGACCGGCTCCGCGGCATCGCGGAAACAATCGTCAGCCGTTCGGCCTAAACGAGGGTCGCCTCTATGAAGGCACGCGTACGCATCGACCAATTGCTGACCGATCGCGGCCTCGTTGACTCGCGCAACAAAGCCCAGGCGCTGGTCCTAGCCGGCCAGGTCTTAGCCGACGAGAAGAAGATCGAAAAGCCCGGCCAACAGGTCAATCCGGAATGTGAGATTCGCATTCTTGGAGAGAAACCCCGCTACGTAAGCCGCGCAGGTTTCAAGCTGGAAGGCGCGCTGATTGAATTTATCATCGACATCCAAGGCAAGGTGTGCCTCGATATTGGCGCCTCCACCGGGGGTTTCACGGATTGCTTGCTGCAGCACGGAGCCGCCAAGGTCTACGCCGTCGATGTCGGAACGAATCAGCTCGACTGGCGCATTCGCCAAGACGCGCGAGTCATGGTCCACGAGCAGACGAATGCCAAGGATCTCTCTGAGCAACTGATTCCCGAGCCGATCCAGTTCGTGTGCTGCGACGTCAGTTTCATTTCTGCGACCCTAGTGTTGCCTCCGGTCGCACCGTTGCTGGCGAACGGCGCCGAGATCGTCGTTCTCGCAAAACCACAGTTTGAAGCCGGACGCGGCGAGGTTGGGAAAGGCGGCATTGTGCGTAGCGACGCGATCAGGCAGGCAGCGGCTGACAAGGTTCGGCAAGCGATCGATGCTCTCGGCTTCCGGTCCATCAAACAGATGGACAGCCCAGTCGAAGGCGCCCAAGGAAATCGCGAGATACTGCTCTATGGCTCCAACCGCGAACTGAACTCATGACGAAGAATATCGGCATCGTCTCGAAACCAGGCCGCTCGGACCTGTCTCAGCTGCTGCTCGAGCTGGCGGCCTGGCTCGATGAGCGCGGCGTGACCTGGACGGGAGATCTCGTCACCGAGACTTATTTGGGCCGCAAGGGCGGCTTCGATCGAACAGCGCTCGACCAGGACTTTGACCTCATCGTCGTCCTAGGCGGCGATGGAACACTGCTATCAGTCGCTCGCGGGGTGGGCGCCAAGGAGACGCCGCTGCTCGCCGTTAATCTAGGCGGCATGGGCTTTCTAATGACGACAGGCCCGGAGCAGATTTTCGAGGCATTGGAAGCCGTCCTGACCGGCAATTACACCGTCCAATGCCGTACCGTGCTGTCGGGGTCGGTCATCCGCAACGATGAGACGGTCGCCCATCACAACGCACTGAACGACATCGTCGTTAACAAGGCCGCGATCGCCCGCCTACTGCAACTCGAAGTTTTCGTCGACGGCGAGTTCATGTGCGGCTACAGGGCCGATGGCTTGGTCCTCTCGACCCCAACCGGCTCCACCGCATACTCTCTGGCCGCTGGCGGACCAGTCATCGCGCCAACGGTGGAAGGGTTCTGCCTCACGCCGATTTGTCCGCACACGCTTTCGAACCGGCCCGTAGTCGTAAACGAATCTTCGGAGTTTGAGATTGTCTTCGTCGGCGGAGATGACAGCACGTTCTTAACCGTCGACGGCCAGGTTGGAGTGAACCTGCGGCCCGATGACCGGATCGTTGCCAAAAAAGCGGATCATAGCGTTCGGATTATCGAGACGCAGAAGCACCGTTTCTTCGACGTTCTGCGAAACAAGATGGGCTGGGGCAGCCACTAGGGCTCAAGCTTGGCGCCGGGGGCGAGATAGTTGAGGACGTAATCCTTCACCGCGTCCTCTAGCGACGTCATTTCGTCCGTGTAGCCTAGGGCCCGGATCTTGCCGATTTCGGCCTGGGTGAAGTATTGGTACTTGCCTTGGAGCCGTTTGGGCATTTCCACAAACTCGATTTTAGGCTGTTTGCCGAGTGCGGCAAAGATCGCTGTCGCCAGATCCAGCCAAGTGCGAGAAGTGCCCGTGCCTACGTTGTAGAGCCCTCCAGCACGAGTGTTCTCCGCCAGAAAGATCGTCATCCGGACCGCGTCCTTCACATACAGAAAATCCCTACGCTGGCAGCCGTCCGCAAACTCGGGACGATAGCTCTTAAATAATTTGACCGATCCAGTTTCGAGGATCTGATGATAGGCCTTGTGGACGACGCTCCTCATGTCGTCTTTGTGATCCTCGTTCGGGCCGTAAACGTTGAAATACTTGATTCCAGTGATGAGGTTCTGGAATCCCTTGCGTTCGGCGTAGCAATCGAACAGGTGCTTTGAATATCCGTACATGTTGAGCGGCCGCAGGCTGCTCAACGGGCGCGATTCGTTGAGACCTTCCTCCAGTCCGCCATACGTTGCCGCGGAAGAAGCGTACACGAAGCGGGCTTTCGTCTCCAGGCACCACTCGGCAAGCTTCTTGGTGTATTCGTAGTTGTTATGAATCAGGTAGGCGGCATCCGTTTCCGTGGTCGCTGAGCAGGCGCCCAGGTGGAAGATCGTTCGCACGTCTTTGAGGGCGGGGTCGCGCTCATCAATGCGGCTTTCTAATGCCGAAGCCTCCAGATAGTCTTCAAATTGCAGCGGAACCAAGTTCTTCCACTTCTCGGTGGTCCGTAGATGATCGGCAACCAGAATATTACGGAGACCGCGGCGATTGAGCTCCCAAATGAGGGCACTGCCAATGAAGCCAGCTCCTCCTGTCACCAAGATGCGTCCGTCCGCCAAGTTGTGCATGCCGCCATTGTTGCGAACTCCGCCGACCAGCCGCTAGGGTGAAGCCTATGCCTGGTCCTCTGACGGATTTCATCACGACGCACTACCGTCATTTCAACGCCGCCAGCCTGCGGGACGCGTCGGAGGGTTACGTACGTCATCTGGAGAGCGGCGGAAAGATGCTGCTGACGCTGGCCGGGGCCATGAGTACCGCCGAGATCGGCGTTTCGCTAGCGGAAATGATCCGCCAGGGCAAGGTGCAAGCGATTAGCTGCACGGGCGCGAATCTCGAAGAGGACGTCTTCAACCTCGTCGCCCATGATCAGTACGAGCGCGTCCCTGAGTGGCGCAGCCAAACTCCCGAAGCCGACCAGGCGCTCCTTGAGCGTCACATGAACCGCGTCACCGATACGTGCATCCCCGAAGAAGAGGCCATGCGGCGGATCGAGCGCGCCGTCCTCGAAGAGTGGAAAGCCGCCGACGCCAAGGGCGAGTCGTACTTCCCGGCGGAGTTCATGTGGAAGATCCTGGAGCGCCCCGACGTGCGCAAGAATTTCCAGATTGACCCGAAAGACAGTTGGCTGCTGGCGGCGAAGGAACACAACATCCCCGTCTTCGTTCCCGGGTGGGAAGACTCAACGCTCGGCAACATCTTCGCTTCGCACTGCTACGTCGGCTCGCTAAAGAACCCGCACACCGTCAAAAGCGGCATCGAAACTATGTTGTCGCTGATCGGCTGGTACGGCAAGGAGTCCAAGGATGCGTCTATCGGCTTCTTCCAGATCGGCGGTGGCATTGCGGGCGACTTTCCGATCTGTGCTGTACCGCTGATGCGCCAAGACCTGCAGCTCAAAGATATCAACCACTGGGGCTACTTTTGCCAGATCAGCGATTCGACGACTAGCTACGGTTCCTATTCTGGGGCGCCGCCAACCGAAAAAATTACTTGGGACAAGCTCAGCGTCGACACGCCGTCCTACATGATCGAATCGGACGCCTCCATCGTGGCGCCGTTAATGTTCGCGTGGATTCTCGGCTGGTAGGCGAACCAGCTGCAAGAGTGTTATGTTGTGCGTCGTGAGACTCATAGCTGTTCCCTTTACCTTGTTCGCCGCGGCCTTCGCGGGCGTTGCCTGCAGTTCGGGACCGCCGTCTGAGGAGGCATCGACCGAGCCGGTTCTGTTGATCTCGCAGAAAGCCTCAAAATCCATAGGCTGGTACACGTTAGACGGCGAGTTACTGGCGGAAGCGGCGGTGAGTGATCATCCGCACGAAATCGTCTTGTCGCCGGACGGCCAGCGGCTGTATGTGACCGACAACGGCGTGATGCAAATTGAGTTCGCCGGCGAAGGCGGCAACAAAGTCTCGATTGTCGACGTACCCGGGCGGAAGAAAGTCGGCGAAGTCGACCTCGGCCAGTGGCGTCGTCCTCACGGGATCGGGCTGTGCTCTGATGGAACCCTGCTCGCCACCAGTGAGTCCCCCGATCAATTGCTGGTGATCGACACGGCCCAGCAGAAAATCGTGCGCACCTTCGACACCGGCGGCGAAACGCCGCACATAGTACATTGCAGCGAAGACTCGACCCAGGCCTACGTGTCGAATGCCAGGTCCAGGACCGTAGCCCGCGTCGACCTTGAGACCGGCGAGCGGGAGCTGCTCGAAACAGGCGATCGGCCCGAGGGTTCCTGCTTATCCCCCGACTATTCCACGCTGTACGTTGCACATCGTGACGCGGACAAAATCGTGGCGATCGATACGGCGGACTGGAGCATCTTGGGCGAGATCGCCACGCCGGGCGAACCCGTACGGTGCGGCGTGAGCGGAGACGGCAAGATGATCGCCTATGGCCTGTTCGCGGGACAAGGAGTCGGCTTCGCCGATCTCTCCACCATGACCGAAGTCGGCAGAGTTTCAACGGTCGGCCCGACTGTTTCCCTTGAGATGGCTGCCGACGGCGAAACGGCGCTGGCCTGTGCGCAGGACCAAGACACTTGCTATATGCTGTCGATTGCGCAGCGCTCGATCACCAACACAATTCACGTAAACGCCGGCTCTGGGCCGGATCCGCTGCTGCTATTACAACCATGACGAGATTCAGCTGCTCCGTGCTATCCACATCGGCGATCCTGCTCCTGATCGGTTGTACCGGGCAAGAGCCGGCCGCCGAAGCGGAGGCCGTCGCCGCGCTCGTCGTCGTCGAAAAGAAGGCCAACCAGGTCGGCTTTTACGCCTCAGACGGGACCCGCCTCGCAGGCGTTTCCGTCGGCGAAACGCCACACGAAATGGTTCTCGACGCCGACGGACGGCATCTCTACGTCAGCGACAACGGCGTGTTATGGATGGACTATGACGGTCCCGGCGGAAACACTGTTTCGATTGTGGACCTGGAAACCCGTTCGAAGGTCGGCGAAATCTCCCTCGGCGACTACCATCGCCCGCATGGACTATCGATCGACCCTTCCGGCAAACGGCTGCTGGTCACCTCGGAGAATCCCAACTCTTTGGTCCTGATCGACCTTAAGACTCGCTCGGTGGTCAAAGCCTACGACAACGGCGGCGATGCGCCCCATATGGTCATGTTCGATAAGGCCGGGGAATGGGCCTACGCCAGCAACACCAACAGCAACAACGTGGCTGCGGTGAACCTTGAGACCGGCGCCATCGTCAGCATCACCGGCTGCGGCGGACCGCAGGGCGGCGTGCTCACCGACGACGGAACCCGATACTACGTCACTTGCAGGGACACCGGCACAATCCAGGTTATCGACACGGCTAGCAAGTCCGCGGTCGGCGAGATCAAAACGGGCTTAGGCGTCAATCGCATCAACCTCACCCCCGACGAAGGCACGCTGGTTTACTCGATCGGCGGCGAAGGGAAGTTCGTTGCCTTCGCCGACGTCGCGTCGCTCGAAGAGACGGGCCGCGTCGAACTAGGTGGGCCGCCCTTGTCTTGCACTCTTTCGAGGAACGGGGATTATGCGTTCGCAGGAGTTCAGGACAGTGACGAGATCTACGTGATTTCTGTGGCCGACAGAAAGATCGTGCAGGTCATTAAGACGCCCGAAGGCCAGGGCCCAGACCCCGTAATGGACCTCGGCAGCTATTCGCCGCCCGCCTAGCGGATGCTCAGAGCGTAGGGCGTCACCGCCAACATCCCGCCTTGGAGCAGCGCAGGAAAATTGCGGTCCGCGGACTTCAACAGATCGAAACCATCGAAAGAAAGCTTAGCCTGCGGGAACGAGCCGTCCTCAAAAAGGATTTCGAGAAGATTCTTCGTCGAAGGGTAAACCACCAGGCTGACGTCGTCGTCTTCCTTGATCCCCGATCGTTCCTTCGCCAAGGCGATCGCGCGCTCGAAGCCGCCTAGCTCGTCGACAAGCCCATTCTCAAGGGCTTGCACGCCTAACCAAACATGGCCTTGGGCCACTTCGTGAATAGCGTCGTATTCCTTGCCGCGGGCATCGGCCACCTTGCTGACGAAGCCGTGATAGATATGCTCGATGCCTTCGCGCAGTTTGACGCGCTCCGCATCACCCAGCGGAAGGTAGTCGCTATCGATGGCCGCGAAACGACCGCGCGTCAAAATCTCCTTCTTGAGGCCGATCTTGTCGTAAAGCCCGCGCAGATTCACCTTCCCGAAGAAGACTCCGATCGAACCAGTAACCGTGCCAGGGTAGGCCAAGACTGGTGCATCTTTGATCATCGCCATGTAGTAACCGCCCGAGGCGGCCACGTCGGACATCGAGACGACGATCGGCTTCTCGTCGGCCAACAAATTCAACTCGCGCCACATGTCGTCCGAGGCGATCGCATCTCCGCCCGGCGAATCGATTCGCAATACAACGGCGTCGATAGAATCGTCGTCCCGAAGCTGACGTACAGTCTCGTTGAAGTCGTCAGAAGAGAGTACGCTGTCGCCCCCAAACACCCCGCCGCTGCTTCGCATGATGGAGCCCACGCCGTAGAGAACGGCGATGCGATTAGTTGAGGACTGTTCCAACTGAATCGCGCCAGACCGCACGTATTCGCTCAAAGTGACCTTGTTCAGTTCGTCGACGACCAGCGCATTGCGGATCAATTCATCCTGTTCGTCTGGATACGTCAAGCCGTCGATCAGGCCAGCCTCAACAGCTTGGTCAGGAAGAAAGGGTCCCTCATCCAAAAGCGCGCGTAGCTCCTCAGTCGTCTTATTGCGCCGTGGAGCCACTCCGTCCAGGAATTGCTTCATGTACTCGTCGAGCATCGCATCGAGCACTTGGCGAAACTCGTCCGACATGCTGGACCGGGAGTAGGGCTCGGCGGCACTCTTAAATTTGCCGATGCGCTCCATCTCGATGTCGACGCCCACCTTCTCGAACAGGTCCTTATAGAAGGCCACCTCAGCGCGCAGACCCTTCACGTCCAGCACGCTTTCAGGCGGCGAGCGTAAGTCGTCCGCAGCGCTGGCGACGTAGTAGTCGATCGTACTCGCGTTAACCAGGTAGGCGTAAACGGGCTTATCGCTGTCGCGAAACTTCTCGATCGCCCAGCGCACTTCCTGAGCCTTGGCCCAACCCACCTGCAAGCCGTCTAACTCGATCTCCAAAGCCGAGATACGGTCGTCCAGTGCCGCCTTTTCGATGGCCTTGAGCACCGTCAACAACGTAACCGGGGTACGCCCCTGCAAGGACGCGAAAGATACGTCTTCAGAGACATGCTCCGGCAAGTCTCCGGACAAGTAAATTTCCAGAACCGAATCGTTCGCGACTCCTGGGGCCGAGGAGCCCGAAGCCATCACGAGCAGCAAGAAAACGGCGCCGATCAAGAAGAAAACGAGGAGGACCCCGCTAAGTACGCCGAGCAAAAATTTGGGCATGGTCTAGAACCGAGCAGACATGCGCCCGAACAAGAACGGACGTCAGAGGCATTATAACGGCGTTTGGCCGCGGACCCGTTAGCGGGCGGGTATCAGGTCCGCGGCCAATGAAGCGAGCCTTCGCCTTTACTGAATGGCCTTAATGGCGATCTCGACGCGGTTACTCAGACCAGCGGCGGGGACGTCCAGATAGATCGGCGTTCGAGCATTGGGCGAAGCGCTGCTCGGAACAGCCACGTTGACTTGGAAAAGCCCAACGAAATTAGGACTCAAGCCAATAAACTGAGGCGTTCGCCCAAAGTTGTTGGGATTCGGGTTACTGAAGATCACCTTGATGTCCGTTAGCGCGCGCGCCAGCGGCTCCGCATTCGGGGCGCCGGCGCCGCTGACGACCGTGCGGCTCAGCGGACCGAGGCCAGTAGCGTAGATTTCCAACACATCGTCGGGCCGCGCTGGGCTGGCGGGGATGCTGTACTGCTGTTGGAACGAAGCGGGGAATGGGAAATTATTCAGCGTGGCGTTCCGGACGGCTCCGTATTCGCCGATTCCCAGACGGAAAATTCCCGCCGACAGCGGCGCCACCTGGATGGAGATCTCATTGCCTGCCTGACCGTCGCGAATGACGCTCAGAGTGCGTTCTCCCGCAGCGACCTCATAAGGAACCTGGAAGTTCACCTGGCCATACGACACAAAGAACAAAGGCGCCTCTATGCCGTCAATCAGCACCTTGGTGCCCTCCATCTCCTTCGGCAAAGGAACGCTTGGTGCGCCGGCGGCCGCATCGGACATCTGCATGCCGAATGCGCTAGCGATGACGCCAGGCGACAACGGCCTATAGGTTTCGAAATTGGCTCCGTTGACGGCCCCGCGGTAGAACGAGATCGGCCCAGAACGCGTTGCTAGATGCAAAGCGACTCGTACCACGTGCGGCGAATTCGCAGCGTTGGAATTGATGGTGACAGTTCCCTCATAGAGCCCCGCCGCTAGTCCGTCAACCGCCGCCTGGATGCCGTATGTGTTGTTGCCCAGATCCGTTGTGGAGAGCCACGTACCGGCATCGTCCGCTGCGGCCGTCACGTCGGCAACAGCCAGACTGCCCGACCCGCGATTGGAGACGACAACTACCGCGTCAGCCGGCGCCAGGCCATCAGCGGCGTTGATCGTTACCTGCTGCTGACTCACCGCGCCGATCGGACTCGCGGTTACATGGAGCGTGACCGGAACCGGGCCGTTGTCGGAGGCGAAAGAGGAGCCGCTGACGGTCACCGTTCCGGGCTGATCTCCAGCGCCGCCGCCTTGATACGTTCCGGCGATCCGATGATCGTAGACGTTCCTGAACGAACCGCCGTGGTTGTCAGAAACGCTGAGGAAGCTGCCTGCCGGAGCGACGTTCGTGGGCGACATACCGGACTTGCCCGGCGTGTTGAAAATGATGACGTCACTGGCGCCCACCGTAGGCGGAACGTAGAGATGGATCTCGGACGGCACGTTGCCGCCGACGTAAATCTTCACGGCCACCGTCTGGGGCGCGTCGATGGCAGCCGTCGCCGTCACCGTCACCGTGCCTTCGTAAGTGCCCCCAGCGAGCGCGCCTGTTTGCAACAGGACGCGGATCCGGCGACAGCTGATCGCGCCGTCAAAGGGACAGGGCGCAGCCGCGTCGACTTGCGGAGTCAGCCAGGGCGCGGAACCGCTGGCTTGCACATCAAGGGCGCCGTCGCCTCCGTTGTAGGCATGGAAGGCGAGATCGGTAGGGCCGTTCGTGCCCGAAGTAACCCAAACCGGCCGGTCAAAAGGGTTCTCCGAAGGGAGCGTGCCGGGCATGCGTAAGCGCAGCTTCGGCGCGGCGGACAATGAAGCCCCCACGCACAACGTGATGAGCGCGAGCATGGAGACGCGAATCATGAAACGAGTCATAGATTTAGCTCTGATTTTGGAAAAGCAGACGCGAACGGGGCCCTATTATTGTAACTCAGTAGAGCGTGCTTGATTTCTGCCGCCCTATGAGCCATCCTAGGCACGCGAGATACGCGAATGATGACCCGCCGGGCCATAATTCGCCTCCTCGCCTTCTCTACTTCGACGAACGCCGTTTCGTCGCCTTTGCGGGCCGGAGTCCCTGCTCGGAAGGCGACCTATCGAGGCGGCACGATCACTCAGCTTGAGATCTCTCAGCGTGGAGAGTTGTCTCTTGCGTCTGCGGATCATCTCGTCTTCGACGCCGGCTCCGCCGATCTCGAAGTCGCCTACACCTCCATCCGAGGCATCGAATACGGCCAAAAAGCCGGACGAAGGCTAGGCCTAGCAGTTGTTGTCTCGCCGGTGTTTCTGCTTTCCAAGAAGCGCAAGCACTTCTTAACAGTTCATTTCGTCGATACGCACGGCGACTCCCAGGCAGCGGTCTTCGAGCTGGGGAAAAAGATCGTTCGCACCACTCTCGCCGCACTGGAAGCGCGTACGGGGCTGCGCATCGAGTACGAAGACGAAGAAGCCCGTAAGGCGGGTGGCCTGTGAAACCGTTCTTAGGAATCGTCCTACTGCTGGCGGCAAGCGGAGCACTTACCGCGGCGGAGCCGTCGCAGTCGCTGGCCGACCAACAGCTCCAGAAGTTGGCCGGCGTGCGGCGACTTTATGTGGAAGAACTCGTGGGCGAAGGCTCCCACGCCATCCGCGACCTGCTTGCGGCGGCGATCCACTCCCGAGGACTCTTCGTCCTAGTGGAGGATGCCGCGAGCGCCGACGCTTACGTGCGCGGATCCGCTGAGGACCTGATTTACACCGACTACGAGCGCTATAGCTCAGGCATCAACGTCCGCGGTGCGGCATCCTCAAGTCGGCGGGAGAGCGGAGAGTCGAACTACGGATCAACTTCCTTTGGGGTAGGCGACGACGAAGATACGAACCGCCGCGAGCGCAAGCACGAGGCCCTTGTCGCTGTGCGGATCGTCCTGAACAATGGCGAAGTGGTCTGGGCTGCCGCCAGAGAGAGCAATGGGGCGAAGTTCCGGGGCGCAGCGGCGGATGTCGCTCACGGAGTCGCGGAAGAGCTCGAAGCTGCCGTAACTAAGGCGCGACAACTCGCGCGGCAGCCCGACTAGGCCGGGGCGAGGATGCTCAGCGCCTTGCCGAGAAAGGGGTCTTCGCGGTCGGCGTCGTCCATCTGTTCGGGGTCGCGCCACTTGCGCAGGTCAGCCGGAGCCACCGCGTTTTCGGGCTCTAGGCCCTTGCCGTGGACGGTCTCGCCGTTGGGCCGATAGTACTTGGCAACCGAAAGGATCAACTCGGCGCCGTCATCCAAGTCAATCGTCTGTCGCAGCGCCCCGATGCCGTAGGTCTGCTCGCCGACGATCTTGGCTCGCTCGCGGTCGTGCAGGATCGCGGCTGCGATCTCGGCCGCGCCAGCCGTGCGGCTGTCGACAATGACGGCAAGAGAGAAGTCGCCCTCAACGCCCTCCGCTTTCGCTTCGAACTTCTTCTCGGGGTAGCGTTGGCCCTTGGCTGTGCCCAACTCGCCGCTGCTAAGGAAGAGGTCCGCGAGCTCAAATCCGGCGGCGTGATCGCCAAAAGAATTCTCGCGCAAGTCCAATACAATCTTCGAAGCGCCTTGACTGAGTAATCCGCGGACGGCCTCAGCTGTCTGCTTAATCCGCTCCGCGTCAACGATGTTCACATCTACGTAGCCGACTCCGCTCTCTAGCATGCGCGAGGTCACATTCGGTAGTTTGACCTCTTCGCGGGTCAGGTTGAACTCCTGCGGCTCGTCATAGGCCTTGGCCGTCCGCACGAGCAGACGCGTCGTCGAACCGGGCTGACCGCTAAGACTGGATACCAACATGGCGGGCGGCAACATGCGCGTGCTGACGTCGTCGATCGCCTCGATCAAGTCGCCGGAGCGCAGACCGGCTCGATATCCCGCAGTGCCCGGGATTACCGCCAAGATCGCCGCCACGCTACCGCGCTTTTGGACGATCAGTCCGGTCGATAACCCGGTCCCGTGATCGGGATTCTTCTGCGCCGCGTCGTACTGTTCCACCTGCTCTTCGGTCAGGTAACTAGAAATTGGGTCCAAGTACTCTACTAACCCCTGCAGGGCGCCGTGGGTAACTTTCTGGATGTCCGGCTCTTCGACGTAATCGCTCTTGATGTGGGCCAGGACTTCGGTATAAACCGAAAGCGGTCGATAGGCGCTGTCACGGTTCGGTTCTTCGCTTTGGCCGAGTACAGCCCCGATCACAAGCAAAATGGTCAACAGCATCGAACTGAAGACGACGCCTACTTTCACTGGGGAAGTCATAGAGATCGACCGCGCTCCTTGCGTTCCCTTCCGAGCGGATGGACGCAGATTTATCATACTACGCGACGGCGGACCGTCTAGTCGCTGGTCCCCGATCCGTTGGTAAGCGAGGAGCAGCAGCGGCGTGGGAAGCGGAGAGTCTAGTAAGCAGGGGCCG
>JAQCLD010000010.1 GCA_027592785.1 Acidobacteriota bacterium
GCCATCCCGACACCTTCGCTCACCCCTACCGCGCCCTCGCCCTAATCCTTACCGACGGATTTGTGGCCTTGCCTCTCGGCGACGGTTCTCGGGATAATTCGTTATGGTTCAAGAGCCACTGCCTGAAGCGCTGACATTTGACGATGTCTTGCTGCTGCCTGCGTACTCCTCCGTCATCCCCGCTGAGACGGACGCCCGTACGATCCTGACTCGAAAGATTTCGCTAAACATTCCTATCGTCAGTGCGGCGATGGACACGGTGAGCGAGTTCCGACTTGCGATCGCCCTTGCCCGGCAGGGCGGTTTGGCCTTCATCCACCGCAACATGCCGATTGATAGGCAAGCGGAAGAGGTGGATCGCGTGAAGCGTTCTGAGAGCGGCATGATCGTTGACCCGATCACAATCGCGCCGGAGCAGAGCATCCATGACGCACTTTCTGTGATGGAGCGCTACAGCATTTCGGGTGTTCCGGTGACGCAGAACGGGAAGCTCGTGGGAATCCTGACGAACCGCGATTTGCGATTTGAGAAGAACTTCGATCAGCGCATCGCGGATGTGATGACCAAGGAGAACCTGATCACGGCGAGCATCGGGACGACGTTGGAGGATGCGGAGAAGATTCTGCATCAGCACCGCATTGAGAAGTTGCCGGTCGTGGATGACGATTACGTCCTCAAGGGCCTGATTACGGTCAAGGACATCCAGAAGAAGCGCGACTACCCGCTGGCCGCCAAGGACGGCCGCGGCCGTTTGTTGGTGGGTGCGGCTGTAGGCGCGACTGGCGACTATTTGGAGCGCGCCCAGGAGTTGATGAAGCAGCAGGTGGATGTCATCGCGGTCGACACGGCGCACGGCCATTCCAAGCGGGTGATGGATGCCGTGAAGACCTTGCGCCGGGAGCTGCCGGAAGTGCAGATTGTGGTCGGCAACGTGGCCACCGGAGATGCGGTTCGGGATTTGATTCGGCTCGATGTGGACGCGGTGAAGGTCGGCATCGGGCCAGGTTCGATTTGCACGACGCGAGTCGTTTCGGGCGCCGGCGTACCGCAGATCTCGGCGGTGGCCGAGTGCGCCGCGGCGGCAAAAGACAGCGGTGTACCGATTATCTCCGACGGCGGCATCAAGTTCTCCGGTGACGTCACCAAGGCGATCGCGGCGGGCGCCCACTCGGTGATGATCGGAAGTTTGCTGGCGGGGGCCGAAGAGAGTCCCGGCGAGCGTGTGCTTTACCAAGGGCGCACCTACAAGGCTTACCGCGGCATGGGTTCGCTGGGCGCGATGACAGAAGGCGTGGCAGGCGGCGCGGAGCGCTACGGCCAGGAAGCGACCGAGGGCGGCAAGTTGGTTCCGGAGGGCATTGAGGGACGGGTGCCCTATAAAGGTCTGTTGGGCGACCTGATCCACCAGCTTGTCGGCGGGCTTCGGGCGGGCATGGGCTACTGCGGCTGCCAAACGATCGACGAGCTGCGCGAAAAGACGCGGTTCATCAAGATTTCGTCGGCCGGCTTGCGCGAGGCGCACGTTCACGACGTGGTGATTTCAAAAGAAGCGCCGAACTACCAGGTCGAACGCTAACAATCTGATTCTTGAGAGAATGTTGTTCGGGGCCAATGGAGGTCCCGCGAAGCCATGTCTCTCGTCACCTTAGGACCAGCGGTTGTCCCTGAAAATCCGTTCATTCGTTTACACCCGGACGACAATGTCGTGGTCGCGCGCGCGTCGCTGCCTGACGAGGAGATCGTCGCCTTTGAGGGCGGCTCGATCCAGGTGCGGCAGCCAATCGGCGCCGGGCACAAGGTCGCGGTCCGCGAGATCGCGAAGGGCGCGGTGGTCTACAAGTACGGCGTCGAGATCGGCGTTGCGGCAGAGACCATTCAGGCCGGCTCGTTGGTTCACACGCACAACCTGACCTGGGACATCGGCAAGAAGAGTTACGAATTCGGCACGGCGCTGACGGACCTGCCGCACATCCCGCTGCTCAAACAGAACACGTTCCTGGGCTACCCGCGGCCGGATGGCCGGGTCGGCACGCGAAATTACATCGCAGTGGTCGGCGCAAGCAATTGCTCGGCATTCGTTGTGGACAAGGTCGCGGCGGCTTTCGAGCACCACGATTTTGGCGGCACGGGCATCGATGGCGTGGTCTCGTTCCCACATGGCGACGGTTGCGGCAAGTCGGCCGGACCGGACATGGACTTTCTGAAGCGCACGATCGACGGCGTGGTCGACCATCCGAATATTGTCGGCGCCGTCGTTGTCGGGCTGGGTTGCGAAGTCAACCAGATCGGCTACTACATGCGTGAAGGGAACGAACGCAACTATGCCGCGCCGCGTCGCGGTTTCACACTGCAAGAAAGCGGTGGAACGCGGCTAGCCGTGCAGGACAGCGTGAAGGCTGTTCGCGAATTGATAGAGGAAGTCGGCTCGTTCGAAAGGGTCGTCTGCCCTGTGTCGAAACTTGTAGTGGGGCTGGAGTGCGGCGGCTCGGATGCGTTCTCGGGCATTTCCGCGAATCCGGGGACAGGCTATTTTTCCGATCTGTTGGTCAAACAGGGCGGCACGGTTTGCCTCTCGGAGACGACGGAGGTCTACGGCGCGGAGCATCTGTTGACGCGCCGGGCGGTGAGCCGCGAGGTGGGCCAGCGGCTGTTGGACATCATCGACTGGTATCTGGACTACGTAGGCCGCTTCAAGGATGCAGGCTCGTTCGATGCCAATCCGTCGCCGGGCAACAAGGCGGGCGGGCTGACGAATATCGCCGAGAAGTCGCTGGGCGCCGTGGCGAAGGCGGGTTCATCGAACCTGACCGCGGTTTACGACTATGCCGAGCGCATCGATAAGACGGGTTTCGTCTTTATGAATACGCCGGGCTACGATCCGCCGTCGGTGACCGGCATGGCAGCGGGCGGGGCGAATCTGTGTATTTTCACGACCGGCCGCGGCAGCTGTTTCGGGTTTCCCAGCGTTCCGGTAATCAAGATCGCATCGAATTCGAAAACTGGGAAGTTCATGACCGAAGACATGGACATCAACGCCGGCACGGTTCCGGACGGCGAAGAGACGATTCCCGAATTGGGCGAGCGGATCTACCGCTTCATCCTGGACACAGCCTCGGGGCGCAAAACCTTCAGCGAAGAATTGGGCCACCGCGAGTTCGTCACCTGGCGGATTGGACCAACCCTCTAACCAATGCGGACTGTTTGGCCCGAGCGAGCGGCCTGGTAGACGCCGAGGACAATTTCAAGGGCCGCGAGGCCTTCTTGGCCGTCGATGAGCGGCGCGGAGCCTGCGACAACGGCCTGGCCGAAGTCAGCGAAGTTGCGCTTTAGGTTTTCGATGGGGATCGCCATCGGGTCCGACGCGCCTGAGCCTTCGTCGGCGGCTTCGAGCGGAGCGTCGTCGCCGGGATCGTCCTGGACATCCCAACGAATGAGTCTGTCGCCTTCGATGAGTGCCGAGCCTTTTGTGCCGTGGAGTTCGATGCGCTCCGGATATCCGGGCCAGCACGCAGTCGAGGCCTGGATGACGCCGGTGGCGCCGCCCTCGAAGGTCAACAGGGCGTTAACGACGTCCTCGGCCTCCATATCGTGAGCGGTTGCAAGCTGCCAATTGGCGGAAATCGAGCGGGCACGGCCAGCCAGGTACATCACTACGTCGACGGTATGGATGCCTTGGTTAATCAGTGCGCCGCCGCCCTCGACTTCCCAGGTTCCCTTGCCGCTACGGTCGTAGTAGCTCTGCGGGCGATGCCATTTGGCGTAGCCGTCGGCTTGTATGAGGCGTCCGAGGCGTCCGTCTGCCAGGGCCTTTTTCAGGAAGATGGTGCTGTCATTGAAGCGGTGCTGGCTGACCACGCCTAGGCGGATATCGGCCTCTTGGGCCAGCCGAATCATTTCGCGGCAGGCCTCGAGGGTGAGGTCCATGGGCTTCTGCAGCAGCACGGAGCGACCCTTGGCAGCACATTCGCGGACGATCTCGAGGTGCGAGTCGGGAAAGGTGCAGACGTCGACGTAGTCGATGTCCGCGCGGCTGACTAGATCTCGCCAGTCGGCGCAGAACTCGGCGCCGTACTGTTCTGCGTAGGCGCGGCCCTTATCGGCGTTGCGGTTGGCGGCTGCTGACAGCTTGTAGCCTAGTTCGCCGTAGGCCTGGGCGTGTTTGTGGGCGATCGCCCCGGTTCCGATGAGTCCAACTTTCATGACTTTTGTGCGAGCCCTTTACTACCGATGTCGGAGCGATACTGGACGCCATCAAATGAAATTTTCTCGACTGCGCGATAAGCGCCGGAGAGTGCTGCGGCGAGGTCCGGGCCGGCAGCGGTTACGCCAAGCACACGGCCGCCGGACGTGACGAGCTTCCCCTCACGCAGCATAGTCCCGGCGTGAAAGACTTTTGCACCGGTCGCGTTGGCTTGCGCCACGCCGGTAATGAGCTTGCCCTTCTCGTATTCGCCCGGATATCCGCCCGAGGCCATTACGACGCAAGCTGTGGCGCCGTCGCTCCATCCGACGAGCGACGGATCGAGGGCCCCGCGCGCGGCCGAAGCGAGCAGTTCGCCAAAGTCGCCATTCATGCGGTAGAGCAGCGGCTGGGTCTCGGGGTCGCCCATGCGGGCATTGTATTCGAGGACCTGAGGACCGTCGTCCGTCATCATCAAGCCACAATACAGAAATCCTTGAAAGGCAGCCCCGCGGGAGCGCATACCGGCGAGAGAGGGCTCGATGATGGTATCCATGACGACCTTGCGCAGATCGTCGGAGAGGATGCTGTCGACGCAGTAGGCGCCCATGCCGCCTGTATTCGGGCCTTTGTCGCCGTCGAAGGCGGCTTTGTGGTCTTGGGTGGCGCGGAACTCGAAGGTGCTCCGGCCATCGCTTAAGACAATGAAGCTGACTTCGCGGCCCACGAGGAACTGTTCGACCAGCAGGCGTTGCCCAGCGGCGCCGACGGCTTCGCCAGAGAGCAGGCGACGGCCCTCGGCTTTGGCGGTCTCAAGATCGTCGGCCAAGATGACGCCCTTTCCTGCTGCGAGACCGTCGGCCTTGAGCGCCACCGGGACGCCGATCCTGTCGAGGGCCGCGTCGAGCTCTTCGACGGTTTCGACGGTCTCGGCGGCAGCAGTGGGGATGTGGAACTCTTCGAGAAAACGCTTACAGAAGACCTTGCTGGCTTCGAGTTGGGCGGCAGCTTGGGTCGGGCCGACGATCGGCAAGCCCTTCGCTCGGAAGGCGTCGACGACGCCGGCGACGAGCGGCGCTTCGGGGCCAACGACCGTGAAATCCACTCCCAAAGTTTCGGCGAGCGCGGCCATCTCCGCCGGGTCGTTGGCGACGCCGGGAATGCAGGAAACGTCCAGGGCGATGCCGGCGTTACCGGGCGATGCGTAGACCGCCTCGATGGATGGAGCTTGAGAGAGCTTCCAGGCCAGGGCGTGTTCCCGGCCGCCGCCGCCGATTACAAGTGCTTTCATGGAGAGGCGCTGCGAAGGCGACCAACTATGATAACAGGGAAGGCGGGCGGAACCGAAGCCCGGCTTGCGGTCTACATTAAGTTGTTTAGAATCAGTGAGATAGGTCGGATCTGCCCGGTCCGTTGGCGGCGAGCTCTGGGCGGGATACAATGGTGTACTGCGTCCAGGCGCAGAACCCTATGCGAATCAATGCGATGGAGCGCTACGACGTAGTCGTAGTGGGCGCCGGACATTCCGGCTGCGAGGCCGCGACTGTCGCTGCGCGCATGGGTTTGCGGTCGGCCATCATCACCCTGAATGCGGACCTGATTGCCCAGATGTCCTGCAACCCGGCCATCGGCGGAATTGCCAAGGGACACCTGGTGCGGGAGATCGATGCGCTCGGGGGCGTGATGGGTTTGGCAGCAGACGCGGTGGGCATCCAGTTCCGGCTGCTGAACACGAGCCGCGGCCCAGCAGTGTGGTCGCCGCGGGCGCAATGCGATAAGAAGCAGTACCGGGTCGAGATGCGTCGGCGACTTGAGGAAGAGCCGAACCTGGTCATCAAGCAGGCCGAGGTGATCGACCTGATCCTAGAGAAGCAACCGGGGTCGGATCGTCAGATCTGCCGCGGCGTGCAACTGCTTGATGGACGTCGCATCGAAGCTGGCGCGGTCATCATCACGACCGGCACCTTCCTCAACGGGCTTGTTCACATAGGGGAAACCACCTACCCTGCCGGGCGCAGCGGCGAGCCGGCCTCGATTCCCTTAGGGGAACGCCTTAGGCTACTCGGCTTTCGGTGCTCGAGGCTCAAGACCGGAACCCCGCCGCGATTGGATGGCCGGACGATTGACTGGGACCGCTGCCAACCGCAGCCAGGCGATGCTGTGCCGACGCCGTTCTCGTTCCGTACAGATAGCATTGACCGGCAGCAGATCGCCTGCCACATCACCTACACAACGGACGAGACGCGGCGTCTTTTGACCGAGAACATCAAACGTTCTCCGCTCTACAGCGGGCAGATTGAGGGTGTCGGACCGCGCTATTGCCCCTCGATTGAAGACAAGATCGTCAAGTTCGCGGACAAGGAGAGGCACCAGGTGTTTCTGGAGCCCGAGGGACTGGATACGAACGAGGTTTACGTCAACGGCTTATCGACCAGCATGCCAATCGATGTTCAAACGGCGATGGTCGCGTCGATTCCTGGCCTCGAACGGGCGGACATGATTCGTCCCGGCTATGCGATTGAGTACGATTCGGTCGATGCCACCGAACTCGACCATACGCTCGAAACAAAACGCATCCAGGGTCTCTATTTGGCGGGGCAGATTAACGGCACCACGGGATACGAAGAAGCGGCCTGTCAGGGACTGATGGCCGGCATGAATGCGGCGCTGGCGTTGCAGAATCGCGCCCCGGTGGTGCTTTCGCGGTCGGATGGCTACATTGGCATCTTGATTGACGATTTGGTGACGAAGGGAACGGACGAGCCGTACCGAATGTTTACGTCGCGGGCGGAGTTCCGGCTCCATCTGCGGATCGATAACGCCGACCAGCGGCTAACGCCGATTGGACGGGGCGCTGGATCGGTCGACGATCAGCATTGGCAGCAATTCGAGAAGAGCGACGCGGATCGCAGGAAGGCGGCCGAGTTTATCGCGACGTACCGGCCGGATCCGGCGGACGCGGATGCTAAGCCCCTGTTCGCTCTGATGGGCGGCCCACCCGCTAACCGCACGGCTCTTGAGGGCTATCTGCGGCGCCCGGAGGTGACCATCGACGACGTGCTGCCAATGGTCCTCAAGCACACCGATGTGCGTCTCAGCCGTGCAGAATGGAAGGCCGTGGAGACTCAGATCAAGTTCGCGGGATATCTCGAACAACAGAAACGGCATGTAATCCGGCTGCAGAAGTCCGAAGCACGGCGGATCCCCGAGACCTTCTGTTATGCAGGGATACCGGGCCTTTCGCGGGAAATGGTTGAAAAGATGGAGCGTGTACGGCCTCGGACGTTAGCGCAGGCCAGTCGAATTCCGGGTGTGACCCCGGCCGCAGTGTCCATCTTGAATCTACACCTGGAGGCGCCCCGCCCTGAGCCCGTCGACGCCTAGTTTCGAATCCGAGCTGCGCCAAGTTGTCTCCGAATTGGGCCTTAACGTGGAAGAAGGCGCGTGGGAGCGGATGCTTCAGCACGAGCGGCTTCTGCAAGCCTGGAATCCCCGCATCAACCTAACCCGCATCGTGCAGCCCGGCGAGGTCGCCCGTCGGCACTTTGGGGAGGCTTTGTTCCTCAGCCGGGAGGCACATCTGTCGGGTTCGATTGCAGATTTGGGGGCTGGAGCCGGCTTCCCTGGATTGCCCATCGCCGCGCTGGATGGCGATATTCAGATGTTGGAAGTGGAGTCAGTCATGAAGAAGGCCAACTTCCTGAGAGAAGTCACCCGAGGATGGAGCAATGTGCGGGTTGCGGAGACTCGGATTGAGGACCTGCGGGGTCCTTTCGACTGGGTGATCATGCGGGCGGTGCTTGTAGAGCCGTTGGTTGAGCGGCTGGCCGAATTGGCTCCTCGGGCCGCTCTTTTGGCCGGATCACGATCGGTTGAAGCGTTGGAACAGGATGGGATCTGGAAGGTGACGCGGAGGATTCCGCTGCCGTGGGATGGCCCTGGGGAGATATTGATCGCTGATCGGGCCGGTTCTTGACGTTCCACGTGGAACATGCAGATCAGTTGCACGCGGTAATGTTCCACGTGGAACATAACGTCGCTGGGCCCATGCGGCTGTGCTAACCTGGGGCGACTTTTCGTCAGGGGAGCCCTCTTGGCGCGCATCATTGCCATAACCAACCAAAAAGGCGGCGTCGGAAAGACGACGACGTCGATCAATCTGTCCGCTTCGTTAGCTGCGGCCGATTGCCGCGTCCTTGTGGTGGACTGCGATCCGCAGGCTAATTCGACCGGCGGACTGGGTTTTCCCCACAATCCCGAGCGGATCGGCGTCTATGAGGTGCTGGTAGACGGGATTCCCATGGAATCGGCGGTTATCAAGACTGAGTTCGATGGACTTGATCTATTGCCGTCTGGCCGCCATTTAGCAGGCGCCAATGTGGAGTTGGCCGGGGAGGATGACCGGGTCGACCGTATGGCAAAAGCCTTTGGGGCGATTCGCGAGAAGTACGACTTCATCTTTATCGATTGTCCGCCGGCGCTGGATTTGCTTACGCTCAATGCGTTGGTGGCTTCAGATTCCGTTTTGATACCGGTCCAATGTGAGTATTTTGCACTGGAGGGCATTTCGGCTCTGATGGAGACCATCGATAAGTTGCGGGAAGGCTTGAATCCGCGCTTGCAGATCGAGGGAGTGCTGCTGACGATGTTCGATGAGCGAACCTCTTTGACGAAGCAGGTGGCTGCCGATCTGAGGGACTTCTTCGGCGATGCCGTCTTCCAAACAGTGATCCCGCGGAATATTCGCCTCGCGGAAGCTCCTAGTCATGGGAAGCCGGTCCTGCAGTACGACCTACGCTCCAAGGGGGCGGAAAGCTATCTGGAGCTGGCGCGAGAGGTTCTCGACCGGCTAGAAGCAAGTTCGCGAGGCCAAACAGCACATTAAGAGGCAAGACATGGCGACGAATGAGAAATCGGCTTCTCAGGCCGCATCCCGCAAGGCTCTTGGAAGAGGCTTGGACGCGCTGCTCTCGAATCGGTCAGGCGCATCGGCTGCTGCAGCGGTAGCGCCGGCTATGCAGTCGGGCGAGCAGGTCCGCATGATTCCGCTCGACGCCATCGATCCGAATCCAGACCAGCCGCGAACAGTTTTTCAGCCTGGGGCGATTGAGGAGCTAGCGCAATCCATCAAAGAAGACGGGGTGATTCAGCCCATTCTGTTGAAGCCCGCCGGTTCACGGTTCATGGTCGTGGTGGGCGAACGCCGTTGGCGGGCAAGCAAGCTGGCTGGCCTTTCAGAGATCCCAGCAGTCATCCGCGACGTCAACGAAGAGAAGATTCTCGAGATTGCGCTGGTAGAAAACATCCAGCGCGAGGATCTAAACCCGATCGAGATCGCCACCGCCCTGCAGCGTCTGGCGAACGAGTTCCAGCTAAGCCACGAGGAGCTCGCGCAACGTACCGGCAAAGATCGCACGACTGTCACAAACTTGCTACGCCTCCTTCGGCTACCGAGAGACCTCCAGGAAATGGTCGGAGAGAAGAAGATTTCGATGGGCCATGCTCGAGCCTTACTGTCGCTGCCGGAAGAAGACCAACAGCGAGCCGTGGCTGAGAGGATCGTTCGTCAGGGCCTATCGGTCCGCCAGGTGGAGCAGCTGGTAAAACAGATGCAAGAGCCCGCGGAGCCGGCGGTGAAACCGGCGGTGGATCCTAATGTTGCCGCGGCAATCGCGCGGCTCGAAGAATGCCTGGGGGCTCCAGTTCGTTTGGTTGAACGCGGCAAAACGGGGCGAATCGAGATCAGCTATGGCTCGCCTGCCGAGCTGGATCGCCTCTATGCGGTGCTCACCGGCGACGAGTAACTGCTTACTCTCCCGAGACCGCCCCGGCTTCGATTTGCTCGGCCAGTCCGGCGGCTCTGGATCTAGCTAAGTGCAGTATTTTCATATCTTTAGAGATATTTTCCAACAGCGGAAGGAACTGCCTGGGGGCGACGATTCGACCTCGATCGAAGGCGGAATTAAACTGCAAGATTGCCTTGTTGACTCCCAGGCGGTCGAACTGCACCGCCCTCTCGATATTAATGCGGTGCCACTCGGTATTGCCCACCCGCAAGAACCAGCAGACCAGTTCTAGAACGGCTGCGTCATCCTGAAAGACGAACTCGACCTCGTCACTTGAGCCGTTGGCTTTGGTGTAACGCAAGATCTTGTTGCCGGTGAAAGCGGTTTTCTCTTTGGGTGGGAGGAATGATTTTTCGAAGTATCCAAGTTGTTCTGAAATTTCAAACATTCTCGAAACCTCAGGCTCCGGCGCCTGGAACTCAATCGGCAGTTCATCGTCGAGCGATTCCCGGTAGATGACCTTGCCGTTCGTATCGACCGTAACGTCGAAGTACTCCGGCACGCTGCCGGGGAAGTCTCTGGAAAAGAACAACTTGTCGCCATCGGCGCCGAGCAGGCCGACAGTCCAGAGGGTCAACGGGAGCAGAACTGTGAGGAACCGGCTAAGCATGTGTTGGCGCCTTGATTGCTCTTGCCTCGAGGCTCAAGCCGCGAGTTGCGTGGCAGATCGCGACCGCGAGCGCATCGGAAGCGTCATGCGGCTTGATAACTTCGCGCAAGCCCAACAGCGAAGCGGTCATCATCTGGACTTGGTCCTTGGTAGCGCGGCCGTAACCCACGACGCTGCCTTTGATCTCGAGAGGTGAATATTCTTCGACTGCCAACCCAACCTGGGCCGCCGCGAGCATGACCACGCCGCGAACCTGAGCCAGGTTCAGGGCGGACTTGGCGTTGACGCCATGAAAGACAGTCTCAACGGCAAAGCATTCCGGCTGATCACGGGCGAGCACTTCCGCAACTCCCACATAGATCAAACGGAGGCGCTCGGCGAAAGGTTTCGTGGGAGAGACTCGAATGACACCGGCGGCGAGCAGACGATGGCTCCGACCGTCGCTGTCCACGACGCCGTAGCCGGTGCGTTCGGAACCGCAGTCGATGCCCAGAATTCGCATTTATCAGTGCCCGGCCGAACCGGCAGAGAATCAGGCCGACAACTTTTCGAGTTCTTCGTCGTCGATATCGAAGTTCGCAAACACGTTCTGAACGTCGTCTTGCTCCTCGATGGCGTCAATCATCCGCAACACGGAAGCGGCCTGCTTACCCTCAAGCTTAACGGTTACCTGAGGTACCCGGGCTAATTCCGCCGACGCCGGCTCGATACCCAGGCCTTGCAGGGCGGTAAGCACCTGATCATGGGCGGTGTAATCTGAAACCACGACCCAGTTCTCGTCCTCATCCTGCATGTCTTCGGAGCCAGCGCCCAAAGCGGCTTCCATGAGCTCATCCTCGCCCAGAGCGCTCTTGGGAACGGTGATCAAGCTCTTGCGGTCGAACATGTAGGCCACGCAGCCGTTTTCACCGAGATTGCCGCCATTCTTCGAGAACATATGGCGCACCTCGCTGACTGTACGATTGCGGTTGTCGGTGACGGTCTCAACGAAAACAGCCACGCCCGCCGGCCCGTAACCCTCGAAAGTGATTTCTTCGAGGGACTCACCTTCGAGTCCGCCGGCGCCGCGCAGGATGGCCCGCTTGATGTTGTCCTGGGGCATGGACTGCGACTTGGCAGACGTAATGGCCGTACGCAGTCTCGGGTTTGCTTCCGGGTCGCCGCCGCCGTGCCGGGCGGCGATCTGGATCTCGCGGATCAGACGAGTGAAAACCTTGCCGCGCTTGGCATCCGTGGCGGCCTTCTTGTGCTTGATTGTGGCCCACTTTGAGTGACCGGACATGATTGAGCTCCAAGCGCCCCGCGGAGTCAGCGTCGGCGCCAAGCCGGACTCGACGAGCAGTCGCTTTTCCAAGAATACCAAACCATTGGACCCAGCCAAGAGCGGGGTTATGATGATGAAACCGATGGCCTTGCGATGTCTGTTCCTAGGCCTACTCTTCTTGATCGGCCCCGTTGCGGCCCAAGATCCGGTCCTCTCTCATCAGGTTGAACAAATTATGGACCGCCCGGCCGCGCGACGGGCGTTCTGGGGGGTTCAGTTCGTCGATTTGGATACCGGAGAAGTCGTCTATCAGAATTACGAGGAGAAACTGTTCGTCCCAGCTTCGAACGCGAAGCTCTATTCGACGGCGCTCGCACTCACGCGGCTGGGGCCCGACCGCCGATTCGCTACTAAGCTTGTCGCCGACGAGCAGTTGGGGGAAAGCGGGGGAATCCAGGGGGATCTGCTGCTGATCGGGGGCGCCGATCCGAACTTTTCGTCACGCATCGTGCCCTACAACCCGAAGGCCGAGTACGGAGACGATCCCCTCGAACCAGTTCGACGACTCGCTCAGCAGGCTTATGACCGCGGGCTCCGCAGCGTTGCGGGCAACATCGTCGGAGACGACTCGCGCTTTGTTTGGACGCCTTATCCGGAAGGTTGGTCTGTGGAAGATTCGACCTGGTCTTATGGGGCGCCGGTCAGCTCTCTCTCGTTTAACGACAATCGCATCGAGATCTTGGTGCGACCGGGGGCAGCCGCGGGACAGCCGGCGACCCTGCGGCTGGAGCCCTCCGTTGGCTATTACGCCGTCCACAACCTGACACGAACGGCAACGACCAGAACGGTTGCGCGGGCTCTGAGCATTGAGCTCAAACCGGAGCAGAAAGCCGTGCGCTTATGGGGAGACATTTCAGTCCGTTCGCCGGGCAGGGAACTCTCGATCGCGGTGGACGACCCGGCGCTGTTCGCAGCGATCGCGTTGAAGCAAGAGTTGGAACGACTGGGCGTCGAAGTGGCGGGGACTCCCGCGGCGAAGCACTACGATCTAGCTGAGGCGCCCGACCTCAAGGGCGGTCCGCCCGCAACTCTCCAAGCGTATCCCCTGGAGCTGGCCTCCATCGAATCGGCGCCGCTGCGGGAAATCATCAAGATCACCAACAAGACGAGCCAGAACCTTCACGCAGAAATGCTGTTGAGGGAAGTCGGCTACTCGTTGCGAGGAGTCGGCAGCCATGAAGCGGGCATCGAAGAGATGCGCACGTTTTTGAAGGAGGCTGGCCTCAGCCCCTGGGAGTTCTTCTTGAGCGATGGGTCTGGGCTATCGCGCAAGGACCTTGTTAGTCCAGCCGCGACAGTAAAACTGCTGCGGCACATGTGGAACTCGCCGCTGCGCGAGGCCTACGTCGAGAGCCTGGCCACCGCCGGCGAGGACGGCACGTTGGACTGGCGCTTCTCAAGGTCGACGGCCAAGAGCCGCGTCAGCGCGAAGACCGGAACGTTATCGCACGTTACCGCGCTTTCGGGATACGCGACCACCTTGGACGGAAGACACTTGGCTTTCTCCATCTTCGTGAACAACTTCGGCGTCTCGACCTCTTACATCAGGAATCTCGTGGACCAGATCGTAATCGCGGCAGTGGAGTCGACTCCGTCGAACGTGACCGCGACAGAGCCCGCAGCAGCAGTCGCTGGAGGTCCGTGAATTAGCGAACGACGGTGCGGGCGGCGGCGACGTTGTCGCGTTCGTCGTAGGCTCGTACAGCAATAACGATGCCGCCGTTTTCCGCCGGGGCGGCCGCTTCAAATTCGAAGGCCAAAGAGCCGGCGTCAAACAGTCCGTTTGCAGGATCTGCCGGCGCCCAATCGCCGCCATTGATGGAGTACTCCGCGCGTGTCAGTTTGCTGGCAACGTCCTGGGCCTGAAAGCGAACACGAATGCGTCCGTCTTCGGCCGACGCGGAAAGGTCGGAGATCGCGGGTGCGGTGTTGTCGATGAGGAATCGCTCGGTCTCGCGGAATGCGGAAAGCGACTCGACCGCTGGATTGGACACGGCATCGTCGACGGTGAGACTAACGCGGTAGCGCCCGTCGGGAAGCGCGGTGGAATCCCAACTGAACTCGCTCTCTTCAATCTGCTTGCCGAGCACGACCCAGTTAGGATCGCTCTCGCCGCGAATTTCGATTTGGGCCGAGAGCGTATCGCCATTGGGATCGTCGGCCTGCCAACGGACGGCCATCCAACCTGGATCTCCGAGCAGAGTTTGGTTCAATTGCGCTTGTTGAACCGTCCGCCGATTGGGCGTACCGATCGGCGGCAGGCTGAGAGTGTTGGGACGGGTAACGGGACGCACGGTCGGGAAGCGGTAGTTCGACGGGGTGATCTCCAGTCCGACAATGCGCGGCTGGCGATTGACTGGCCGGTAGTACAGCGTGACGGCTTCAAGCAGCGGAGACGCGCTCCCGGAGCCGGCGCGCAAAGTGGCCCGGAACTGGGCAAACTCCGCAGCTGGAACGGCGCCTTCGGCCGGACTCCAATCGCTCCAGTTCTTGGTCGGACGATTCACGTTCCCCGTGCGCAGGGAAAGTTGAATTTCGCCGCCAAGCGTTTCGCCTTCTGTCTCGAGGGCTCCCCACTTCGAGAAGATCTCGGCGTCGAGCACATCGGATTCAAACGTTCCCTCCGCCTCAAGGCCTGGGCCGAGCCGATAGATCTTGCCGATGTTGCTGGCGCCTAGGAGTACGGAGCCGTTAGGGCCCATTGCAATCGCGGTGACCTGGTTCGAATCGAGCGTCGTAAGCAGACGCGAGTCTTGAGGTGAATCCACCCGATAGAGACGCCCATCGTCTCCCGCGCCCACCAGCAAGCGACCAGACGGGTCGAAGCCAAGCGCATAGGCAATCGCGTTGGAGGACTCCCAAATGTTGAGCGGCTCGCCGTCCGCTGCGATGCGGACGACCGAGCTGCCGCCGCGCACTTGCAAAGCGATCGCCGACGGGGCCTGCTGGGCAGCCTGCGACGCCGCGTTGGCGGAGGTCGATTGATTGCCGCTAGCGGCGGTTTGTCCATCGGCCCCCGAAGACGGCTGCGGCGCAGGCGCCGGGCTCGGGGCGCCAGCTGCGACACGCAAGCCAACGCCCGCGGCGTAGATGGAACCATCTGCGCCGACAGCGATAGCAGTCACTTCTTTACGCGAAGTCTGGTGCAAAACGAAACCTCGAGGCTCATCGCCGGAAGCGTCAATCCGCAGAATCAATCCGCTGGGATCCGTGCCTATGACGAGCCGGCCTTGAGCGTCGAAGGCCAGCGATCGCACGTGGACGTCACCGGTCTCGAAGAAAACCGAGCCGGCGCCATCGGGCTCGACGCGATGCACTTCGCCTCGGTCGCCGGTGGCCAGGTAGAGTGCGCCATCGGGACCAAAGGCCATGTCCCAGACATAAGGCGTGTGCGGATCGTAGAACGCGGCCGCTTCTCCGTCGGGAGAAACACGGTAAACCTGTGCGCTGGGCGCGGCAGCGGCATAGAGGTTGCCCTCGGCGTCCAGCGCCAGTGCGTGGATTTCGATTGCGTCGGTCTGAAAGAAGACGGACCGTTCGCCATTGGGCGCGATGCGAATCACCGAGGCTTCGGGGCCGGCGGCGGCGTAGATCGTCCCGTCGGGCGCGGCGACGATGTCCCAGAAGTAAGACGTCGGAGTCTCGTCGATCTGCTCCAGACGAGGCGCGAGCTCCAACTTGCCGTCATTGCGGATGCTTAAGCCCTTGGCCGTTCCTTTTGCGAAATCGTCTTCGGATGTTTGCACCCAGGTGCGCGTCTCTTCGGCCCAGGCGTTCAACGAAAAGAAGAATAGACAGAGCAGCGCGACAGCGTTACGGGTGTGCATCAAGTTGACCTTTGGCGGAACTATTGGATCTCGATCGCCAGCGCGCGTCGGCCCTCGACGACGGCGTCCAATTGGACTTCCGTCTCGGCCAGTGCGGATCCACGCTCCAGGGCCATACGCCCTTGGGCAGTGGACCGCATGACGTTCAAAGTGGTTGCGGGAACGTTGGGCATTTGGGTGTCGTCGATGGCCGCCGAGGGACTGCGATCGGTGAGCGCTACATAGATCACGTCGTTGCGCCGCTCTTGGTTGAGCAACGACAGAGTCTCCGGCAGGCTCAGCGTCTGATTGCGCGCGCCGAGCGCAAGCCGACGTTGGTTGTATGCCGAAGAATCGCCAACAACGAGAACCAGGCGGCCTTTCGGCGCACCATCGGGAACACGAATCTTGAAGTCCTTCTCCACGCGGCTGCCGCGATAGGGCTGCAAAACGATTTTGCCGTTGATCTCGTCGCCCGGGCTCGCACGGCGGCGATCTACCCAGACTTGATCGATCACCATCACGCGGCGCTTCGGCAGCAGGTCTACGTTGACCTCGATGTTCTCCATCAAGGGCATCTCTAGCGTGTTGTTGAAAACCCGGAAGAGGCGGTTACCGAAAGCGCTGGCAATCAGCAGCGGTGCAGGGGCCGGAGACGTCGGACTATCGCTGAGCATCGTCCGAAACTCGAAATCGTGATCGCCCTCGAAGTCCACCTTGGCGTTCAGCCGGAAGGTCGATTCTTCGGCGAACTCGTTCATCCCGAACATCGAGTTATAAAGGGCCAAGACCACGAGCTGGGGCGTGAGCTTCTCGTTCTGGATCACGTTGTAGGTCAGCTGCTTGGTCGTCAGCACGTTGTCGTTGTCGCCGTAGGTGCGAACGTTGACGTGAACCGGCGTCATCGGAGCGGACTCGCCCAGTACGCCCAGAATTCCGGAATGCCGATCCTGTCTGAGGGCGCCGACGATAGAGTCGGCATTGGCCATCTTGACGGGATTCAGCTGCGAGGCCAAGACGAGGACCACATCAGCCGTGGCGATCGGGGCTTCCAGGCGACCCGAATTAAACATGGGATGGCCAAAAGCGAGGATCTTCTTGCCGTCGTTGTAGGTAACCGTTCCTAGGCCTGTTGCGGACATGTCTCCCGACATCATCACGACCGAGATGGGCTCGCCGGGATTCAAGTGGCCCACCGGATCAACTGTCTTCATGCTGCGCGCGGCCATGGCGCCGCCCTGCATCACCGAATATCCCTGAGAGCGAAAATAGCCGCCGACCACGTCGAGTACGCCGGCGTGTACTCCAGAGAACGAGAGCGGCGTCGCGATGGGGCGTGCCTGACCGTCAATTCCGGGCATGGCTGCATCGCGCAGTCCCCAAATCGCTTGCGCCAGATCACCATCCTGAGTCTTGGAGGCGACGGGGCTAGACCTATCAAACTCATCAATCTCGAGCATGTTCTCAATGGGAGTGATGCCGGCGATGGCGTCCGGGGAGAACTGGCTGTAGCGCAGGGAGATGGCCCCCAGCAGTTTCCCGTCGTAGTAGACCGGACTGCCGCTCATGCCGCCGGCGACGTTCGTACGTTGGGCCTTGCCGCCCAACTTGGCCAGGATCACGTCTTGACGGGGGCCGAAGGCGTTGCGCATCACACCGAGAATCTCGACAGGAATGGGCTCCGCCGTAACCCCGCTGAAAGTAGTCCAGGCAACAGCCTGCATGCCGGCTTGAACTTGGTCCAGCGGCAAGATCTCGACCGGCCCGGCTTGGGGCGGTTGCTGCTCCTGAGCTAGGGCTAGGCAGGCCGCCGCAACACACAGGAAGAGTAGTCGATTCAGGCGCATAACCGATGGCGTCCAAGTGACTCGGAACGCACTCGTTAGCATAACCCACGCTTACGGGCGGGCCGCTTAATCTGCTCATTCCTGGATCGGCATGGGTGGCCTGTTGCAAGATAGGGTTCGAGGCCTCAGTGGCATTCTCTGGTCCTATTCGTATTACGGTTCTCGGTTCGGGAACGAGCGTCGGCATCCCGACGATCGGCTGCCCCTGCGCGGTCTGTCACTCCGATGACCCCCGGGACCGCCGGCTGCGGCCGTCGATCCTCGTCAGCTATGCGGCGGAGGGCCGCGAAAGGAACGTGGTCGTGGACACGACGCCGGACTTTCGCCAACAAGCCTTGACGGCAGGATTTACTGACCTCGACGCTATCCTCTATACCCATTCGCATGCTGACCACATCATGGGTCTCGACGATGTGCGACCGTTCAACTATGGACGGCGGGAACGGATTCCCGCCTTTGGCATGTCGGCGACGATCGACGCGTTGGAACGTACATTCCCCTACGCCTTAATTGAGGCCGAAACCCACCCGGGCGGCCTGCCGCGCCTCACCGCGCATCGCATCGAGTCCGAATCGGTCCGAGTGCACGGACTGGACTTCGCGCCTGTACCTATCTGGCACGGCAAAACGCAGATCATCGGTTTTCGATTCGGCCAAGCAGCCTACTTGACCGACCAAAGCGACATTCCAGAATCTTCATTGCCTCTTTTGGAAGATCTCGATGTGCTGTTTCTGGACGCGCTGCGCCACGAGCCGCACCCCTCGCACTCCACCGTGGAACAAGCTCTGCAGTGGGTCGAGAGGCTGCGGCCGAAGCAAGCTTATTTCACGCACATCTGCCACGATCTTTCACACGCCGCCGTCAGCGCGGAACTGCCGGCTGGCGTCGGACTGGCCTACGACGGTCTGACCATCGAAATCGCGGGAACCGGACTTCATGCTTAAGGTCTACCGTTCCCTCGATGAAATCCCGGCGGATTTCGGGCCTAGTGTCGTGACGATCGGCAACTTCGACGGTGTCCATTGCGGACACAGAAAAATCCTGAAACTGGCAAAACGCTTGGCGCAGCAAAACGGCTGGCGGACGGCGACGCTAACCTTCGACCCGCACCCGCTGCAGGTTGTCGCGCCGGAGCGAGCGCCGCAACTGATGACGACCATCGAGCAGCGCCGCGAAGTTTTGGAGAGCGCGGGGGTCGACGGGATGGTCGTGTTGCCCTTCACCAGCGAATTCTCAAAGCAGTCGCCTGAAGAGTTTGTGGAGCAGGTGTTGGTGCGGGGCCTGCACTGCAGCTGTGTCGTCGTGGGCGAAAACTTCCGCTTCGGACACCGGCATGCGGGCGATATTGATACCCTGGAGAAGCTTGGACGGCGTTATGGCTTCGTGACGGAAGCGGTCGGTCCGTTACGCATGGGAGGCCAAACGGTCAGCAGTTCGCGTATTCGCGCCGCTGTCGCCGCTGGCCGCACCGACGTGGCGCGGCGGTTATTGGGCAGGCCGTTCGAGTTGGCGGGCGAGGTTGTCTCGGGACGGGGAATCGGCTCCAAGAGCACGGCTCCGACTCTCAACCTTAACCCGCAAGCGGATCTCTGGCCGGCGAACGGCGTCTACGTAAGCGAGACGCGCGAGTTGTCTGGATCGCGGCGTTGGCGATCCGTGACGAACGTCGGCGTGAGACCAACATTCGGCGAGAGCGACCGAGTGGTCGAGACGCATTTGCTCGACCCCCTGGGAGGCTCCTCGCCAACAGCGATCGGAGTCGGCTTCTTGCGGCGCTTGAGAGTTGAGCGGCCGTTTGAGTCCTCCGCAGCGTTGCGTGAACAGATCTATCGAGACGTCGCCGAGAGCGAACGTTATTTTCGGCTGCGCGACAAGATCCAAGCGCACAGAGTTTAAGCGACGACCATAGTCCATAAGATTTTCCCGTCCCGCGCGACAACAGGCGCTCAGTGACGACCCACCGGCGTAGGCACGAAATCCCATGAGTGTGAGAATTTCCAAAGAAAAGATCGAGCATATGAAGGCTCTCTCCAATGAGCGCGGCGTTATTTCCGCCGCGGCCATGGACCAGCGCGGTTCTTTGCAAAAATCCGTCGCCGCAGGCAAGGGCATCAGCCCCGACGCCGTAACCGACGAAATGATGGTCGAGTTCAAGACGGCGGTATCGCAGGTCTTGACCCCTCATGCAAGCGCGATCTTGCTCGACCCGCAGTGGGGCATGCCCGCCGCTGCCGCGCGCGACAAGAATGCCGGACTGCTGCTCAGCTACGAGCAAAGCGGCTACGACAATACTCGTCCCGGGCGGCAGGCCGACCTGTTGCCGAATATGTCCGTTCGTCGGCTGAAAGAAGCGGGCGCGAACGCGATCAAGGTACTGATCTACTACACGCCGTTTGAGACCAAGGAAGGCAACGACGAGAAACACGCTTTCGTCGAGCGCATCGGCGACGAGTGCCAATCCAACGGCGTTCCGCTGTTCTTGGAATTCGTGGGCTACGACGAGAAGGGCGGCAGCGAGAAGAGTCTTGAGTACGCCAAGAAGAAACCGCAAGTCGTGATCGAGTCGATGCGCGAGTTCTCCAAGGACTGCTACAATGTCGACGTTCTCAAGGTTGAGATCCCGATCAACTTGACCTACGCCGAAGGCGCGTTGGCCTACAAGGGCGAAAAGGCGTATGACAAAGCCGAGGTCCTAGAGCACTTCCGCGCCGCCGCTGAAGTTGCCAGGCGCCCGTTCATCTACTTGAGCGCCGGCGTCAGCAATCCGGAATTCACCGAAGCGCTCCACTGGGCGACCGAAGCGGGCGTTGCGTATTCTGGCGTGTTATGCGGTCGGGCCACTTGGAAAGACGGCATCCCCATCTACGCCGAGAAGGGCGTCGCAGCCCTCACGGAATGGCTTCAGGACGAAGGCGTCAAGAACATCAACGCGGTGAACGGTTGCCTGACCGAGTGCGCCTCTTGGTACAGCTTCTATGGCGCTGATTCAGCCGACGCGCTCGCCGAATAGTTTCGGTGCGAGGCGGGCCTTTCTCGGCCCGCCTCCATACTCCTTACTCACCCGCAATAAAACCGTGATCGACCCCATCGAACGTGTCCGCCTGGACTGGGTCTCAGTTCGGCCAAGCCGAATTCACGGGTTCGGTCTGTTTGCACAGGCCTTCATCGCCGCTGAGAGCTACATCGGCGATTACGCGGGCCCGCCGGTCGAAGAAGACGGACGTTATGTCTTATGGGTTGAAGGCGACGACGGCAAGTGGGCCGGGGTCGATGGCAGCAATGTCTTGCGCTATCTCAACCATAACCAAACGCCTAACTCCGAGCTAAACGGAATAGAACTCTACGCGCTGTGCGACATTGAGCGCGGCGAGGAGATCACGATCCACTACGGCGAAGACTGGGCCGAGGGCAGCCCGACAGAGCCCGACTCAGTCGTCGCTGCCTAGGAGTTGAGTCAGCGTTCCGAGGCCGCGCGCTTCGCCTCCGCCGCTCTTGGCGCCGATGCCGCCGCCGAGCTGCCTACGCAGTTTGGAGAGAGTCATGGTTTGGATGATGACCTTCCCCGGACCGGTTAGCGTCGCGAGAAAGAGCCCTTCACCACCAAAAATGCTCGTGGCAATACCGCCGGCAAACTGCACGTCATAGGCGACGCTCTCGTCAAAGGCGACGATGCATCCGGTGTCGACCTGGAGCGTCTCGGTTCCCTTCAAATGAAAGGTGATGAAGTCGCCGCCGGCATGGATAAACGCCGTTCCCGGTCCCGTCAGCTTTTGAAGGATAAAGCCCTCGCCGCCAAAGATCCCGGCGCCGATCTTCTTAGTGAACGCGATGCCCAGCTCGACCGTGGCTTCGGCAACGATAAACGCGTCCCGCTGGCAGAGCACGGACTGGCCGGCGACGAGGTCAAACGCCTGGATGCGTCCAGGGAAGTCGCCGGCGAAGCCCACCTCGCCGGGCCCGCCCGACGTTTTAAAGTGCGTCAGGAAAAGCGATTCCCCAGTAAGCTTGCGCTTCAGAGCGCCCATCAACTTGCCGCCCAATCCCTCTCCGGTCATCTTCGTTTCCCACGAAACGTCCGGGGTCTTGTAGACCATCTTGCCGGCTTCGGCGATGATCTCTTGCCCTGGCTTCATGTGGATGCGAACCACCTCCAGGTTGTCGCCCTCGATCTCGTATTCCAGCGGCGGCGCACGTAGCGGAGCAGGCGCCGGAGCCGCAGCCGGGGCGCCGCCAAGAGAGGTTCCGCAGCTGCCGCAAAACACCGCTGCATCGTCCAATTGGGAACCGCAATTCGTGCAAAAGGCCATAGATGGCAAGGATATCATGCGCGTCCGCGGGCGCCCAGAAAGGTGACTTCAGACCTTATCCCAATATTCCACCAAGCTTCACTGTCTCTTAATCCAACCGTCACACCTCGCTGACTACCTTGAAAGCACAGGGATGCCAAAGATCGCCGTAATCGAGGACGACACTGATCTGCTTGCACTGCTGCGACACCGGCTCGAACAGGACGGCCATGCCGTCGCTACTCGCGAAACCGGAGATCGGGCGGTGGAGTTCCTGCGTCAAAGCAAGTCCGATTTGATTTTGCTCGACGTCATGTTGCCTGAGCAAGACGGCCTCGATATCTGTCGGCAGGTTCGAGCTGACCAGAACTTGAAGACGACGCCGATCATCTTCCTGACGGCGCGCTCCAGTGAAACCGACCGCGTACTCGGACTAGAACTCGGCGGTAACGATTATCTCGTCAAGCCATTTTCGGTGCGCGAACTATTGGCGCGCATCAAGATTCACCTGCGGGAAGCTCCACGGAAGACGGACCTCCTCAAAGCAGGTCCGATCGAGCTAAACCGCACGCAGTGCACCGTGCAAATCGATGGTAGCCCGGTGACGTTGACTGCCACCGAGTTCCGCTTGCTTGAACACCTGATGAGCTATCCGGACCAAGTCTTCTCACGCGAGCGCCTGTTGGATGCGGTCTGGGGCCACGGCAAAGACGTCATGGAAAGAACCGTGGACGCCTGCATTGTGCGGCTCCGCAACAAAGTCGAACTAGAGCCGTCGAACCCGCGTTGGATTCAATCCCTGCGTGGCGTCGGATACACATTTCGCACCTAAAAGGACGAACAGAACGGATTGATTCAAGTTTCATATCTCTGTCTTCGAACCGTCACCGCCAAGCCAATATCTTGGGCTATTGACGCAGTGCTGGTTCGGGATCTGACAGAGACCAGCGAAGACAAGACCGCGAACCCCGAGGACACACTGAATGCATAAGAGAGTTTTCACCCGACTGCTGCTTGCCTTGAGCCTGGCTTTGGCGACGATGTCGTCTGCTGTAGCTCAGTCAACCGTCGCCATCGTCAACGCTGCGAGCTTCGCGCCCAATTTTCCTGTAGCTCCGGGATCCTGGGCCTCCGCATTCGGCGATTTCGCCTCTGTAGGAGTATCAACGGAGACTTTCAACGGCGTGGCGCCGATTCCCGCCATGCTCGGCGGTGTTGAGATCTTGATCGACGGTGCAGCTGTCCCGCTGAACTATGTTGGCCCCGGCCAAATCAACTTCATTGTTCCTTTCTCGACCCCGGTCAGCGGGTTAGGTTCGCCAAGCACGTTCGTTGTGCGCGTGTCGGGCATTCCCACTTACGACGGCGCGATCAATATCATTCAAGCAAGCCCGGGCTTCTTCACCGTCGACGGCGAGGCCGCAGCGGCACTCAACCAAGACAATTCCCTGAATAGTCCTAGTAATCCAGCCGCACCCGGCTCGATTGTTCAGTTTTTTGCGACTGGTCACGGCCCTTTAAGTGTGACCCCCGAGACCGGAGCGGCTGCATCGGCCGATCCTTTGGTCCTCACAACGGGCGACTTGGAGGCCTACGTCCAAGCTACTCAGGCAACGGTTGAGTTCAGCGGACTCGCGCCGAACTTCGCTTCCCTTTGGCAAGTCAACATCCGGCTTCCAGCGACGCTTCCCGTAACCGCGGAAGGCACGGTCGCAGTGTTCATCAAACTCAACGGCCTCGGCTCCAAGCCGGTTGCGATCTACGTGCAGAACTAAGACACCCAGACGACAACAACGCAGCCGTGAATTAGCAGCAATTAGCGATTGAGTTGCTATTAAGCGAAATGAGCGAAAGAATATCCAAATTAGCGACAGCAGCGGCCCTAACCCTGTTCCTCGCAATCAGTCCGGCCCTGATGGCCCAGCAGGCAGGTACTATCGTGGGCTTTGCCTACGACGCATCCAATGGAAATCCCCTTTCTCAAGTGGAAGTGGAGATTGCCGGTCCCGTTACTTTCAACGTAAAGACCGACACCGAAGGCGGTTTCATGCTCGAGGTGCCTGCAGGCTCTTACGTCGTCAACTACACGTCGCCGCACCACAGTACCGCAACCGTCGAAGGCATCACGATCACCGCCGGCGAAGTTACCGACGCCAGCACCGTAATGGCAAACCCGGCCGTCATCACGGAAATCGAAGTCGTCGCTGAATTCGGTCCTGAAATCGCAACAGCCGAAACCATGCTCGTTGACCGCAAGCTCGCCAGCACCGTTTCCGACTCGATCAGCGGTGCGGAAATCAGCAGCAGCACGGCGTCAGACGCAGCAGGAGCCCTGGAAGCAGTTACCGGCGTTTCGGTCGTCGACGACAGCTATGTCTACGTCCGCGGCCTAGGCGAGCGTTACAGTTCGACCACCCTCAACAACTCGATGCTGGCAACGACCGAGCCCGAACGGCGCGTCGTTCCGCTGGATCTTTTCCCGGCCAATCTCATCGATAACATCAAGGTCCTCAAGACGTATTCGCCGGACCTTTCCGGTGAGTTCTCCGCTGGCCTTGTCCAAATCGAAACCGTTGAATTCCCGTCCAAACCCACGCTCAGCGTGAGCTACAGCATGGGCTTCAACAGCCGCACTCAGGGGCAGAACTTTCTAACCTACCCTGGCGGCGGAAACGACTTCTGGGGCTTCGACGACGGTACCCGCGACCTGCCGGTCGGCCTGCCCTCCGAACGCATTGACCGCTTCAACTTCTCGGCGGCCGAACTGCAAGACATCGGTCGTCTGTTGCCGGCCAACTGGGCACGCACGACCCGTGAGCAGAACCGACCTTCGATGAGCTGGAACGTAGTCGCGGGCAACACTTACGGCAAGTTCGGCATCGTGGCGGCCCTGACCTTCGCGAACAAGGTACGCTCCATTTTCGACCAAGACCGTATCTTCTACCGGCCCAACGCAGACGTGGCCGCTGGCCTGCTCGGGCCTAACGACGCGCCTCCGAAGCCGAACAACATCTTCAAGTACGACGAGTCCAAAGAGTCGGCCCGCCTCGGCGGCGTGGTCAATCTGTCATACCGCTTCAACCCCGAACACAAAATCGCCTTACGGAACTTCATCTCGCACGACAACGACAACGAGACGCGCTATTACGAAGGCTTCCACCAAGACTTCCGCACAACCATTCAAGACCAGCGCCTGCGTTGGATCGAGCGACAAGTGCTCTCTACTCAGCTGGAGGGCGAACATCTCTTCCCTGCCTTGTGGAACAGCATCTTCTCTTGGCAAGTGGCCTACTCGAAGTCTTCGCGATACGAACCGGACCTACGCGAGAACGTCTATCTGCTCAACGAAGTCTCAGATCAGTTCGAGTACTTCGACGACTCCCAAAGCGCGTTCCGGATGACCAACGATTTGGATGAAAACCTGTGGAACCCGGCGTTCGATTGGAGCGTGCCTTTCTACAAGGGACCAGTCGTCGGCTCGATCAAGGTCGGCGTCAACACCAGCTTCCGTCAGCGCGACTTCTTGTCACGACGTTTGCGCTATGCCCTACGCGGCTCACAAGGCCTCGACATTACCAACTCTCCGAACATCTTGTTCGCGCCGGAGAACATCCGTCCCAATGGCTTCGAGGTCAACGAAACCACGCGAGTCACCGATGCCTATGCTGGCGACAGAAACGTCTATGGCTACTTCGGTATGGTCGACTTGGCTTATAAGAAGTGGCGCCTCATCGGCGGACTGCGCGTAGAAGACGTCGATCAAAACGTCGAGTCTTTCGATCCTTTCAATCCCGAGAATCGCAAGCCCTCCCCGTTCACCGCAGTCAACTATCTGCCCGCAGCCAATGCCATCTACCAACTGACCGGGAGGCAGAACTTACGTTTCGGCGTCAGCCAAACTGTCTCGCGGCCGGACTTCCGTGAGCTGGCGCTCTTCGACTTCCTTGATGTCGTCGGTGGTCGGCTCACGGTCGGTAATCCGGATCTTATCCAAACCGATATTCGCAACTACGATGTGCGCTGGGAATACTTCCCCGGCGGCAACCAGTTAATTGCGGCGAGCTTCTTCTACAAGAATTTCAACAATCCGATCGAGCGGACCGTTATCGCGACCGTCGGTCTGACCACGACGTTCTCGAACGCCACCGCCGCGGACAACTACGGCGTTGAGTTGGAGTTCCGCCGCAATCTAGATTTTGTCTCTCCTGCGTTGCGGCCCTTCTCCGTCTCCGGCAACTTCACGTTTGTCGATTCCAACATCGACCTGACCGACGTGAAAGACATCGTGCTCACGAGCCGTGAGCGCCCAATGCAGGGGCAGTCGCGCTATATCGGCAACGCAATCTTGGAATGGGCGAAGCCCGAGTGGCGCAGCACGACCCGATTCTACGCCAACTATTATTCTAGCCGCATCACTGACGTAGGTTCATTCGGTTTGCCGGATGTTCTGCAAGCACCCCTTACGACGCTTGACCTCGTTTACGAGTTGAGCCTGGTGGGCGACGGCAAATGGAAGATGCGCTTTTCAGCCGAGAACTTGACCGACGCCAAGCGGCGTTGGACCCAGGGAGGCGAACTCTTCCAGGGCTACACGCAAGGCCAGACGTATTCCATCGGCACGAGTTATCAGATCTTTTGAGTTTGCCTGTGAATCTTCGCTACGCAGCCTCAGAGAAAGTTTGACAGAGCGAAGGAGAACTTCATGCGACGTATACTGACACACATTTTAAGGGCCGCGGTTTGCTGCTTCGGTCTCGCCGCTACACTCGGCGCGGCTGATTCGGGCGCCAGGGAACTTGGCGACCTCTTTGTCCAAAAGACCGCAGCGACGCTGCACGTTTACACCGACGCGGTTTGGTACACACCGTCACAGTCGCACACCGTGCGTTGGACCGCGAACCCCCAGGGCGACCCATATCCTTATGCATACACCCTCAGACTCGAAAACATCGGGACTGGCGAGATGCTGGGATGGGTCAACACCACCAACGGAACGTTGAGCACGACGCCGGTTGACGTCATGGGCAACGCGCCTGGAAACTTTGTGGTCGTTCCCGTCCCAACAGTAGACAGAATGCTCGCTCGCTCCGGCGCAGCCCCCAGCGAACAGGGCCACTACCAATACGTGTTGACTGTCTGGGACTCCACCGTTAGCCGCCCCGTGAAACAGGCATGGTCGAAGTTCCAGGTGCGCTCCGCCCCGTCACTCACGCTCTCCAGCGACACGGAAATTAGTTCCGACACCACCTGGTCTGGCGTGGTCAAACTGAGCGCCCAAGTGTTCGTCAACGACGGCGCCACCCTCACCGTCGAGCCCGGTACCACCGTTCTAGCCGCTGGCCAGAACGCTGTCATCGTGGTCGAGCGCGGCGGCAAGCTCATGTCGGTTGGCCGCAAGGAGCTGCCCATCGTCTACACCTGTAACGCTGCGGTCGGTGAACGCTTCCAGTCCTGCTGGGCCGGTCTGATCATCCTCGGCCGCGCCACGGTCAACGTCGACGCGGACGAACGCTTCGCGGAAGGCGTCAGTCCGGTGAACCGGCCAGCCTATGGCGGCGACGATGACGACGACTCCAGCGGAAGCATCATGTACACCCGCGTTGAGTTCGCTGGTGTCGACTTCACGCCTGAGATCCAGCCGAACGCTTTTGGCTTCCACGGCCTCGGTCGCGGCACCACGATCGACTACATCCAGGCGCACCTGGGCGAGGACGACGGCGTCGAGTTCTTCGGCGGCACCGTGAACGCCAAGCACGTCGTCTCTTCCGGCTCCAAGGACGACTCGATCGACTGGGCGTTTGGCTGGAGAGGCCACGGCCAGTACTTCTTCGTGCAGCAGAGCCCTGTTCAAGGCGATCAAGGCCTGGAGATGGACAACAACGAGCTCGGCCCGAACAATGAGCCCCGCACCAACCCGCAGCTCTTCAACGTCACCCTGGTCGGCAGCCAAGCCGCTGACCTCGGCTTCTTGCTTCGCCTCGGCGCCGCGATGGAACTCTCCAATTGCGTCATCACCGGCTTCGGCGAGTTTGGCGTCTCCTTGGTGGACGACCCGACGCTAGCCCAGGTCGATGACAAGACCCTGCGGAACTGCACGTTCTGGAACAACGCTGGCTCCAACACGATTGAAGGCATGATTCGCTCCAACAATCTGGCCTACGTCTCCAGCCAGCCAGGCATCCTGGCGGTCGACCCGAGACTCCGCAACACGCGCTGGGAACCGAACCCGGACCCACGTCCCGCTGACGGCTCTCCCGTCTTCGCGATCGGCGCCTCCGCGTCGGCTCCGTCCGAAGGATTCTTCGACACCGACGCGGTCTATCGAGGCGCGTTTGCCGAAGACCTGTGGATCGAAGAATGGACCCGCTTCGGCGACGAGTCCTGGTACACGCAACCCTAAACCCCAACTTTCGCTCAAACGCTATGCGCCCTTGCCCTTCGCTTGGCAGGGCGCGTTTTTTTCTAGTCGATGCGTCGGACGGCGGCGCCCACTCCAGCCAGTTTCTCTTCGAGCCGCTCGTAGCCGCGGTCGAGATGGTAGACGCGGTCAATCACGGTTGTTCCCTCGGCCGCGAGCGCAGCAAGAACTAAGCAGGCGCTCGCTCTCAAGTCCGATGCCATCACCGTCGCGCCTGATAGCCTTTTGCCGCCGCGAATCGTCGCACAGTTGCCGGCGAGCTCAATCTCCGCACCCATGCGGGTCAGCTCGGCCACATGCATAAAGCGATTCTCAAAGATCGTCTCCACTACGTGCGAGTCGCCGGACGCCGCCGTCATCAGTGCCATCCACTGCGCCTGCATGTCCGTCGGGAAGCCCGGATGCTCTTCGGTCGTGACGTCGACCGGCCTGATCTCGCCTTGCCGGCTCACACGAATCGCCGTGCCGTTCAACACTTCCACTTCCGCGCCAGCCTGACGCAGCTTGGCGATGACGGCCCCGAGATGTTCCGGGTTCACGTCCTCTAGCGTCAACTCGCCGCCGGTCAGCGCCGCGGCAATCAGGAACGTGCCCGCCTCGATACGATCGGCAATGATCCTGTGCGTCGCCCCGTGCAGGCGTTCCACGCCCTGAATCCGGATCGTTGATTGACCAGCGCCCTCGATCCGCGCGCCCATGGCATTCAGCATGGCCGCCAGGTCGACGACCTCTGGTTCGCGCGCGGCGTTCTCAAGGATCGTCTCTCCCTTTGCCAAGGTGGCCGCCATCATCAGGTCTTCCGTCCCTGTCACCGTGATTCGCTGGAACGCGACGGTAGCGCCTTGCAGGCCCAGTGGAGCCAGAGCCTCGATGTAGCCCGCTTCTTGGCGTACGGTCGCGCCGAGCTTCTCCAGTCCCGCGAGGTGTAAATTTATCGGCCGAGCGCCAATCGCGCAACCGCCGGGAACCGAAACCCGAGCGCGGCCGGTGCGCGCCACCAAAGGACCCAACACCAAGCTCGACGCACGCATCGTCTTGACCAATTCGTAGGGCGCTTCCGCCGTTCCAATCTCGCGCGTGACGATTGTGCGACGCTCTCCTTCGCTTTCGAGCTCGGCGCCCAGGCTCTGGAGCAAACCCTCCATCGTTTTCAGGTCGGCGACAGCCGGAATCCTCTCCAGGACCATCGGTTCGTCGGTGAGCAACGTGGCCGCCAGCGCCGGCAACGCCGCGTTCTTCGCTCCGGAGATCCGAATGGAACCCTGCAACTTCCGACCGCCTTCAATTTCTAGCTTCTTCATGTCCCTTTCTCGGCTGCGGCCAACGCGGCCCGCAAGATTCCCCTGTTGGCGTTGAGCAGAGTCTTCGCCTCCTCTAGCTCTAGATGCGCCGTCAGCATCAAGACGGCGATTCGCACATCGCCCGCCTTCTTGAGCGACTGGGCTGCCGCGCTTCGATCAACGCCCGCGATCTCGGCGACGATTCTCTCGGCGCGGTCCCACAACTTCTCGTTGGTTAGCTGCACGTTCACCATACGGTTGCCGAGCACGCATCCCATGCGCACCATCAGAGCGGTCGAAATCATATTCAGCACCAGCTTCTGCGCGGTGCCGCTCTTCATGCGCGTCGATCCGGTAATCACTTCGGGGCCGACGGCAGGAGCGATGACGACGTCTGAAAACTGCCGGAGCAACGCCTTGGGATTCGTGGTGACCGCCCCGGTCCAAGCCCCTTGCCCTTGGGCGAAGCGCAACGCGCCGACGACATAAGGGGTACGGCCGCTGGCGGCAATGCCAATGACACAATCCGCGCTGGTCAAGTCGAATGGCGACAAGTCTTCGATGGCCCCTGATTCATCATCCTCGGCGCCTTCCACGGACCGCACCACTGCCTCCGCGCCGCCGGCAATCAAGGCAATCACGCGCCCCGGTTCGAGACCGTAGGTGGGCGGCAACTCGGCTGCATCGAGAACAGCGAGGCGACCGCTCGTACCGGCTCCCACGTAGAACAGTCGGCCTCCCGCGGCGAATCTCTCGGCGATGGCGTCGACCGCGTCGGCGATCCGCGGTATTTCCGCCTCCACCGCGGCGGCAACGCCGGCGTCTTCGCGGTTGATAATCTCCAACATTTCCTTCGTGGAGACCGCATCAATCCGCTCGCTTGCCGGATTCCGCTGTTCGCTCGGAAGCTTTTCGATCACAGGATTCCGCAGTATATCAGCGGGTTAGCGGAGCTCACCGCGCAGCTTGGCGAGCGTGTTGTCGAGCTCCTCGGGCAATACCCGGGTCTCGCCGACGACCGTCATGAAGTTGGAGTCCGCGATCCAGCGCGGCAGCGCATGCATGTGGATGTGACCAGCAACGCCTGCACCCGCGGCCTCGCCCACATTCATGCCGATGTTGACGCCTTGGCAACGGTACTGCCGACGCAAAGCCCCCTCAAGCCGTTGCGTCAGCAAGATCATCTCGGTGAGCGTTTCCGGCGGCGCTGCATCCAACGTCGCCAGGTGCTCGTAGGGGATCACCATAGCGTGTCCGCTGGTGTAAGGGTATCGATTGAGAACCACGTAATTCTTCTCGCCGCGATACACGACGAGGTTCTGGTCATCTTCCGTCGAGGCGGCGATGGCGCAGAACACGCAGCCGTCCCCCGCTCCGCCGCTCTTAATGTATTGGTAACGCCAGGGGCTCCAGAGGTAGTCCATCGCGGTCGAGGACTAAGCGTCGGAGTCTGAATTCAGCGGCTGCGCAGGCGGCGGCGGACCGCCGTTCACGACGTCGCGCAGTTCCTTGCTCGGCTTGAAGAAAGGAATCGTCCTCGGCGGCACTTCAACCCGCTCGCCGGACTTGGGATTCCTGCCGATCCGGCCCTTGCGTTCCCTGGTGCGGAAGCTGCCAAAACCGCGAATCTCGACCTTGTCGCCCGTCTTTAACGACTCCACGACACTGTCAAAAATCGTCTCAACGATGACTTCAGACTCTTTGCGCGTCAACTCGACCACGCGTGAGACCTCTTCAATTAAGTCGGCCTTAGTCATTCTTCGCCTGTTCTCCAGTATGCTCGCTAAGGATGTCGGCAGTCGAGCTAAATCGTTATCTTGCAGCATGGTAGCACGTATGCCCCCCGCCGCCGCCAGTCCCCACGAAGCATCCGCCGCCTATTCTATCGGCTCAGTACTTACGCAACGCAGGCCGATTCGCCGGTCCAACTCGTCGACTTTGGTGATCTCGAACTGATAGCGTCGGCCCCTATCGAGTTCGGCGCGGCGTCCTTGGCCTCGACCGGGGATCTGCGAGCTGTGGCACAGTCCTTCGACGCCAGGCTCGAGTTCAACGAATGCGCCGAACTTCGCCAGCCGCACGACCAAGCCGGAGACCGACTCGCCGACGTTGTGGCCTGAGAAGTACGTCTCCCAAGCATCCGGCTCGAGCTGCTTAATGCCCAGGGAAATTTGGTTGGTCTCGTTGTTGAGATCCAGAACAACGGCTCGCACCTGCTGTCCCTTCTTGAGGATCTGCTTGGGATCCCTAACTCCGCGATCCCAGCTCAAGTCGGAAACGTGGACGAGGCCGTCCACGCCTTCCTCAAGCTCGACAAAAGCGCCGTAAGAAGTGACGTTGCGAACGCGTCCCTCCACCACCACTCCGACTTGATAACGGTTTTCGGCGCCCACCCAAGGATCCGCGGTCAGCTGCTTCAAGCTCAGTGAGATGCGGCGCTCCGAGGGCTGAACCTTCAAGACAATCGCCTCAGCTTCCTGTCCCACTGCGAGAATCTTCGAGGGGTGCCTCAAGCGTTTGGACCAAGTCATCTCAGAGATGTGAATGAGTCCTTCCACGCCGTCTTCCAACTCAATGAACGCACCATAATCGGTCACGCTCGCGACCTTGCCGGAGACCTTGGCGCCGGGTTCAAAGCGGCTGATCGCGGTCTCCCACGGATCGGGGGCCATCGCTTTCAGGCTGAGTGAAACGCGGCCCTTCTCCGCATCTATCTTGGTGACGCGCGCGGCGACTTGCTGCCCGGGCGTGAGAACGCTGCCGGGATCCTTCACTCGCCCATAGGAGATGTCCGTTACGTGGATCAGACCATCCACCCCGCCGAGATCAACAAAGGCTCCGTAAGACGTCACGTTCTTGACGATACCTTCAACGACCGCATCGACCGAGATACGGGTCAGCGCCTCGGCGCGTAGCACGGCAGCTGCTTCCTCAAGCAGTTCGCGATGCGAAACGACCGCGTTGCCCCGCCTGCGGCTGATCTTCACGACACGCACAGGCAACGTCCGCCCGAGCATGGCCTCCAGATCCTCGCCGCCCCGCAATCCGGTCTGAGAACCCGGCAAGAAGACGTTGAGGCCCCCCACGCTGACGACTAGCCCACCTTTCACTCGCTCCAGGACCGTCGCTTCCAAGGTGCGCCTCTCTTGTAGCGCCTCCTCCAGAGCATCCCAGGCTTCGGTGTTCTCCTCGCGAGCAATTCCCAGCTGGGCGTACTCGCCCGGCGAACCAAGGCTGGCAACGAAAACGGCGACTTCCGTTCCGGCCTGTAGAGCGGCCCAATCGAAGTCCTGCGGAGCCTGGCTGCGCGGCAGCATCGCCTCGGTCTTACCGCCGATGTCAATCACCGCACCTTCATCGGAGACGCTGACCACTACGCCGTCTCGGCGTTCGCCCTCCGCAATCTGAGCCGAAGCAGCTGAGTACTCTTCGATCAGGTGCTCGTATACCGCTTCGTCGATTGCCTTCAGTTCCTCTTCGGAAACGTCGTCGCCGGGATCGCCCGCCTGGGGCAGACCCGGTACACCGCCTTCGTCGGGCGTGGCGGCCGGTTCGTGGACTGCTGCGGCATCCGGCTCCTCCGCGGGCGGAGGCGCTAGGTTGGCGGGGGGCGCTTCGACCGGCTTGGGCTTGGGTAGGGAAGGCGCCGCGCTAAACGGGGCCGTCCAAGCTGGTGCGACGGGGTTCGGCGGTGATTCGACCGGCGGAGCCGATGATTCCACTGCGTCTGGCGTCGTGGCTGGCGGAGAATCGCGGTCTGGCTCTGAGGCGGCTGAAGCTTCCTCGGCCTGTTGGTCAGCGCGCGGATGGAGCCCTTCGGGTTCTCCGGTCATAACGATTCTCCCGTGCAACGCCCCGACTGAGGAGACGCCGCTTGAAATGAAAAATCCGTATCGAATCGGCCGACACACGTTCGACGGATTCGATCCGGCTAAGCGACGTTCAATATATCCAAGCCCTACAGGCTTGTCAAACAACGTTTACTTCTGTCGCGGAGTCCGACAGGCCGCTCTTGAGGCTATCTCGATATCCGCGAATCAAACCAACAGCCGTCGCCACGGTCAAAGGACCCAGAACGAGGCCGATGAATCCAAAGACCTGCATGCCGCCCAGCACACTGACAAAAACCAGCAGCCCATTGAGCTGAGATCGGCCCGCTATCAAGACCGGTCTGAGCACGTTGTCGATTGCGCTGATCAACACCAGGCCAGCGATTAGCAGCGCCGCGCCGCGGCCCACGTCTCCGCTCAACAGCAGTCCTAGGCCGGCCGGAAGCCAAACCATCCAGGCGCCGAAGATCGGAACTAACGACAGAAACGCGATGACCACGCTCCAAAAGACCGGCGACGGCAACCCGAGAACCGCAAACGTCAAGCCGCCCAGCAGCCCTTGCGCCGCCGCGACCAGCAGCCCGGCGCGGATAGTAGCCGAGATCATGCCAATCGTCTCGGCCATGATTCGGTCGTGGCGCTGGCCGCCAAAGGGCGAGATATCGCGGAGCAAATCCACGAGCCGGGCTCCGTCCAAGAAAAGGTAGAACAGCCCGAGCAGTAACACGATCGCATCGATGACGAAAGCCGCCAGATTGCCGACCAGTTGGGCCGACCAGGCGCCTATCCGGCCCCGAGCGCTCCTTACCGCCTCTCCGGCCACGTCTTCGATCTTGAACTCAGCGCCGGGAATGTTTCGCGAGATCCAATCTTCCGCCGCTACCAGGCGATCCATGATTTGCTGCGAAGGAAGTTGGCCGACCGTCTCCACGGCCTGACTGATAAAAGCGGGAGCGAGCCAGGCCAGAGGTGCAGCCAGCAAAGTCGCCACCACGACAGTGCTTAGCAGCGCCGTCAGCCTCGGGCGACCCACGCGCCTCAACAACCAACGGTGCCCCGGAAAGAAAAAGACCCCAAGAACTCCGGCCCAAAGCATCGCAGTTAGAAAGGGACGAAAGACGAGATAGACCAGGTAGGTCAGCCCCGCGGCAAGCAGCCAAGCCACGGCCTCTCTTCGCCACTCTTCGATGGGATGCATGGGAATCTTTCTACTTCCTCCAGAACGCCGGCGTCAGGATCACAATCGTTGTGTAGAACTCGAGCCTTCCGGCGATCATGTCGCCGCACAGGACCCACTTCGCCAGGGCCGGCAAACCCCCATAGTTATCCAGCGGACCGACGGCCCCCAATCCAGGACCGACGCTGAACATTGACGCAGCAACGGCGGCGATCGCCGTCAGCACGTCGACTCCCAGTGCAGCCAAGGCCAAACAAGAGACGAAATTGACGACAAACGCCAGATACACCAAGTTCAGCAAACTCTGTACTGTGGACTCGGGAACGACCTGGCCGCCCAGCCGCACAGCGAACACGCCGCGCCGCTCGACCATGCGCTTAAATTCTCGGTCGACCACCCGCGAAAGCAGCATGATCCTAGATACCTTCAGGCCGCCTGCGGTCGAGCCGGTGCAACCGCCGACAAACATCAGCGCCAGCAAAATCAGTTGCGGCAACGGACGCCAAGCCTCGAAATCGTCGCTTACAAAACCAGTGGTGGTAATGATCGAACTCACCTGGAACAGCGCGCTGCGGAACCCGTTCTCAAGCGCATAGCCCTGCTGCCAAATCAACACGCCGGCGATAACCGCCGTCCCCGCCGCCGTGATCGCCACGTAGCCCAACACTTCGGGATCGCGCAGCAGGCTGGCGGGACGTCGCTCCACCCAGAACCGGTAGTGCTGCACAAAGCTCATGCCGGCCAGAATCATAAACACGATCAGGATGTATTCGATCAGCGGGCTCTCAAACGCCGCCGCACTGGCCGTTCGAGTGGAGAAGCCACCTGTTCCCAGGGTGGAGAACGTATGGCACAGGGCATCGAAATTATTCATCCCCGCCCAGCGCAGCAGCCCGTAGAGAACGGCCGTCATCGAGAAGTAAATCTTCCACAGCGCCAGAGCCGTCTCCTTCATACGCGGCTTGAGTTGTTCCGATGTCGCGCCCGAAAACTCGGCTCGATAGAGATGCATGCCGCCGTGGCCGATGAGCGGCAGCACCGCCACGCCCAACAGCACGATGCCTAGTCCGCCGAGCCAGTGCGTGAAGCATCTCCAAAACTGGAGGACCGGCGACAGAACCTCGACATCGGACAAGATTGTGGCGCCGGTTGTGGTGAAGCCGGAGACTGACTCAAAGAAAGCGTCCGTGAAGCTGGCGAAGTGCGGCGAGAAGTAGAAAGGCAGACAGCCGAAAAAGCAGATCGCCAACCAAGTGGAGACCGCCAGCAGCAACCCTTCGCGCTGATTCAACTCGCGCGCCGGTCGCGGTAGCAACATCAGCGCGCCGCCGGCTGTGACGGTCACAGCAGCCCCGTATAGCAACGGCGCGCCATCCCCTTGTCCGGCGAACGCGCCATAAAGCAAAGGCACGCCCATCACTGCGGCGAAGATCAGCAGAAACTGTCCAAGGACGTAGCCGATCGCACCGCGGTGAATCACGCCAACAGCTGCCTTCTTTTCTTGTTGTCGAGAAACGCGGACTCGAGCTCGGGCACCACGCTCTCCAAGGCGAAGAAGATCACGCGATCGCCCGGTTCAATCGCCACATTGCCGCGCGGCACGATAACCTCTCCGCCCGTTCGCGCTATCGCACCCACAATCGCGCCCCGCGGTAGAGCGATATCCCGCAGCTTCTTGCCGACGTAGCGGGAACCCTCCGAAGCGATCAGCTCAATCGCCTCGGCCTCTTCCTCACGGAAGGTCGTCACCGACAGCACGCCGCCCTTCCTAACAAACTGCAGCACCGCATCCACCGTCGACAGCCGCATACTCACCGACGTATTCACGCCCAGCCGTTGCACCATCGACAGATAGCTCAACCGGTTAATCAGCGCCACGACCTTGCCCACGCCCAGGCGGCGAGCAAGCAGCGACGCGATGATATTGTCCTCGTCGTGTTGGGTCAGCGCCAGGAAGGCATCGACGCCTTCGATGTTCTCTTCCTCAAGCGTGGCCTGGTCGGTACCATCGCCCTTAACGACAATCGTCTTCTTCACCAGGCCGGCAATCAGTTCACAACGGCCGGCGTCCTTCTCGATCAGCTTGACCTGGACGCCCTGGCGCTCTAGCTCTTGCGCCAAGGAGATGCCGATCTGTTTGCCGCCGACGATAAACACCCGCTTCAGCTTGCCGCGCCGTGCAACGCCCATGAACTCCAGCACCGCGTCCAGGTTCTGCTTCGTGGCGCAGACGTAGACGTGATCGCCTGGCAAAACCACCTGCGCCCCGTGGGGAATGATCACCTGTTGCCCGCGGAAGATCAAGGCGACCAGCGAGTTCGCCGGCGGACCCGCCGCATCCAGTTCTTCCAGCGTCTTGCCCGCAAACCAACTGTCATGCTCCACGTTCATGCCGAAGAGCTTCACTTCGCCGTCGGCGAAATCGATAATGTCCGAAACGCCCGGGACGTTAACAACGCGCAAGATGCGCTCCATCACGTCGGATTCGGGATGAATGATGAGATCGATGCCCAGCTCGTTTTCGTCGGCAACCCGCCGCCAATCGGCGAACTCGTGGCTGCGGACGCGAGCGACTTTGACCTTGACGTTCGCGAAAGTTTTAGCGATGACGCAGGCCAACACGTTGATCTCGTCCGAGTTGGTGACGGCGATCAACATCTGGACCGTATCGAGCCCCGCTTTCAGCAGCGTCCGAATACTGGCCGCGCTGCCTCGAACGACCTTCGCGTCAAGCGTTTCGTCCAAATGCGCGCAGCGAGCCGCGTCCTTTTCAACGATGGTGATTTCGTTGCCTTCTCGAATGAGTCGGCTGGCGATCAGCGTAGCGCTCTGACCGCCCCCTGCAATGAGGATGCGCATCGAAAATGTGGGTGAATCAACTTGAGCCTATCACAGCGCAAACGCCTGCAGCGGCGGCTGTGGCGCCGCACTTTCGAACGCCAATCCCTGAACTGCCGGGGCGCTCTAGACTGATAGCGCCTGTTCCACCGTCTCCGCAGTTCGCAGCAACATCGCATCGCCCCCAGCCGGCGCCGTGAGCTGCAAGCCCAGCGGCATTCTGCCCACCGTGCCGCATGGGATAGAAATTGCAGCGGCCCCGATCGCCGTCCAGGGCGCATTGCAGGCCGGGTCGCCCGTCGACTCCAAGCCCTTCGGCGCCGGACCCAGCGCCGCGGGAGTAATTACGACGGTGTCCTCCCTAGCCCAGGCCGCAAACTCCTGCTCAGCAGCCTGCATGACCGCGAGGCCCTCGGCGTAGGCGGCATCCGAAACGGACCGGCCCATCTCCACCAAGCCAGCTAGCTTCACGCCCAGCCGCTCGCCGTACTCGTCATAACGCTCGCCATGGGTTTGAGCTGCCTCATAAGCCATGACAGCAGCGATCGCCGGCGGCAAAGCCTTGAAGCTCGGCGGCCCGCTGGCTTCCAACACCTTCAGCCCGGCATCCTCCAGTTTCTTTACGGAGCTGCGCAACCGCTTCTCCATCCCCACGCTGATTCGCTTGTGCGGCGGCCAACCGATCACCACAAACCGCAGCGCCTCATATGGGTTGCCGCCCGGACGCAGCGCCTCCCACACAAAGCGCATGTCGCCGACCGTCTCAGTGAAAAGCCCCGCCGTATCAAGCGTCGGCGAGCAGGGCAACATACCTTCCACCGGCAGCACGCCGCGACTCGGCTTGAATCCCACCACGCCGCAAAACGACGCCGGCCTCAACACCGAACCCTGCGTCTGGCTGCCCAACGCCAGCGGAACCATCCCGGCAGACACCGCCGCCGCCGATCCGCTCGAAGATCCGCCCGGCGTGTGTCCCAGATTGTGCGGATTGCGCGTCGGCGCGGGGTCGTAAAAAGCGAACGCCGTCGTTTCCGTCTTCGCAAGAACGTAGGCCCCGAGTTGCTTCAGCTCCGCAACCAATGCCGCATCGTGCTCCGGCTGCCGCCCTCGATAGACTTCCGAACCCCATTCGGTCGGTAGCTCCGCCGTGTCGTAGATATCCTTCGCGCCGAACGGAATTCCGCTCAACGGCCCGTCAGCCAAGCAGCTCTCCGCCCGCGCCAATGCGGGACTATGGTCAAACGGAACCCAAGCCTCGATGTCCTGCTCCCGGGCCTTTAGCTGGGCGAGGCAGCTTTCGGCGACCTCGCGGGCGGTCGTCCGCCCCTCGGCCAAATCCTTCGCCAAAACCCGCAGCGGAGTGTCCATCAAAGATCCAGCAATTCGCCCATCGTGTAGACGCTCGCAAACGGGCAACCGGTCGCCTCAATAGCCGCCGCGCCGCCCATCTCGCGGTCCACCAAACAAACGGCGCCGACCACTTCGAGTCCGAATTCGCGGGCGCGCTCGATTGCTTGAATCGCCGAGCCTCCCGTGGAGCACACGTCTTCCACAATCACGGCCTTGAGGTTGCCCGGTTCGCGCACGCCTTCCAAGTACTGGCCGCGCCCATGCCCCTTAGCTTCCTTGCGAATGAGAAAACCATTCAGGACCTGTGCTGTGCCTAGGCTCTCCCGCGCGACGGCCGAAACCACCGGGTCGGCCCCCATCGTCAGGCCCCCGACCAGGTCCGCCTTCCAGCCGCTATCAGCGATTTGCGCGAGGATAGCCTTGCCGATCAGCGGCATCGCGTCGGCGCGCAGGGTCGTCAGCCGGCAGTCGACGTAGACCTTGCTCTTCTTACCGGACGCCAGCACGAAATCCCCGTAGTGCACGGAGTACCGCTTCAATAGTTCCTTAAGTTTTTCGTTGTCGTCCATGGTGTCTGGGAGAATGAGAAACGGAGGGCGGAGCCAGTGGATATAGTATCGCAGCAGGCCGCGTCCAAACCTCGCGTGGTCATCGTCGGCGCCGGATTCGCCGGTCTTCATGCCGCAAAAGGCCTCAGCACCGCCGAAGTATTGGTTACGGTAGTCGACCGTCACAACCACCATCTCTTCCAGCCTTTGCTTTACCAGGTCGCCACGGCGGCTCTTTCTCCCGGCGACATTTCCTACCCCATCCGGTCCGTTCTCAAGAAGTTCAAGTCTTCCCGCACCGTGCTGGCCGACGTGCTCGATATCGATGTCGCGGCGAAGCAAGTGCTGCTTGGCGACGAGGCCTTGCCTTACGACTATTTGATCCTGGCCGCCGGATCCCAGACTTCGTACTTTGGACACGATACCTGGGCACGCGTCGCCCCCGGCCTCAAGAGTCTCGAGGACGCTCTAGAGATGCGCCGCCGCATTCTGCTCGCCTTCGAAAAGGCCGAACGCGAACCCGACGCCGCGCGCCGCCAAGCTCTGTTGACCTTCGTCGTAGTCGGTGGCGGCCCTACGGGCGTGGAACTCGCCGGGGCCATCGCCGAGATCTCCACCCAGGTCATGCGCGAGGACTTCCGCTCGATTGATCCCTCCGACGCGCAAGTCATTCTGGTCGAAGGCAGCAAGCGCATCCTCGAAGCCTTTCCCGAAGATCTAGCCGCCAACGCGTCGAAGTCGCTGCACGATCTCGGCTGCTGGGTTTGGACAGGGAAGCAGGTCAGCGACATCGCCGAAGACCACGTCATGGTTGGCGACCGCCGCGTCAACGCCTATACCGTCCTCTGGGCCGCCGGCGTACAAGCTTCACCGCTGGGCAAGAAACTTGGAGTCGAGACCGATCGCGGCGGTCGCGTTGTCGTCAACCAAGACCTCACGGTTCCTGGCCATCCAGAAATCTTCGTCATCGGCGACCTGGCGAAGTTCGTAGAAAACGGCAAGCCCTTGCCCGGAGTCGCGCCCGTCGCCATGCAACAGGGAGGCCATGCCGCAGCCAATGTGAGCCGCGCGATAGCGGGTCGGGCGTTGCAGCCTTTTCATTACTTCGACAAGGGCAACCTCGCCACCATCGGACGCGCCCGCGCGGTCGCCCATATCGGTCGACTTAAGCTCACTGGCCTGGTCGCCTGGCTCGCTTGGTTATTCGTCCATGTCCTGTACTTGATCGGCTTCCGCAACCGTGCAATCGTGATTCTCAATTGGGCCTGGGCCTATGTACGTCGGCAGCGCGGAGCCCGTTTGATCTACGGCGACGTGAACAACTTGATTCCTCCCGACAGCAAGCTCGAGGACGAATCAGCCGCCGAACTCGCCAACCGCAACTAACCCGCCCAGCCTATGCGCTATCCTGATCTGGCTGTGATCCGCACGCTCGCTGCATCCCTGGCGCTTGCTTTCCTCTGTGGCTGTGCAGGTGAGACCGGCCCCTACCCGTCCAAGGAAATCCGCATCATCGTGCAGTCGCCGCCCGGCGGGCTCTCCGACCAGATCTCGCGGATCATGGGCAGCCTAATCGAAAAAGACTTCGGCGTTCCCCTGGTTGCCGAGAACAAACCCGGCGCCAGCGGGGCCCTAGCCTTCTCTTACGTCGCCCGACAGCAGCCCAGCGGCTACATCATCGGACACACCCCCGTTGAACTCGGCATGGTACGCACCCTGGGCTATACCGACATCGGCCCGGGCGACATGACCCTGATCTGTCGGGTATCGTTGATTCCGCCCGTACTGGTCGTCCGCGCCGAGGCGCCTTGGAAAGATTTCGCTGAGTTCGTTGCTGCCGCCAAGGCCCAGCCCGGCGAACTCATCATGGCCAACTCCGGCACCGGCTCCATCTGGCACTTCAACACGCTGTTGCTGCAAGCGAATACCGGCATCCAGGTCACCCACCTGCCCTATAACGGCAGCGGCGGAACACTTGTGTCGCTCATGGGCGGCCACGTTGACGCCGTCATTGCCGGAGTCAGCGAAGCCATGACCCAAATCGAGTCCGGCACCCTGCGTCCCTTAGCCGTGTTCGACTCCAAACGCTCCTCCGTCTTACCCGATACGCCGACAACGTACGAGCTCGGTTACCGCATGGGAACTCCCGCTTGGAGCGCCTTCTCGGGACCGCCCGGCATGGAGCCAGCCGTCCGCGACAAGCTCGCCGGCGCTTTCGCCAAGGCTTCCGAGGACCCGCTGTTCCTCAACCTTTGCGCCGACCGCGGCATTGAGCCCGCTTACCTGGGCCCAGCCGATTTCGAGAAGTTCGCCCATCAACAAGCCGAGTACTTCGCCGAGCAGATTCCGCTTCTGCTAGGGATGCGCCCATGAGTCGGCCCGACCGCATCGTCGCCGCCGCTTTCGCCGTCCTTGCCGGACTCCTGCTGTTGGGCGCTTGGCTGTTGCCGCCCGGCATCGGACGCCTTCCCGGACCCGGCTTCTTTCCAGGCAGCATTGGCGGAGTGATGCTGGCTCTTTCCGTCGCGCTATTGGTCCGTCCCTCCGCGGCGGAGTCCGCCGGTTCTCTGTTGCGCGGCGACCTGCGCCTGGCCGGGATCGCCGCGCTCATCACCTTCGCCTACCTCGCCTTGTGGGGCTCCGGCTTCTTCTTCCTGCGGACGGTCCTGTTTCTGTATCTCTTCCTGCGGATTCTCGGAGAAAAGCCTCGCGCCGGCGCCGCCGTAGCCCTGGTACTCACCGCAGCCGTAACCCTCGCCTTCCAATACGGACTGCACGTCTCCCTCGAATAGCCCATGAGCCCTGACCTCATCGCTGGACTGACCGCAGCCTGCCAACCCCAGGTGCTCATGTTCCTGGTTACGGGCGTGGTGCTCGGCGCTATCTTCGGCGCTCTGCCAGGTCTCACGGCCACGATGGGCGTGGCTGTGCTCACGCCGCTGACTTTCTGGCTGTCCGCCGAACAAGGTCTGGCGATGCTTCTCGGCATCTATTCCGGCGCGCTGCCGGCCGGCGGAATTCCGGCCATCCTCATCAACGTTCCCGGCACGCCAGCCTCCATTGCGACCGCCTGGGACGGCTACCCGATGGCGCAAAGAGGCCGCGCCGGGCAAGCCCTCGGCATCAACGCCTTGATGTCCGGTGGCGGCCAGCTGATGAGCATCTTGTTCTTGTCGATCGCGGCCTTTCCGCTGGCGACGTTCGCGCTTAGCTTTGGCCCAGCCGAGTACTTCGGCCTCGCTCTGTTCGGTCTCAGCTTGATGGCCGGCGTCTCCGGCAAACATGTCCTCAAGGGGCTTCTCGCGGGGACGCTCGGTTTGGCGCTGGCAACCGTGGGCCTCGATCCGATGACCGCCTATCCGCGGTTCACGTTCGGCATCTCCGACTTCCTGGACGGCGTCTCCTTCATCCCCGTGATGATCGGCTTGTTCGGTTTCACCGAAGTCCTCATCCAGATCGCCGACCGCCACGACGTGCATGAGAAGCCCGCCATCGGGGCCCTGGGCAGCGTCTTCCCCAGCCGCGCCCAATGGAAGAAGATGCTTCCGCACACCGCCCTGGGAGCCGTAATCGGGACCGTCGTCGGCGTCATTCCGGCAGCCGGCGGGGACATCGGCTCCGTAGTCGCTTGGGAACAGTCGCGCCGCGTCTCGCGCGAAAAGCAATCCTTCGGCAAAGGTTCGATAGAGGGCCTGGCCGCAAGTTGCACGGCCGCCAATGCCGCTATCGGCGGAGCGATGACCACCATGCTCACCCTGGGCATCCCTGGCGACGCCGTATCCGCAATCCTCATCGGCGCGTTACTGATCCACGGCATCCAACCCGGCCCGCTGCTCTTCCAGGGCAACCAATCGTTTGTCTTCACGCTCGTCTTCCTGATGGCTTTCGCCGCCGTCATTGGCATGCTCCTCGGCCTCATCGGCGCGCGACCCTTGGCGAAGGTGTTGCGCATCCCCGGCCCTTGGCTGTGGGTGGCCATCACGCTGTTCGGCATCATTGGTTCGTACGCGCTCAACAACGCCGTCGTCGACGTGTGGGCCATGTTCGTCGCAGGCATCGTCGGCTTCCTGCTGCGCCGCGCTCAGGTGCCTCTCGGCCCGCTCGTCCTCGGACTCATCCTGGGTCCCATCATGGAAGCCAACCTGCGCCGCGCGCTCGTTCTCAGCCGCGGCGACTGGGCCGGCACGCTGTCACGTCCAATCGTGCTGTTCTTCTTCGTGGCCACCGCTCTTTCGCTCCTAGCGCCCTTGTTCAAAGAGCTGCGCGCGAAGCGCCGCCAGGCCTAGTCCGATGCGAGCTGCCGTCTATCTCGTCGCGACCCCGATCGGCAATCTTGAGGACATCACCCTGCGCGCGATTCGAACACTGCGCGAGTGCGACCTCATCGCCTGCGAAGACACTCGCCACACCCGTAAACTACTCAACCGCTACGAAATACAAAAGCCGCTCATCTCCTGCCACGAACACAACGAACACGAGCGCGCTAACCAGATCATTGAGCGCGTTCAATCGGGGCAGGCGGTCGCGATCGTTTCCGACGCAGGCCTCCCGGGAATATCCGACCCCGGCTATCGCGTCGTCCAAGCCGCCATCGCTGCCGGCGTCCGGGTGATCCCCATCCCCGGACCCAGCGCGGTCGATACCGCCGTCGTCGCCTCCGGTCTGCCCACCGACTCTTTCCTCTATGCAGGCTTTCTTCCTGCCAAGTCCGGGCAGCGCATCAAGGCGCTCGATGCGCTCGCCGCCGAGAAAGCCACTCTCGTCTTCTACGAAGCGCCACACCGCTTGCTACGCGCCCTTGCTGACGCTCAGTCCGTTCTCGGCAATCGCCAAGCGGTCGTCGCCCGCGAGCTGACCAAAACCCACGAGGAATTTCTGCGCGGAACGCTCGCGGAGATTCACGCTGACCTGGCCGCCCGCGAGTCCGTCCGAGGCGAAATCGTCCTACTCATCGCCGGTACCGACGACGCTCCCGCCGTTGACCCGGAAGTCCCCCTGTCCGCCCGCGTCGAACAACTCGTCGCCGAGGGCGCCTCGCCGATGGACGCGGTAAAGACTGCCGCCAAGGAGTACGGTGTCTCCAAGCGCAAAGCCTACAACCTCGTCGAACAAGAGAAATCTTAACGACGTACGCCGCCCGCCTGGGACTGTCGCTCGTGCACTGTCCCCCCAAACGGCAACCCCAACGCCCTCGGTCGCCAATATCGTGGCCTCCCCTCACGAGCCGGGCCTAGTATCATGAGCCTCGGCCCATGGATCTTCGACTCAAACAAGCACCGGTCATCTGGCTCACCGGTTTTATGGGCAGCGGCAAGTCCACCGCGGGCAAACTGCTCGCCAAGAAGCTCGGCTGGCGTTTCGTCGATCTCGATGCAGAGATTGAACGTGCCGCCGGCAAGCCCATCCCAGAGATCTTCGAGGAGCAAGGCGAAGAAGCCTTCCGCGATCTCGAACACCAACAGCTACTCAGCCAAATCGGCTGCTCGCGCCAAGGCGGCGCCTGTGTCGTCGCACTTGGCGGCGGAGCTTACGCGGCCGAACGCAATCGCGACGCCATGGCGGACTGCGGCGTCGCTCTTTGGCTCGATCCGCCCTTCCCGATCCTTTGGGCGCGCGTCTCGGGCAACGAAAAACGCCCTCTCGCCAAAGACCCCGACGCGTTCGAGAAACTCTACGAAACCCGCCGCGACTCCTACGCCCTAGCCCCCTACCGCATCGCCTCCGGCACCTCTGAGGCTGCCATCGACGAAATCCTTGAACTCAATCTGTTCTAGTTCGCGTCCTCGCCTTGATCAGCCCGCGTCCGAGCGCTACCCTGGAACGCATGGCAAGAGGGCTCAATAAAGTCATGTTGATCGGCAATCTCGGACGAGATGCCGAGACCCGTCACACTCCCAGCGGCGTGGCGGTCACCAACTTCAGCATCGCCACCGCGCGGCGCATCAAAGACCAAAGCGGCGAGTGGCGCGACGAAACCGACTGGCACGACATCGTCTTGTGGCGCGGCGAAAACGTCGCCCCCTACTTGCTTAAAGGCACCCAGGTCTACATCGAAGGTCGTCTGCAAACCCGTTCCTGGGACGATCCATCCGGCCAAAAGAAATACCGCACCGAAGTCGTCGTCGACGGCAACATGGGCCTCATGCTGCTCGGCGGCGGCGGCGGACGCGGTGAAGGCGGCGGTGGTGGTGGCCGTCCCTCCTCCGGCGGCGGCGGCGGGGGCAAACCCTCCGGCCCGGCCGACGACGACATGGCCATCAGCGACGACGACGTTCCGTTCTAGCCGCGCGCTGCGTGTCCTCCGACGCCGAACTTTGCGGCTACGGCTGTGGAGCGTCTTCCGGCTCTTCGGCCAGCGGCTGGATCTCATCGATCTCGTCAAACGAAATCGTCGCCTCCGCAGAGAACTTTCGGTACAGCCGGAATTCCACATCGTTGCGGTTCAGAAAGTGTCCATCTCGCATTCCCACGCGGCCCTTCAGCGGCAATAAGAAACTGTGTCCGCTGATGTCGATGTAGTCGTAATCGAGCCTGGTCGTGGCGCCCTGCAACGGAAAGTCCGGCGGAATCTCTATGGCATGGACGTCCATGCGCAATACGCGTTCGGACTCTTTGTCGATGTAAACCAATCCCGCATAGCCAGCGACAATCACGTTCGTTTTCTCGTAGCTCAACCGCCACCGCGATCGTCGTTTAGGCACATGAAGATTGAAAACATAAACGGCCTTTCCGCGCAGCAAAGAATGCCTTGCCCAGGTGAACCTGGCATCGGTGCGCGGCTCAAAAAGCTCTCGCAGTAGCGACCCAAACTCGCCCGTCGATGATGCGCCGCCCAAATCGAGCATGCTCTTCTCGGTTATCTGGTTGTTGACGCTTACGACCTCATAGTCCTCGCTGCCCCCGACATAGCTGACGCGCGTCTTGACCTCGTCGTACTTGAGCCAGTCCATCTCTAATCCGCTGGGGTCGACGTAACGCCTGGTGATCTGCAAACAGACAAAATCGGGCAGCCTCTCGATGTAAGCCAACGCGTTCGCCCGGGCCTCAGCAATGATCCGCTTCTGCTCCTCCTCGGAAGGCGGCGGCGGTTGCACCGGCCCTGCGGGAATCTCAACAGGCAGCGCTTCGGACATTCCCGCGCTCGTTTCCTGCAATAGCCTCAGAGCCTGCAGCGTGCGCGGCCCCACGCCCAAGCCCTGGAAATCTTCCACCAGCACATCCGTCAAACGGAACGACAGCGGCTGGTCCTTCAAATACTTTGCCACCTCGCGATCCGACAACCCTTGATCCTTCGACGAACGAAGAATGTCTTGCAGCTGTTGGAGCGTTAATCCAGACTGCGCGCTCAGCCCGGAGACCGCCAACAACAGACAACACAGGAGTCGACCCAACATAATGCACCTCATTGTATAGGTCCCGCGCCGACCCCGTTCAGGTATAATCTCGGACGGTCACCGGAGAACCCCAGCATGTCTAAAACGATACGAATTCGCTTGATCACACTCTGTCTCGGTCTAACGGCCATCGCCGGCGCCTATCAGTACTCCGCCGGCGATGCCATGGTTTCGGCGGCCGATGCTTTCCTGAAGTCCCTTGATCGCGAGCAAGGCAGCATCGCCAAGTTCGCCTTCGACGCCAAGGAGCGCACCAACTTCCATTACGTCCCCGACGCCAACTTCGCCCAGACCTACGGCTATCCGCGTCCCGGCCTTACCTACATCCGCATGCAGGCCCATCAGCGGCACCTCGCCGACGCTCTGCTCGCGGCCGGTCTAAGCCCTGCCGGCTTCGCCAAAGCCAAGACCATCATGAGCCTCGAAGACATCCTGCGCATCAGCGAAGGCGATGTCGCTGGACGCCGTGATCCGCTCAAGTACTACTTCTCCGTCTATGGCGATCCCTCCGCCAGCGGATCCTGGGGCTGGCGCGCCGAGGGACACCATCTCTCTCTGCATTTCACGCTTAAGGGCGGCAAGCTGGTCGCAACTTCTCCGACCTTTTTCGGAACCAACCCCAACATCACCATGGAAGGTCCCCGCAAAGGTATCGCCCCGCTCAAGCTTGAGGGCGACCTCGGCTTCCAGTTGCTCGGCAAGTTGACTGCCGCCCAGAAGGGCAAGGCCGTCGTTGCCACCGAGGCGTACCGGGAAATGATCACCGCCGCCAACACCCGCGCCAAGCTAGACAACCAGCCAGCCGGTCTTCCAGCCTCCGATATGACCAGCGAGCAATTCAGTTTGCTCAAAGAGATCATCGCCGTCTTCGCCAGCAACGTCACTGGCGAAGCCGCCGCGGCCCGCGTCGCCGAAGCTGATTCCACGGACCGCAGCAAGCTGATGTTTGCCTGGGCCGGCTCCAGCGAACCAGGCAAGGGCGACTACTACCGCATCCAGGCGCCGACCTTCTTGATCGAGTACGACAACGTCCAGAACGACGCCAATCACGTTCACTCCATCTGGCGCGACTACGACGGAGACTTCGGCCGCGACGTTCTCTCCGAGCACTACGAGCAGTTCGACCACAGCTCCCCGGTCGCCGCAGAATAGTTCGACTCCGTTTTCTTGCGGGCGGCCCATCGTGGGCCGCCCAATCACCTCCCGCTATAATGTCGTGGCGATGTCCGCGACGCTTGAGGCCAAACAGGAACGCCTTTTCGCCCTGCTCCAAGAGCTAGGCGACGTCATCGTGGCCTACTCGGGCGGGACCGACTCGGCCTACCTCGCCTGGGCCGCTCATCAAGCGCTCGGCCAGCGGGCCCTGGCCGTCACTGCCGACTCCGCCTCGATTCCGGCCTCCCACAAACGCGACGCCGAAGACTTCGTGCGCCAGTTCGGCATCCGTCACGAATACGTCGAAACCCAGGAGTTCGCCAATCCCGACTACGTCCGCAACGACGGCAGTCGCTGCTTTCATTGCAAAGACGAGCTGTTCACCCGGCTCGCCGAAGTCAGCACTCGCCTCGGCCTCCAAAACGTCGTCTACGGCGTGAATCTCGACGACACCAGCGACTACCGCCCAGGCCACAAAGCCGCGCACCAGCACGGCGTCAGCGCGCCGTTGCTTGACGCCGGCATGACCAAAGCAGACATTCGCGAACTCTCCCGTCTAGCCGGCCTGCCCACCTGGGACCGTCCCGCCGCCGCCTGCCTCAGCTCACGTATCCCGTACGGCATCGAGGTCACGCCCGCGCGCATTCGCCAGATCGAGCAGGGCGAAGAAGCTCTTCGCCAACTCGGCTTTCGCGTCTACCGCGTTCGTTACCACGGCGACCTTGCCAGGCTCGAATTCGGGCAAGATGAGCTCCCTCGGGCGCTCGATCCAGCGCTGGCGGCTCGTTTTTCTCAAATCTTTAAAGAGCTTGGTTTCAAGTACGTTACACTAGACCTCGACGGCTACCGTCAAGGCTCTCTCAACGCCGCGCTTGAGCCTGCGGAGAGAGCGCTTTTCCCGATCTTATCCTCCTAGCCGACAGCCGATCGAGTGAAAGTCCGACTCCCTTGAGATTCGTCTAACTCCTTGTAGAACAATCACTTGCGTGATTGGTTTTGATCGCAAATCGACTGGCTTTCCGTACCGCCCGTTGCTAGACTACAGCTTCCCTGTTTGGTTCATGCAGCTTCTTTTCCCGCCTTCAATATCGAGGAGGCGGCGGGGATGTTAAGCGTCGGGAGTGGTCATATGCAAGGTGTCTCAGAGAGCGGAGTAAGCGTGGAAGTTTGGCGTCGTGTCCTAGAAAAGCTCCGCGCCGACACCAGCCGCGAGAGCTTCGAGAACTGGCTCGAACCGCTTGAGTACGACCGCACCGACCCGGATGGCGTTTTGCACCTATTGGCGCCGAACGAAAACGCCAAGCATTGGCTCGAAGACGAATTCGGCCCGCGCATCCTGCAGGCAGCGCAGACGGTAGACATCGCAATCAGCAAAGTCTCGATCACCGTCCCCAAAGAACCTCCGCCCGTCAGCCATACCGGCGTCGCGCCCCGGCAACAGGCGTTTCAGTTCCGTGACCGCGCCGCGCGCTTCAACCCGAAGTACACCTTCAGCAGCTTCGTCGTCGGCTCCTGCAACGAATTCGCCCACGCCGCCGCACAGGCCGTCGCTGCCAACCCCGCCAACGCCTACAACCCCCTCTATGTCTACGGCGACGTGGGCATGGGCAAGACCCATTTGATGCATGCAATCGGGCAGCAACTGCTCGACAACAATCCCGGTATGCGCGTCGTCTACGTCTCCAGCGAAGAGTTCATGAACGAGATGATCAACTCGCTGCGCTACGACCGTATGAGTTCGTTCCACGAGCGCTTCCGCGAAGCCGACGCGTTGCTCATCGACGACATCCAGGTCCTAGGGACGCGCGAGCGAACCCAAGAAGAGTTCTTCCATACCTTCAACGCGCTTCACAACATGCAGAAGCAGATCATAATTTCCAGCGACCTGCCCCCCAAACAAGTACCCGGCCTCGTCGACCGCCTGCGCTCCCGCTTCACTTGGGGCCTCATGGCCGACATCCAACCGCCCGACATCGAGACAAAAATGGCCATTCTCGATCGCAAGGCAGAAGAGTTACACCTTGATTTGCCCGACCAAGTGCGCAGCTATCTGGCGACACATCTCAAGTCAAACATTCGCGAACTAGAGGGGGCCCTGCTACGGCTCAGCGCTGTCTCCTCCGTCTCCGACACCAGCATCAGCCTCTCCATGGCCAAGCAAGCTCTGAAGTCTTTGCTCGGCCCCGACAACGAACGAGTGTCCGTAGAAGCCATCCAATCCGCTGTCGCTGCCGAGTTCAATCTCAAGCCTCACCAACTCCGTGAGAAGAGCAACACTAAGGCCATTTCTCACCCTCGCCAGATCGCCATGTATCTCTGCAGAGAGATCCTCGGTAATTCGTTTCCAGATGTTGGAAAGGCTTTTGGTGGTAAGCACCACACAACAGTGCTGTACGCTGTCCAGAAGATCGAGCGCCAACGGAGGATCGACGAAGTTCTCAACACTGTGATTCACAAGCTAACTGACAGATTCAATTAGGGATATAATAGAGAGATGCCTTGCGGTCTGTGGATGCACCTGAGGAAACCTGAGAACCGCTAGTTCTTCACAGTTTCCACGCTGTAGCACATATACGAATTCCACAGGGCTGATATTCGTAAGTGTTTGATATAGATGAACTTGTAGTTGTTTTCCACATATCCACAACGACTACTACTACTGTCTTATAGAAAGAATTACTTTTAGATGGGTTAGGTTCTTGGGCCCAATCCGCACATTGAGCGACTCGCTGCACAAGGGAAACGACCGATGGAAATCACCGTCAAGACATCCGACCTGGTCAAGGAGCTAGGTCTTGGTCAAGGAGTCGTCGAGAAGAAGACGACGATTCCCGTGCTCTCGAACGTCCTGATTGAAGCCAAGGACGGTCGTCTCACGCTAACGGCAACCGATTTGGAACTCGGCATCGAGAGTACCTGCCCAGCTCAGGTGACAAAGCCCGGCTCAACGACATTGCCGGCCAAGAAGCTGCTGGACTACGTCCGCTTGTTGCCGAACGCGGAGCTGGCCCTTAAGGTGGGCGACAACCATTCGGCCACAGTCGTCTGCGGCCGTGCACGCACGCGCATCGCCGGCATGTCACGGGAAAATTTCCCCGAACTGCCCAAGATGCCGGCGACCTTGACTCAAATTCCATCCGCCACGATCCTCAACGCCATCCAAAAGACTGCCTTCGCGGTCGCCAACGAAGAGTCTCGCTACACGCTCATTGGCGCGCTTCTGCTAATCAAAGAAGATTCGCTAACCATGGTGGCTACCGACGGCCATCGTCTGGCCTACGTCAAAGCTGACGGCTCTTTCACTGGCGTTAGCGGGGAAGTTCGCGGCCTCGTCCCCAAGAAGGCGCTCAACGAGCTCGTCAAGATCGCCTCCGAGGGCGGCGACTCGATGGCCATCGACTTCGCAACCGACGAGAACCACCTGTTTTTCCGTTGCGGTTCCCGTTTGCTGATCTGCCGCAAGCTGAGCGGCCAATTCCCCGACTATGACCGAGTCCTGCCGAAGGATGCCGGCACGACGCTGACCTTGAACCGGGAAGAGTTGACCGCCGCAACACGCCGCGTGGGACAGTTTGCTGATGAGCGCTCGCGGGCAGTTCGCTTTGAATTGCTCGATGGCGAGTTAAAACTAGCTGCGTCAGGATCCGACGCTGGCGAGAGTGAAGAATCTATCCCGGTAGAGCATTCCGGATCCAAGCTGCGCGTTGGTTTCAATTCGCAGTACATCCTCGATTTTCTCGCGGTCGCAGAGTCTGACGAAGTCCTCCTGCAGCTCAAGGACGAAGAGAGTGCGGGGCAGATGCAGCTGCCTGATCCGAAAGGCTACGAGTATCGCTACGTCGTAATGCCCATGCGGGTCTGATCCAGTAGGCAGCGGAAGAACGCATGGCTGACAACAAGACGACTTACGACGCGGGCAGTATCCGCGTACTCGAAGGGCTTGAGGGCGTACGCAAGCGCCCCGCCATGTACATCGGGTCCACCGGAGAGATGGGCCTGCACCACCTGGTCTACGAGGTGGTCGACAACTCCGTCGACGAGGCTCTGGCTGGCCATGCTACTGACATCGCGGTAACCATCCACCTGGATAACTCGGTCACCGTCGTCGACAACGGACGGGGTATTCCCGTACAGCGTCACGACTCCGGCATCTCCGCTGCTGAGGTTGTCATGACCAAGCTGCACGCCGGCGGCAAGTTCGACTCGAACTCCTACAAGGTGTCCGGCGGCCTCCACGGTGTAGGCGTCAGCTGCGTTAACGCGCTCTCTGAGGCCCTCCACCTAGAGATCTGGCGCGAAGGGCACACCTGGGAGCAAGACTACTCCAAAGGCCTGCCACTGGGCCCCCTCGAGCAGACTGGCAACACCCGCAAGACCGGCACCAAGGTCACCTTCCTGCCGGACACGTCCATCTTCACGACCCCGGTCTTCAAGTACGACATCTTGGCAACGCGCTTGCGGGAAATGGCCTTCCTCAACGCCGGCCTCAAGATCTTACTCACCGACGAGCGCGACGAGCGCGAGCCGCAAGTCTTCCACTTCGAGGGCGGCATCGCCGAGTTCGTCACCTACCTCGCCCGAGGCAAATCGCCCCTACATCCGGAACCCATCCACTTCTCCGGAGAGCGCGACACGCCCGACGGTGAGACGGTCGCGATGGAAGTCGCGCTGCAGTACAACGACAGCTACCAAGAGATCGTCTTTTCTTTTGCCAACACGATCAACACCGTTGACGGCGGCACGCACCTGGCCGGCTTTCGGTCCGCGCTAACCCGCACCATCAACGCCTACGGCCAGACCGCTGGTCTGTTCAAGAACCAAAAGGTCAACCTTTCCGGCGACGACGCCCGCGAAGGCCTCACCGCCGTCGTCAGCGTCAAGCTGCCGCAGCCGCAATTCGAGGGGCAAACCAAAGGAAAGCTCAATAGCGACATCCAGGGCCTGGTTACCTCGCTAGTCAACGACAAACTGGGCGAGTACTTCGAGCGCAATCCGCAAGTCGCCAAGACCGTCGTCGGCAAGGCGATCGACGCTTCACGCGCCCGCGAAGCAGCCCGCAAGGCTCGAGACTTGACTCGCCGCAAAGGAGCGCTCGATTCGGGTGGCCTGCCTGGCAAGCTCGCCGACTGTCAAGAGCGCAATCCCGAACGCGCTGAACTGTTCATCGTCGAGGGCGAGTCGGCCGGCGGCACCGCCAAGCAGGGCCGCGATCGCAAATACCAAGCGATTCTGCCTCTCAAGGGCAAAATCCTCAACGTCGAAAAAGCGCGCTACGACAAGATGCTCGGCCACGAAGAAATTCGCGCGCTGATCACCGCCCTGGGCACAGGGATCGGCGTCGATGACTTCGACGTCGCTAAGCTGCGCTATCACAAGATCATCCTGATGACCGACGCTGACGTCGACGGATCGCATATCCGCACGCTCCTGCTGACGTTTTTCTTCCGTCAAATGCGCGAGCTCATCGACCGCGGACACGTCTACATCGCCCAGCCTCCGCTCTACCGCATTAAGCGCGGCAAGAACGAGCGCTACATCAAGGACGACTCCGACTTCACCCGCGAGATTATCGATATCGCCACCGAGGGCGTGACGCTTGAAGTGGGCCGCAACGGAACCCCGGGACGCATCCTCGAAGCGGCCGACTTGCGCGACTTCATCTTTACCCTCGACGACTACGCCGCGATGTTCCAGAAAGTACAGCGCCGCCTGCGTAGCGAGAAAGCGGTACAGCTCATCGCTGACCCGACCTTCGAGCTTGAGACGAAAGCGCACTTCCAGGACAAGGCGCACCTCCAAGGCCTAGTCGCTAGAATGCAATCGCTCGGAATTGACGCTCGACTGCTCCCGGACGAAGAGCATTCCGCTTTCTTGTTGATGTTCAAGCAAGGCTCCGAAGCAGAACGCACGCTTGGCATTGAACAGGCCGCCCTGCCCGAGTACCGTCGCCTGCGGACGCTCGGTCAGAAACTATCGGCCTACAACAAACCGCCGTTCATCATCACCGGTAAGAAAGACACCGAAACCGTCCAAGATCCGCTGGCGCTGCTGAGCAACCTCAAGGCCCGCGCCATGAAAGACGCTTCGATCCAGCGCTACAAGGGCCTGGGAGAAATGAACGCCGACCAACTCTGGCAAACCACCATGGATGCCAACCGCCGTCGACTCCTGCAAGTGCGCGTCGATGATGCCGTTGAGAGCGAAGAGATCTTCTCTACCCTGATGGGTGAGAGCGTCGAAGCGAGGCGCAAGTTCATCAGCGATCACGCGCTCGACGCCACCAATCTCGACATCTAGTATGGCTTCGCAACGCCGACGCATTTTCCTGTCGATAGTTCGCTAGAATCCAGGGGCGCCCGCTCCTGGAGGATTCTTTGTGCTCGACCAAATACTACAAGATCTCGATCTGACCGCCATGGCAACGAAGGCGATCGAACACATCCCCGCGGTCCTTGCCGGATTGGTCATTCTCTTTGGGCTCTGGGCGCTGTTTAGCCTCACGCGTAAGCCCGCGAAGCGGGCCCTTGGGAGGGCTGGCCTCGCTCCTGCCTTGATCGGCCTGTTGGTGGACAGCCTGCTGCGCTACACCGTCCTGGCGTTTGCCGTGGTGATGGCGCTTGATCAGTTCGGCGTCAATGTGGGCGCCGCACTTGCTGGGCTAGGCATCGCCGGCGTTGCCATCGGCTTCGCCGCCCAAGATTCCGTCGCCAACGTAATCTCTGGATTTCTCATCTTCTTGGATAAGCCCTTTCAGTCAGGCGATTGGGTTGATGTAGTCGACCACCAAGGCAGAGTCGTCGAGATCACTCTGCGATCAACCCGAATCCGCACGCCGAGCAACACCTACGTCGTCATACCCAACAAGATGATCATCGACCAAGTCTTGGTGAACCACTCCAAGCACGGTGAAACACGACTGAACATCCCCATCGGCATCGCCTACAAAGAGTACATTCCCCAGGCTCGGGAAGTTCTCCTGCAGGCAATCAACGGTGTCGACCATGTACTGCAAGATCCACCTCCGACAGTTGTAGTAATGGAATGCGGCGACTCCAGCATCAATCTAGAAATGCGGCCCTGGATCGGCGATGCCAATCACGGCGCGCCGGTAACCGCCGCCGTTGTCGAAGCGGCCAAACTGGCCCTCGACGAAGCCGGAATCGAAATTCCCTTCCCGCACCTGCAACTGTTTGTCGATGAAGTGAAGCGCCCCGTCTGGGAAGGGCTCACTGCCCTCAACCGTCAGGGCCGTCCGAACGCCTAGGCTGCCAACCGGGCCTTGCGGGCGGCAATGAAACTGCGCACGCACAGGGCGATGTAGATCGCCAACAGCACGGCCATAACCGCCTGCATCGCCACCGCCATCGGTCTCTCCGCCTCGCCGGCCAACAATGCGCCGACTTGCAACAGCCCGGGGACCGATCCGGCAAACCCAATCAGCGCCAGCAGCACCGCGCCGTGCATGGCATGTTTTCGGCGCGACTCCGCCAGGGCCAGCACACCTAGAATACCGATGGGCGCGCCGATGAACGCTGGGATCAGCGCGGTCGGGCTGACCATGCCGCTGGCGACGTAGCCTATTACCCCCATTAGAATCAGGATACCGGCCACAACGATGGTGAGCTTTGCCATGCGAAACATGATAACATATATGTCAGTAGATATGCTACGCACCACCGTCTATCTCCATGACAATACGGAAGCCAACCTCAAGCTTCTAGCGCGACGCCAAGGACGCCCCAAGGCCGAGCTAATCCGCGAAGCACTGGAAACCTATGTTGCCAAGGCCCGTGCCAAGATCGAAGTCGAACTACCGCCCGGAGTCGGACGTTACGCCAGCAGCCGCGACGACGTGTCCGAACGGGCCGACGTGTTGTTGTGGGTAGACAGGAGCCAGGACGTTTGATCGGCGTCGCCACAGCCGGGGCGATCTACGCTATTTACGATTCCTCAGACGCCCATCACTTCGACTTCGTGCGGCTGTTTCAACGCTCGGACCTGTCTATCCTGGTGCCCGACTTCGTCTTGCCGGAGACGGATTTCCTGATCCGCCGGCATCTGGGAGCGTCCGCGCAGGCTGATTTCTTGCAGGGATTGGCCGCAGGATTCTTCACCGTGGAACCCACGACCGCGACGGACTGGACGCAAGCCGCGCGACTCATCCGCGAGAACTCGACGCTCCGTTTGGGTTTGACCGAAGCCACCGTAGTCGCCGCCGCCGAGAGGTTGAATGCTCAGGCGTTGCTGACGGCGGATGGCAAACGCTTCCGCCCCATCCGTACCGCCAAACGCTTAACGCTTTGGCCAGCCGACCTGTAGCCCATCCACGAACGCTCGCTGACCTAAGCCAGAATCTCCGGCACCACCTTCCCATGCACATCGGTCAGCCGGAAATCGCGTCCGGCATAGCGGTAGGTGAACTCCTGGTGATTGAAACCGAGAAGCTGCAGCAACGTCGCATGCAAATCGTGCACATGGACCTTGTTCTCGGCCGCCGCGAAGCCGAACTCATCCGTCGAGCCGTGAACGATGCCCTTCTTTAGCCCCGCACCCGCCAGCCACATGCTGAATCCATATGAGTTATGGTCACGACCGTTCACCATCCCCGAGTTGGCCCCCAGGTCGGGCAGCTCCACCGTCGGTGTTCGCCCAAACTCGCCGCCCCAGATGACCAGCGTGTCTTCCAACATGCCGCGTTGCTTCAGGTCCTTGAGCAACGCAGCGATAGGTTGATCGCACTCACGCGCCAGGCGTCCATGGTTAGTGCGGATATCGTCGTGGCTATCCCACGGTTGTCCGGAGCCGTGCCAGACCTGCACAAATCGCACACCCTTTTCTAATAGCCGCCGGGCAATCATCATCTGCCGCGCCTGCACGCCCTCGCCGTACATCTCGTGGATGTGCGCTGGCTCCTTCGACAGATCGAACGCATCGTCGGCTTCCATCTGCATCCGATACGCCAGCTCAAACGATTGAACGCGCGCTTCGAGCAAGCCGTCGTTCTGACGCTCTTCCTGATAGCCGCGGTTCAGCTCAGCGAGCAAATCAAGTTGCTTGCGCTGCGCGGCCGACGACGTAACGTTATTGCGGATGTTCTCGATCAACTTGTCGATCTGCGTCTCGCGCGTGTCAATCTGCGTCGCCTGGTAAGCGCCGGGCAAGAAAGCCGAACGCCAATTCTGATTCCCCTGCGTCGGCAGACCGTCCGGACACAATACGATGAAGCCCGGCAGGTTCTGATTCTCCGAGCCAAGCCCGTAAGTCACCCACGATCCGAAGCTGGGCCGTATCTGACGCACATCGCCGCAGTTCATCATCATCAGCGACGGCTCATGATTGGGAATATCGGTCTGCATCGAGCGGATCACGCACAAGTCATCCACGCATTCGCCGACATTCGAAAAGATCTCGCTGACTTCGATGCCGCTTTGTCCAAACCTCTTGAACTCAAACGGCGAACCGAATGCCGAGCCCGTGCGCCTCTCCGTCTTGAGCGTGATCGGAATCGGCTTGCCCGAGTACTTCGTCAGCGACGGCTTGGGATCGAAGGTGTCGACCTGCGACACCCCGCCGTTCATGAACAAGTGGATGACCCGCTTGGCCTTGGCAAACTGCGGCGGTAGCTTCGACGCCAGCGGATTGACGTCGCCGTCCAACGGCGCTGCCTGTAAATCGCCGCTGTCCGAGAGCAACGCCTGCAAGGCCGCCGCCCCCATCCCCATGCCGCAGCGGGTGAGCATTTCGCGACGGGTCGCAAATAGATGTCCGTACTTCATGGCCGTCTTCCTCTAGTCGACAAACGCGAACTCATTGGTTTCGAACAACACCTGCGCGTAACGCTCCCACACGCTCAGAGGCTGCGCCGCCGGTCCGCCAAAATCGCTCTTGGAGTTCCAAATCTGCTCGCCCGACTTCACAATCGGCGACCAGGTGAACCTGTCATTCTCAGGATCGACTCGCGCATCAACGATGAATGAGATGGTGTCGCCTTTCTCCACTGCGATGCCGCTGAGTTGCGTCTCCGCGCTCGAACCGTTCACCGACCAAGATGCAAGTTCCCCATGTCGGCTCGACACAATGCGCCCGCGAACGCCGTCGCCGTACGGAACGGCTGGCTGCCCGTGGCGCAGTGTGCCTTCGATGCCGATCTTGCCGGCAACAGGGCTGACCCAACGCCGCACCACCGTTTGGCTGGCGAGTTCGCCCGGCTCACCGCCCGTGGCCCACAGCGCCGCCTTGCCGAAGCTCCCAGCCGGCAGCACCGCACCACCTTGCCACCGCTCGGCGCTGTAAACCGCGAACGGTTGGAACGCGACCGACCCGCTCTCCGTGCGATATTCGCCAATGCCGTACTGCCATGGCGACGGCTCGGGCGCCGCCAGCTCTTCAGTCCCGCCCGGTTGCGAGACAAACTGCAGGCCCGCTTGCAATTCCCGCTCTTGCGGCGCCCGTCCATAGATAAAGCGGTAAAGCTGCTCGATCTTGGCCGAGTCCGTCGAAGCCGCAACCACCTCCGCCCGCGCCGCCACGAATCGCGCCTGCTCGGCCACAAACGGACTGTTCAAGAAGAACAACGCCTGTTGCGGAACCGTTGTGACAAAGCGCATCGGCGCATGCTGATCCGGCGACGCAAAATCGAATGCGCTCAGAATCGATGGGATCCGTCCGCGCTCGATAAAGCCGTAAACCGACCGCCGCGGCACAGACGGCAGCGCCGTCAGCGAGAACGGCAACCCTCCAGCGGTCAAGTCAAGACGGCCTGCCGCTGCCAGCATCGAATCGCGCACGCTTTCAATCTCCAGCCGCTGCCGATTCATGCGCCACAGCAGTTGATTCTCGGGGTCCAACTGACGCGCGGCCTCGTTGTCTGCGCTCGCTTGCCGGTAGGTCGCTGAAGTCATGATCAGCCGATGTAGCTTCTTCAACGACCAGCCATCCTCGACGAACTTCACCGCCAAGTAATCCAGCAGTTGCGGATGCGTCGGCAGATCGCCGCGGAAGCCGAAGTCGCTCGGCGTTCGCACCAGCCCAAATCCAAAATGGTGCATCCAAGCACGGTTGACGATCACTCGCGCCGTCAACGGATTCTCCGGACTAATAATCGCTTCGGCCAATTCCAAACGTCCTGTCCCCTCTTGGAACGGTTCCTTTTCACTGCCGCCCAGAGCGGATAGGAAATGCGGCGGCGCCAGTTCACCAGGGTTATTCGGATTGCCGCGTAGAAATACATGCACCGGCTCGGGGTGAGGAACATCCTCGATCGCCATCGCTCGCGCCGGCGCGCCGTCATAAGCCGACTGCGCCAGCATCGTGTTGTAACGAACGCGGATCGCCCGCGTGTTATTGCTGTCCCCCTCGGTGTAGATCAGTTCGAATTCATCCAGCGGCACATCCGCCGGCGAAGTCGCACCGCGAAGAACCGCGCGAAGCTGCTCGCTGGCCGTATCGTTGAACGGCGCCGCCTGGTCGTGACTCTTCAACACAGCGGCGTAATTGTCCGCAAGCTCTCGCAGAGACGCTGCAGGCTTCGTCGCAACCTCGGAATCCACCAGCGAGTTGCCCTGAACGCGCTCGCGCACCGCGGGCCATTGCGCCGCAAACTCCCCTTCAGGGATGGCTGCTGCCGCATGCCACAGACGGAAAACCGGTTCATTCGACTCATGCGATTCGGCCAGGTATTCTTGCCAGCGCCCCAGGACGTGCAAGTTCAACTGCCGGTCGCGCACCAGCTCTTCGATCCCCGGATTACTCAGTCCCTCGGCATCGTTCGACGCGACAAGATAATCGGCCGTCTGCGTCTTAAAGAAACCCACCATCTCCGCATGCCGCCGCGCACGGTATTCGTCATCGGCTTGCTTTATGCGCGATAGCCGTTCCTGATAGACCCGCTGACGCGCCGAAGGCTTGCCCGGCTTGCCCAGCAAGGGCAGCTCCTCGGGCTGGCGGATATTCGAAAAGATCGAGTACAGCGAGTAGTAATCCTTCGTCGGAATCGGATCGTACTTGTGGTCGTGGCAGCGCGCGCAGGCGACCGTGAAGCCCATCAAGCCGCGCATCGTTGCGTCGATGCGGTCATCGACCGTCTCGGGATAACTCTTCGGGAAGTCGCGCCCCAACCGCAAGAAACCTAGCGCCGCAAGGTTCCTCGAGTCAGCGCCTTGCAAGCGGTCTGCGGCGAGTTGATACAGCACGAACTGGTCGTAGGGCATGTCCTCGTTCAGCGCGCGGATTACCCAGTCGCGATACGTGTAAGACCAAGCGAAGCGCTGTCCCGCGTTCACCGAGTCGTTCACTGAATCCGCATAACGCGCAACGTCCAACCAGTGGCGCCCCCAGCGCTCGCCGTAACGCTGCGAGGCCAGCAGACGATCCACCAGATTCTCGTAAGCCCGCGGCGACGCATCGCCCACAAACTGTTCAATCTCTTCAGCCGTCGGCGGCAAGCCGGTCACGTCGAACGATGCCCGCCGGATCAGCGTCTCCTTGCTCGCTTCGTCCGCGGGTTTCAGGCCCTCCTTATCCAGGCGGCTCAGGATGAAGCGGTCGATATCGTTGCGCGCCCAGCTCGCATCCCGCACCTGGGGCAGCTCGCTCATTTGCGGCTTCTTCAGCGACCACAACTCCGGTTTCGCTTTAGCCTCAGCTGGACGCTCAGCGGGCAACGGCGCGCCGGCACGAATCCAAGCCTCAAACTCGGCGACCGTTTCAGCGGGCAACGCTTTGCCCGGCGGCATCTTAAGCTTGTCGTCTTGGTAGCGGATCGCTCGCATCAGCAAGCTGCCATCAGGATCACCCGCTTTGACAACCTTCCCGATGCCCGCCGCCGAGTCGAGCAGCAACCCGCCCTGCGGCACGGGAGTCGCCGCACTGTGGCAGGCATAACACTGCGCCGCAAGAGTCGGCCGAATCGCCTTCTCGAATTGATCCAGCGCCGCATCCTGAGCGGCAGCGGCAATCGCCAACGCCGCCATAGCACCTGCTAACCGGAAGAACATGGAATCCCCCTAAGCCAACGCCGGAGGCTCCACTCGGACTCCAGCTAGGGGCCAGTATAGACCCGCAATGCGGGAATCGTTCAACTCAATCGCAGCGGCTCGATGAACGGATCCGTATCTTCAAAGCGAAGTTCCGAAGCCGGCGACCTGGCATAGCGCAGCAGCAGAGGCAACAGCAACAGCAAGCCGGCGCTGTCCCAAGGGTGCGCAAAGGCGCGCTCCTCCATCGAAGCGAACCACGAGCTGTAAAGGAACATACCGATGATCAAAGAGGTCCAAAGAATGATGACGTGGGCGCGTCCTGCAAGATAGCGGCAAGTGAAAGGAATCTTCGACAGCCGCCACATCACCGCTTCGCTCGTAAAGCAACACGCCAGCAAGAAGACCGGCAGCCGAACCAGCGCCGCGTAAGGCGAAACGAAAACGTACGCCGTAGCGCTGGAGATCACCGCGAGCGGCAACGGCGCCGCCGTCCACAGCGCCTTGCGAACGCCTTCTAGATAGCGCCCTGGGGTCGGCTGTAAGTTGAAGCGAAACGCCCAGTTGGCCGTCAGGTCCGCCGGTATCGAGAACGCATTGCGCATCCCGGCGACTACTAGAAACAGCACGATGTAGGGCTGCTGCAGAAGCACATCCGCCATGTCGCCCCGGTTGGATGCAGTCCATAACTGTGAGAACACGCCGCCGCAACCCGCCGCCAGGTAGCCCCCCACATACAGTCGATGAGGACCGCTGCGGACGAGCATACGCAGCGTGAAGAAAAACGTCGCGTACTGCAGCGAGTCGCGAAGCCACCAACGCCGCAACAGGCTCCGCGCGACAGCCCCCAGCCGAGCCTCCCGATTCTTGCTGACGGCGGGGCCTTCCAACGAGTGCGCAACGAAGCGCCGGTAAGTCAGCAGATAAGCGCCGACGAACAAGCAGACGGCGCTGGCAAGACTGAACAACGCCTTCAGCGCCAGCGGTTCGAAGAGTTCGACATTCCGCCCGGCGGCCCACTCCCCGAAGGCCGCAAACCAAGCGGGCGGCAACACCCAAAGCCAATTGGATGACCCTACGAGTTCGGCAACAGTCGAGCTGCCTGCAAGTAGATGACTTCTAAGCACCGGGATAGCGACGATGAACAAGATCAGCGAAGCGGCGAGCAAGCTCTGAAAGACGGTCGAGAAACGCTGATACCAACGCGAAGGCAGGGCCGCGATCAACATGCCTTGAATGCATCCGACGAAGGCGAAAGCGGCGGCGGCCGAGGCGATCAGGCAAAGCCAGTGTCCGAAAGTGAAAACCAAGCCTGCGCTCAAGCTCGCTCGATACGGAACCATCGCCAGAGGAAAGAACAACGCCGCGAATCCGTTGACGAGCAGGAAGAACAACCCCAAGAACCGCACGAGGGCGCGGGCCTGTGCTCCAAACAGTTCGGCGATCGAGACGGGCTGTGGACCGAGGATGGCGTAGTCGCGCCGTTCGGGATAGAAACGTTCCCACTGCAACGTCGCGACCAGAGCGAGCACGCCCATCTGAAATGAGAGCCAGAAGAAGCGGTCGCCGAAGGTCTCAAAAGCGCGGACGTACTCAGGAGCTTGACCGAGCTGAACGTAGTACTTGGGAACCCAGTGCAGCATGAGCAAGCCGGGAAAGGCCAGCATAGCCATCACGTTGGCCGCGTCGAGCTGTGGGTCATCTTCCGAAGCGATGAGGTCGTTGTAGAAGAATCGCTCGAAGAAGAGTTCCGTGAGCCGCGCCAGCCGTGGGTCTTTTGGTTTCAGCCAACTCATGACGTCGCTGAGATCGCATCGACGATATCAGCTGCGATGCGGTCCGTATCGTCGTCGACGACAAGTTGAGTGAAGATGTCTTCCAGCGACGGCGAGTGCATCAAGTCGCGCAGAGCATCCACCGAATCGTGAGCCGCCACGCGGCCTTTCCGTAGGATGACCACGCGCGTACAGATCTTTTCCACCGTCTCCAGTGCGTGAGAACTGTACACGACGGCTTTGCCCGCGATGGCCAGCCGCCGCACCAGGTCCCGGAAGATGAGCGCCGAGGTCACGTCCAACCCCGACAAGGGCTCGTCAAACAGCAGCAAGCGCGGATTGTCCAGCAGCGCCGCGGAGATCAAGATCTTCTGCCGCATGCCTTTCGAGTAAGTCGAGATGCGGCCGCCACCGTCCGAGTCCAGCGAGAACAAGTCGAGCAGCCTGCGAATCGTCCGATCCAACTGCAGAAACGGAATCTCCCGCAAGCATCCGATCAGCTCCAAATACTCGCGCCCGCTGAGGTAGGTGTACAGTTCGGGAGCTTCGGGCACGTAGCCCATTGAACGGCGATAGCGAGTCATGTTGCCGCCAATCGACTCGCCCTCAAAGCGTATCTCGCCTGAGAACGGCACTGCAAAACTAGACCACAAAGCGGCGGTGTGAAGGCGTCG
>JAQCLD010000104.1 GCA_027592785.1 Acidobacteriota bacterium
ATCGACCCACACAACCCCGTCGTCTGGCCTTGCCGATTGGCTACGGTCAACGACGTTGCCCACCGCTGCAGCCGACAGCAATACTGCCAGCGCCGCGAGGGCCGCCGTTCCAGGCCGAACTTTACGGAGTCGAATCACAAATAACCAGCGGATAAGTCTAGACTTATCCTTCCTTACGCGTGTTGCAATTCGAAGACCAAACCATCGGCCCCCGGCAAGTGCGCTAAATCATTGATTCTAATAGACCGCACGCCGTTGCCTGACTCTTCAATCTACCAAATACCATTACTGGTCTTCCGTTTACCGGAGGTTCGATTTTGTGCTCCCGCAAACAACCCACGAAACTGAAACTCTGCCCGCTTGCTGCGCGTAGACTATCGTGTCAACGGTTGTTGTCGCAGTCGCCTGAAAGGCCCGTTTTTCTTGACCTTGCCGCGCCAAAGACATAGAATCAAACCGGACCCGCGCAAGGGCTTCTCGGGGCTCTGCCCTACGCGGAACCATTGAGGTTGCCTAACCGAATGTCGTTAAAACGTCTCCTTCTCCTTCCTGGTCTCCTGCTCGCGCTGGTCGCAACAGACCTGCCCACGTCGTGGCTGCAGGCTCAAGATGAGCCGCAAGGTCTCTCCGCCAGGCAGCAGCGTCGTCGTGTGCGGCAGTTGGAGAAAGAACTCCAGGGCCCTTTCCGCAAGTGGCTTATAGAAGACGTCAAGTACATCATTTCCAACGAAGAGCGTAAGGCTTTCGTCGAACTCAACACCGACGAGGAACGCGAATCGTTCATCGAAACTTTCTGGATTCGTCGCGACCCGACGCCGGACTCGATGGAGAACGAGTTCCGCGAGGAACACTACCGCCGAATTGCCTATGCCAATGAGCGCTACGCTTCAGGCATCCCCGGCTGGAAGTCCGACCGCGGGCGCATCTACATCGCCTACGGCCCGGCCGACGAGGTGGAGTCGCATCCCTCCGGCGGCAGCTACCAGCGTCCCTTCGACGAGGGCGGCGGTACGACCTCCACCTACCCGTTTGAAATCTGGCGCTACCGCTACCTAGAAGGTATCGGCAGCGATATTCTCCTGGAGTTCGTCGATCCGACTATGTCTGGCGAATATCGCCTGACCATGGATCCGATGGAGAAAGACGCACTGCTCTACATACCCGGCGCTGGCCAGACTCTTGCCGAGCAGTCGGGCTTGAGCACGCGTGCGGATCGCCTGAGGGGCCGCACCGGATTCGGCTACGGTAGCCTGACTGACAGCAGCGCTGGCCTGGGCAGATCGCGGCGGTACAACCAATTCGAGCGGTTGCAGCTGTACTCCATGATTCAGCGCCCGCCGCCTGTCAAGTTCCGCGACCTGGAAGCGATCGTCGATTCGACCATCGAGTACAACACGCTCGGCTTCACGACCAACATCAGCTACGTTAAGGTCACCGATTCGACCTCGTTTGCCGGCGTCACAGTTCAGGTTCAGAATCGCGATCTGCTGTTCAAAGAGGACGACGGACTTCACCGAGCAACCATTAACATCTTCGGTCGCATCACCACCATGACCCGCAAGGTCGAGACGCACTTTGAAGACACCGTCTCCATCGCGACTTCTCCCGAGCGCTTAAGCGCCGAAGCCGAACGCGCCTCAATCTATAACAAGCAGCTCCCGCTCGCCCCGGGCAAATACCGCCTGGAGTTAGTGGTCAAAGACCTCATCGGCGAGACCGTCGGCACGGCCCGTATCGCTCTCGACGTTCCGAAGTTCGACGATGAGACCCTGGCCTTCTCCTCCGTCATCTTGGCGGACAAAATCGAGAGGGTTCCCACTCGCTCCCTCGGCACCGGTCAGTTCGTGATGGGCGCCTCCAAGGTCCGTCCGAGGATGGGCGAAGAATTCGAGCCCGGTGAGCGCATGGGCATCTACGTTGAGTTCTATAATCTCGGCGAAGATGACGCAACCCGCATGCCTGACGGCGAAATCACCTATCAAATCGCCAAGGCGAACGACCTGGACAAGCTGCTGCTCGACTTCACAGAAGATATCCAAGATATCCGCGGCGCCTCTGCGGGCCAGGTTGTCGTCGAGAAGCTTTTGCCGCTGAACTTGGACCCGGGCGTTTATCGCCTCAGCTTGAAGATGACCGATCGCGTCAAAGAGGAATCCGTGAATCCCACGATGACGTTCAAGGTGCTGTAGAATCTAGAGGATAGGAGGTATAGGCCTCCCATCGACTGCATGAAGCAAACAGGCCAGTTTCAAAAAGTTGCCGTAGTCGCATTAGGCGTTCTACTGGCAGCGCTGCTGACGGCGCCCACTCTCCATGCCGCCGATCCGTTCAGCGGTTCGGTGTCCGGCTGGGTTAAAGACGAGCGCGGCATCGCCCAAATGGGCGCCTCGGTCGCCGTCCTCGCCTCGGATGGACGGCTTATCAAGCGCGTCTTCAGTGATCAGGACGGTCGCTTCGCAGCCGAAGGCCTCTTCCCCGGCGAATACGCCATACGCGTAACGCTCGGACGCTTCTTACCGCTTCAGCGCAATAGGATCCTGGTCGAAGCCGGGGTTCAGTCTCTGCTCGAAATCAGTCTGCGCTCGATCTTCGCTACGCTCCAGCTCAGCATGCCGCTAACCGGCCAGGTCCGCGACATGACCGACGAATGGAAGTGGACGCTGCGCTCGGCCCATGCGATGCGCCCGATTCTACGATTCCAGCCGCGCGAGCAGCAAGAGGAGCGCAGCCGCATCCTCCGCCGCGTCAACGGAGCCTTCGCCGAGACCCGCGCTTACGCCGAAGTGACCAGCGGCGCCGGCATGACGCCGACCGCGTTTGCGAATCAATCCGATCTCGGCACTTCTTTTGCCGTGGCGACCTCTTTGTTCGGCGACAACGGAATCACGGTAAGCGGCAACCTCGGCTACAACACGGCAAGCCAGACGCCGGCTACCGCCTTCCGTACCAGCTACAAGCGGGACATCGGGCTGGGCACTCCCGAGATCAGCGTGACCGTCCGTCAGCTGCAGACTGCCGGTGGCGCGCGCTCCTTCCTCGATCCGCAACTCGGGTTTGATGCGCCGACGCTCGAAACCTTCACGCTAGGTCTGGGCGACCGCGTTCAGGTCAGTGACTCGACCACCGTCGAGTACGGCTTCCTTTACGAGTCGGTTAGCTTCCTTGACCGCCTGGACTATGTCAGCCCCTACGGCCGCATCATCCAGCAGCTCACGCCCCGGCGTACTCTCGAAGTCAGCTACGCCTCGGGCGTACCGCATCCGGAAAGCGCAGTCCAAGGCGGACCCGAAGATTTACGCCAAGAGGTTTCCGCTCTCGGCATGTTCCCCCGCGTCGCTCTGCGAGACAATCGCGCCACGGTGCAGCGCACCGAACACGTCGAGATCGCCTACAAGGAGCGCTTAGGCGGAGGCTTGCTTGAGGCGGCCGTCTACCAGGACGACATCTCCGACGCGGCCATCTCCGCGCTAGTCCCAGACTCCTACCAGGCCAGCGGTCAGGTATTGCCCGATCTGTTTTCGCAGGCTTCCACGCTCAACGGCGGCCGCCACAGCATGCGCGGCTATCGAGTCTCCTACTCACACCAGCTCAAAGAGCGCCTCGAAGCCGCCCTGGGTTACGGCAATACGGGCGTCGTCAGTCCAGGCGCACAGCTGGTCGAGGCCATTGACTTAACCGATTTCCGGCAGAACCTCAGCGTCGACCGCGCCCATCTGGTCACGGCATCCATTTCGGCGGACCTGCGGCGAAGCGGTACCAGAGCCATCACCAGCTACCAATGGGTAAGCCGTGACTCGGTCATGGCAGCCGACATCTACAACGATTTCTCCGCGCGTTCGGCGCCCGGTCTGAACATCCTGATCCGCCAACCCCTGCCGCTGGACGGGCCGCTCCCAGGCAGCAAGTTCGAGATCACTGCCGACATTCGCAACCTGCTCAAGGCAGGCTATATTCCAATCGAAGGCGCCGACGGCCAGACAATTTTCGTCATGCCTTCGGTGCGTTCTTATCGAGGCTCTCTGAGCTTCATCTTCTGATGCGCTTGTTTAATTCCACTCTGAAGCTGCTCTTCCTGGCAGCATGCCTCGTTATCGTTTCGCTTGCGCCCGCCAAGGACTTTACCGAGCTGCTCATCCTGGTGCAGGATCAGAGCGGCTCGCCCGTTCCGCGGGCCAGCATCGTCATCGGACGCATCGTTAGCAAGCCAGGCGCGGCGAAGGTCAAGGTAAAGAAAGGCCGCCTGCAGTTGAGAACCAGCATGCAGGGTTCAGCGCCCCTGCCCCCCATGGAACAGGGCCGCTACATGATCCAGGTCATTAGCCCTGGTTTCCAGACTTACGGCTCGGCCGATCTCGTCCTCGAGCAGTCCGAGCAGTCGCTAACAGTTATCCTTGAGCCCCCCCAGAAACAGGTTTCCGTTCACGAGAAGCCCTAGCCCGGCGGGCCAGCCAGTTCCGCAAGAACCGGCATCAAAGCATTATCTGACCGAGAGAGTTAACCAAGTCCATGCGCCTTTTTGTAGCCCTTGAGCCGAATTCAAAAGTTGTTGCCAATCTGACGGAACTCGTACGTCGCCTGGGGCCCGTCTCGCCAATCCAGTGGGTGCATCCGCGCAACATGCACTTGACGCTGAAGTACATCGGCGACACGCCAAAAAAAGGCGTCGACGGCGTCATCCAGGCTCTTTCCCGCGTACGCGTCACCACAGCGCTGAATGTGCCTTTGGCAGGTCTCGGCTTCTTTCCGTCCACGCGCACGCCGCGCATATTCTGGGTCGGCGCCGAGAACACCTCCGCCCTCCGTCAGCTAGCCACCGGCGTGGATGCAGCCCTGCAACCTCTCGGCGTCGTGCCTGAAGTCCGCCCCTTCCAGCCGCATCTCACCCTCGGACGCGTCGTCGAAGGCCAGTCCCTCGATGAAATGAAGACCGCCGTCGAAGACCTGCCCAGCCGCGAGTTCGGGGCCATCAGCCCCGATCGCTTTGGCCTGTTCGGCACGACCGTCACCGCTAACGGCCCCGAATACCAGAAACTAGCCGAGTTCCCCATCGCCGCGGCCCTGGTCGATGGAACTCCGCTAACCAGAGAGCCTTTCGTCGGACGCCTCTAGTCGCATTTTTTGCGCAACTTTTCGCGCCGGGCTTGTGTTGAACAAGTTTGTGGGAGCAGAACTAGCGTTGGAGCCAGATGCCCAGCTGATGCTCCAGGTCCGAGCGGGCGACGACGCCAGCTTCTATCTGTTGCTGCAGAAGTACCGCTGCCCCATCGTCGGCTATCTCACCCGTATGGTGCGCAATCAAGGCGTAGCTGAAGAGCTGGGCCAAGAAGTCTTTCTGCGCGTCTACAAGGCTCGCGCCAGCTACGAACCAAGCGCCAAGTTCACCACCTGGCTCTACCGCATCGCCTCCCGCGTTGCGCTCAACGCCATACGCGACCGCAAGGCCGAAAGCGGCGATCGCAGCCTCGATGAACCAGCCAGCGGCGGCCAGCCGGTCCAACCAGCCGACAGCCGCCCCACCCGTGAACAAGAACTCGTAGCCGAAGCCCGCCTGGCCATCGTCCGCCAGGCGATCGCCGCGCTCCCTAACAACCAGCGCTCGGCCGTCCTCATGCACAAGTATCAGGAGCTAGACTACAGCCAGATCGCCGCAGCGCTTGGTTGCTCCGTTTCCGCCGTCAAGTCTTTGCTTTTTCGAGCTTATGGAACTCTTCGCAGCCGGCTAGAAGAAGTCGCCATTAACCAATACAGCCGGCAAACCCAGGTGACCAAATGACTCGCGAACAAGTATTGGACAGGATTTTAGACCCGACCGGCCCACCCTTGGACGAGGCCGAGCAGTCGCAGTTCGAACAGTGGCTCGAACGCGACCCCGAGCTGAAGGCCATGTTCGAGCAACAACTGGCCTTGTTTGAAACCATGGATCAGTGGGAGACGCCGGAGCCTTCCGCGGGCTTCGACGAAGCCGTCTACGCTCGCATCCGCCGCGATGCCGAACCCTTCTGGCGGCGCTTCCTGTTCGCCTCCTGGAAGCCCTCGCTCGTCGCCGGCCTCGCCGCTGCCGCCGTGCTGATTGGCGTCCTCGCGTTCGACCAACAACCCGTCGACGAACCGGCCCAGGTTGCCGTCAAGTCCGCCGCCGAAGCCGAATACTACCAACAGATCGAGCGCGCCCTGGACGACGTCGAAATGCTCATCGACTTCGACGCCTTTCCGCAGTCTTCCGAGCCGGGCAGGTCCTAGTCGTGAGCCGGCGAATCGTTTTGCAGCGCTGCTTCGCCAGCCTGTTTTTGGCCGTTAGCCTGTGGGTCGCGCCTGCCGCAGCGCAGCGCCGCGACACGTTTAGTCCGGCCCAAGACGCGCCTCGCCGCCCAGCGGGGCCCAATGCCGCCCGAGCCGCGCGGGCCAACTCCATCAACGCCTTCGTTCAGCGCCTGATGGAGGTCGAACCGGACCGCCGTAAGGAGCTTCTCGCCAACAACCGCCGTTTCCAGCGGCTGCCTTCCGCCCAGCGCCGTGCTATTGAGAATCGCCTGCGCGAGTTCGATAAACTGCCCGCTGAGCGCCGCGAACTGCTGATTCAGCGCTACCAGCTATTCAGCAGGCTGGGGCCCAATCAGAAAACTCAAGCCCGCAGCCTCTTCCGCGAGTGGACTGCCTTGCCACGGCCTCGTCGCACCGCGATCGTCCAGGCAGTCCGGCGTCTACGTAATGCGCAGCCCGAGGCACGTGCCGAGATGATGGCGTCCGAACGCTACGCCACGCTCTTCGGCGAGTCCGAACGGGACTTAATCGAAAGATTGTTGGAGTTAGCGCCGCCCACAGATCAACGCCGCGAGCGTTAACTCCGTCTCAGCGCTTCAACCAGGCCGAGCCGAATGGCCCGAAGTATCCATCTGCGCTGCTCGCAAACAGCCTGTATTCAATGCCTTCAACAACTTAACCCTGTTTTGCCTCGGCAAACGCGGACATCCGGAGACATTGCCTACAAATACGGGTCCAAACAAGGACGCCAACAGCCCTTCACCTACAAATTGCCGCACCTTCTGGGACACATGGGGTCAGCCGCTAGCCCGCAATCGTCCTTCGGCATTGATGCCGAACCAGGCCGCAGCGGAGACTACGTAGTAGCCGGCCGAAATCAACAGTGGCAGCTCCCAAGAGCCCGTCGACTCGACAATGCGGCCGATCACCGCCGGCGCCGCGACGGCTCCCAGTTGGCCCAACGAGTTCATCGTTCCCGAGACCAGTCCCGCTTGTTCGCGGCCCACGTCGAGGCAAGTCGCCCAACAGATCGGCAAGATCAAGTCCGAGCAGCCGAAGCTCAAAGCCAACGCGATCAGGGCGACCGTATTGCTTTGCGCTTCGGCAGCAATGGCGATAAACACAGCGGCCAGCAGCAGGCCAGCGACAGCCGGCCCGCGCCGCGCCCAACGCAGCGGCACCGTTCGGCTCAGCCGGTCCGTCAGCCAGCCGCCGAAGTAGTTAGCTGAGGCGGCAACCAAGAACGGGCCAGCCGCTGCCAGGCCGACCAAGTTCAAGCCCAGGCCGCGCCCCTCTTCGAGATACGTAGGCAGCCAAGTCAGATAAAAATACAGCCCCCAGGTATAGCCGGAGTACATCAGGCAGAGCATCCAAACATTGCGCGAGCGAAGCAGTGCGCCCCAGTCAGCTTTGGCGTGGGATTGGGTGACGCGTCCCTCCCGGATCGCTTCGAGCTCGGCGGGCGTAACGTCGGGATGCTCTTCAGGAGTGTTGCGATACCACCTCTGCCAAAGCGCCGCCCACACGACGCCAAGTCCCGCAAAGATCCAGAACACAGGCCGCCAACCCGTCAACGCCATCAGCGCGATCACCACGCCCGGCGCGAAAGCGGCGCCGATTCGCGAGCCAACCATGATCACGGCCTGCGCCCGTCCGCGCTCGGCGAACGGGAACCAACGCGAAATCGCCGAAGCGCAACCAGGGAAAGCGCCAGCTTCGCCGCAGCCAAACAGGAAGCGAATCGCCAGCAGACTGCCATAGCTCCAGGCCAGGCCCGTGAGTGCGGTGAAGGCCGACCACCAGAGCACGATTCGAGTCAGCAGCGTGCGCGCGCCGAAGCGATCCGCCAACCACCCGCCGGGAATCTCAAACAGCACGTAGCCCAGCACGAAAGCGGAAAAAACGTCGCCCATCTGCGCCTTATCCAGGCCCAGCTCGGCCGACATCACGGTGGCCGTGGCGGAGATGCAGACGCGGTCCAGGTAAGTGACCAGCGTCAACCCAAACATGAAGCCGAGAACTTTCGAGCGCGCAGGCACGTCCGCACCAGGATACCGCTTGCGCGGCGCCAGTCCCTTCGGGGTGGGGACGCTATTCAGCGGCTAGCGGCCCTTGGCTGGAGGAGAGCCTGCTGACGATGGTTTCGCGATTGGTGAGGCCGTAGGCCGAGGCGTTCAGGAACGAGAGGTAGTAGACGATGACGCCGCTGCCGGCTGCGCCGCCGAGAATGCTGACGAAACCCAGATCGCTGCCGCCGAAGAAGCGGTAGACCAGCGCCGCGAAGACCGGAGACAACGAAAGAGGAAAAGCGAAAAATTGGACGATGCCGCGCAGGCCGTTGCCGGCGTTGCTGTGCGACACGCGATCAGGGTTACTGGGAACCGGTTCGCGCACGGACATCTGATTGCCGACTGCCAACAGCCACAGCAACGAGATCGCTCCGACGAAAACAGCCTCAATCACCGAGCGCATCGTAATCTCCATGCCGATGACGGCGCAGATCGCCGAGATCAAAAAGAGTTCGCAGTAGCAGAAGAAAGCCGTCGCGAGATTCTTCGAAAGCAGCAGTTGGCCGACTTCGATCGGCATCCAAAAATAGAAGCGCGAAGCCGCGCGGTCAAAGCCAAATCGGTTGAGGAACAGCACCGGACCGAGCAGCAGAAACGCATACATCGAAATCATGGATGGCGCGCTGGCGCGCATCCAATCGCCGTACGGCGGCTGCACTTGATGCATGATCGGGGCCCAAGCGATTACCGCAAAAGTGAAGCCCATGAAGAATGGCGTACGAAAACGCGGACTACGCCACAGGTACTTGATTTCTTTCTCGGTCAACGCGCCCACAGGATCAGGCAGCACGCGCATCGCCAGGGCAGTGAGCGGTCCGAAAACCTTATCGAAGGCGCCTTGCGCGGCCGGGCGCGGCGCTTGGTCCGCCGCCGATTCAGAAGCTGCTAGCCGGTTCGTGCCGGCAAAGAAGAGGTACCCGAATACCGCTGATGCCAGGATCATCGCGATGAAGATCAATACATCGGGAGTCGTCGCTTGGCCCATGGCGATGGCCGCGGTTAAGCCGGGCGGCGACATCCACAGCGGGATCTCGACTTGATTGCGAACCGCCGACTGAGCGACGTCGCGGAAGCGCATCGAGAAGAAGATCATTTGCGGCAAGACGGTCGCCGTGACCAGCAACACGAGCACCGCCTCGCGCAGCAGCCGTTTGCGGAAAATGAGTTCGATCAAGTTGCGCATGCCCGCGGAGATGAACACGTTTAGCGTCAGGAACATCACCAGTGCAACCGCCAGCAGCACGGGGTGCGCCGAGCCGGCCGTGATCAGGCCCAGGAACAGCCCGCACAGCACGATGATGACTTCGAAGCCGGTCCAGATGCGCAACAGGCACTCGACGACGAACAGCGTCGGCGTCCGCACCGGATAGTAGGTCAGCTTACGCATATCGATCGATACGCCGAGCGATAGGGTGACGACCGGCGCGAGCTGCCAGTAGCCCATGGCGAAGAGCAGCAGACCGGGCAGGGCTTCTTCGATATCGGCAACGCCGATGTAGTGCGGCGTCACCCAGCAGATGCCTGCAAGCGACAGCCACACGGCGCACCACAGCGTGCTTATCAGGATGGACACGCCGAGGCCATTGCGGCCCGCGTGTTCGCGAAACGCATTGACCATCGCTTTGCGCTGCAAGCTGAGCAGCGCGCGAATCTGAGGGAGTCCGCTCACAGCCAGGCCAGGGCCGCCATCTCCTTCTCGCCGCCGACGACGCGCACGAAGATATCTTCGAGCGTCTCTTCGGCATTGCGCAGCTCGCCGACCGCGCCTTCGGCGACGATGCTTCCGTTGTTGATAATGGCGACCCGCGTACAGAGCCGTTCGACGACTTCGAGCACGTGCGACGTAAGAAAGACAGTCGCGCCGTGAGCGACTTGTTGCTGCAAGATTTCTTTCATCAGCCGCGCGCCAACTGGGTCGACGCCTTCAAACGGTTCGTCGAGCAGGAACAGGCTCGGGCGATGGATCAGCGCCGCGCCCAGGGCGACGCGTTTCTTCATGCCTTTGGAGTAACCGGCGATGAGCGTATCGGCGCGCAGGTCGAGTTCGAACAGCTCCATGAGTTCTTTAGAGCGTTGCGCGGCCACGTCGCGGTCCAGGCCGTACATGCGTCCGGCAAACTCGAGAAATTCGGAGCCAGTCAGGCGGTCAAATAGGACGTTCTCGTCAGGCACCACGCCAATCTGGCGTTTGACGTTGATGATCTCGTCGGGAACCCTCATCCCCAGCACTTCGATCTCGCCTGAGGTGGCTTCAATGACCCCGGTCAAAGCGTGGATGGTGGTGGTCTTGCCCGCGCCGTTGGGGCCCAGGAAACCGAAAAACTCGCCTCGGCGGACCTCAAGATCGAGGCCTTGAACGGCAGGCTTCCCGCCGTAGCTCTTGTGCAGCCCGGCAGCGCGGATGGCAAGGGACATTCCCAGCCAGTCTAGGGCCGCTTAGTACAACCGTTTGACTAGGGAAAGGCCTGATATCTAGGATAAGAACAACACTGGCCAAAGGAGGTGATCCAGCAAATGAATGACTGTAGCAGTAGATACGAACGATTAGCTGGCGAGGTGACCTATACCTAACACTGTTCCTCTAATGTTCAGTCCCGCTTTCCAGTAGCGGGGCGTACCTCATGCGGACAGGTTGCCACGACGGCTAACCGTTCCTGCTAAACAAGAGTCGCTAGGTCAGCTAGCGGCCGCCGACGTCCGCGCTGGACACGGTTCCAGCGCGGACGATCGTGCCTCCGGCATCCGCATCGCTCCTTTCGCCTCCTTCGGCTTTTTCATGAACATTCTGGGTATCGAAACGTCTTGCGACGAGACGGCCGCGGCTGTCGTCGTGGACGGCGAACGCGAACTGTCCAATGTCGTGGCCTCGCAGTTCGACGTACATGCCCGCTACGGCGGCGTTGTGCCTGAGCTGGCCTCGCGGCAGCACTTGGACGCGATTACGCCGGTGGTGCGCGAAGCCTTGGAGCGCGCAGGCATGCAGTATACGGACCTCGACGCCATCGCCGTGACCTACGGACCGGGCCTGGTCGGCTGTCTTCTAGTAGGTTTGACTTACGCAAAAGGTCTGGCGCTGGCGCTGGGCAAGCCCTTTATCGGCATCAATCACCTCGAGGGTCATATTCACGCGGTGGTGATGGAGCAGCGCCGGGCGGGTAGTCCGGCGGAATTGCCGGCGATCGCCATGGTCGTCAGCGGCGGGCACACCCACTTGTTCTTGATCGAAGAGACGGCCGAGCAGGGCTATGACTACTCGCTGTTGGGTAAGACCCGGGACGACGCGGCGGGCGAGGCCTTCGATAAAGTCGCCAAGCTGTTGGGGTACCCCTATCCGGGCGGACCGCTGCTGGATCTGCTGGCGCCGTTTGGGAACCCGAAAGGAGTCGCGCTGCCGGGTACGCGGATGAAAGGCAATCAGCTGGACATGAGTTTTTCAGGGCTCAAGACGGCCGTGTTGCGACACGTGCAAGCCAGCGACATGGCGGAAGAGATTGCCGAGCGGCGTGACGCGTTGAAGGGCAGGGGACGCATCGGCGTCGAAGAAGCGCGGCAGGCGACGCCGCAAGCGACGCTGGATTTGATTGCCTCGTTCCAATACCGCGTGATTGAAGAGTTGTTGTTGCGAGCCGCCGTGGCTGCCGATGAGACGGGCGCCCGGTCGCTGATATTGTGCGGCGGCGTGGCGGCTAACTCGGGGCTGCGGGCGCGGTTCCAGTCGTTGCCGGTGCCAGTCTATACGTCGGCTCTGGCCCTCTCAACCGACAACGCAGCGATGATCGCAGCGGCGGCGTATCCAAGATTGTTGCGCGGCGAATCATCGCCGCTTGACCTGCGCGCGCAACCGAATTTGAAGTTGGCGCAGTGACCCTCCCTCAATCCGCCCATTGATCCGGAAACAGAGGCGCAGTCGTGAGGCTGCGCTACCGCCCGCCAGGGCGGCTCGGCGGGAAGGACGCAGAATGGTCAGACCATGCCGCCGGTAAGATTCCATGATCAGTTAGGCCCCCTTGGCAAGCCCGCTAAAGCGGGCTGAAGAGGGAATCGCGCGTGCCGCTTCCGGCAACCAGGCATAAACGCCCAACCATGAGGCCCGTGAACGGGCCCGAAAACGCTTCCCTTTTCTTCAATCCCCGACGAACCAGATACAGCGCGATCCCGCACGTGGGGCGGCTCGCAATCAGTGGGGGTAGACCCGTGAAGATGGAGCCCTACTTACATTGCACGGCAGCTTGTCGAACAAATTCGGTCAATTCGCCCTTCGTTCTTTTCTCAATGAGGTCATCAAGGAATGGCCATCCCGCTTTCGGCTTGATCTTGAGGATTGATTCGTATGCGCGGAGTGAGCCTTTGAGTCCAGCAGCGTAAACGGCTACATCGTCCTTTGACTTGTCCGGGTTTGAAATGATGAAAGCGGCAGAAGACCCGAGCATTTGCGCCAAAAGTTCAGAACTGTAGTTCTTCTTGGACTCAACAAGAGGTCCGAGCAGATGACTGCAAGCTTTGACGGTGACATCCGGCACCTCGATTAGCCATAGCATCAACCACGCCCTCTGATCCTTGGCCTGCTTCCCCAACGGCTCCGATTCTAGGCTCTGAGCGATTTGCACCGCTTTGGCAAGGTCTTCGCGCGCGGCGACCGCTTGTGTTTGGGCCTGGGCCGGCGCAGTGACGAGCACAAGAAAAATTGTGGTTGATGCCAGCAACGAAGTTCGAAACATTTCAGTGTAGTATCGCCTACCTCTGCGGAGCCGTGTACCGAATCCGATGATCAGCTACTTGAAGTCCGGCGGCAAGCACGAGAATCAGCGAGAGAACCCGGTACCCGCTTCCGGCAACCGGACCCAAAGGCCGTGAACGGGCCTGAAAACGCTTCCCCTTTCGTCAATCCGCCCATAGCAAGAAACGTGGGCGTCGTCCCCCCTTCCCTCCGCAGCACCCCTGTATACTAGGGCCGCGAGGCTGGAAGCCATGACATCCAAACACATCAAGCTGGACTTTGCGGCGACGCTGATCGCCTTGTTGCTGCTGACCGTCGGGGTAGTTCACGCACAACAAACCCAATCCACAAACCCAAACGAAAACGAGGCCGCGATCGCGAAGATGAGCGCGGTGCCGGTCGGTGAGTGGCAACCAAAGTCTTCTCTAATCGTGCCGTTAACCGACGTGCGCCAAGCGCGCTATCCGGTGATTGACGTGCACGGCCATGTCTACGCCCGAACTCCGGAGGAGGTCGCCGAATGGGTGGGCGTGATGGACGAGGTTGGCGTCGAGAAGACGGTCATCATGACGGGCGCGGTCGGAGACCGCTTCGACGAGGCGGTGGAGCTCTACCTGAAGCCCTATCCGGAGCGCTTCGTGCTTTTCGCGGGAGTTCTGAAGGAAGGCATCAACGCGCCGGACTATCCCCAACGCGCCGTAGCCGAACTCGAGCGCTGCTATCGCATGGGCGCTCGGGGCCTGGGGGAGCTGAGCGACAAGGGATTTGGTTTCACCTCCGACCCTTCACTAACGCCCGACCAGCGGCTGCATCCAGACGACCCCAGGCTGGACCTGTTCTGGAAGAAAGCGGAAGAGTTGAAGCTGCCGGTGAACATTCACTTTGCCGATCACCCTTCAGCATGGGAGCCGCCGGACCGCACGCAAGAGCGCACGCCGGGGTTCCAGCGTTACAACCAGTACGGCCGCAATAGCCCGACTCACGCAGAGGTTCTAAAGATTCGCGATCGCTTCTTGACGCGGCATCCAAACAACATCGTGATCGCCTGCCATCTCTCGAATCAGGGGCACGATCTGGCGTCCTTGACCCAGACGATGGAAGCCTTTCCGAACCTGTATCTCGACATGGCTGCCCGACAGTACGAGTTTGGGCGCCAGCCGCGCCGGGCGTCAGTATTTTTCAAGAAATTCAAAGATCGCATCCTGTTCGGAACCGATAGAGGGCGCGAGGCGGAAATGTACCGGTCGTTCTGGCAAGTTCTCGAAACGGCGGACGAGTATCTGCCTGGTCAGAGCTGGTGGATGCTTTACGGGCTCGAGCTGCCGGACGATGTTCTGCGGGCGCTGTATCGGGACAACGCGTTGCGCATCCTCAATTGAGAGAAACCATGATCGGACCCCTCCCTCCCCAACCCACGCAAATCTCCAGCGACCCGAGCCCAGCCGCGTGAGCGGCGGGTCTTAGCGCCGCCGCACTTGACACGGGGTGCTATACATAGAACCAGAAGATCCCTGGCTAGGCGAGATACGGCCAGGGG
>JAQCLD010000105.1 GCA_027592785.1 Acidobacteriota bacterium
CCGGCCATCCCGACACCTTCGCTCACCCCTACCGCGCCCTCGCCCTAATCCTTACCGACGGATTTGGGGTGGGACCACCCTCCCAGGCGGTTGCTGTACGATAGGCCCTTAGCGTTACGAGAGGAGATATTAGCTGTGTCCGATTACATTGAGATCGCCGGGCTCCGCGTTGAGCGCGGTCTGGCCGAGTTTGTTGAGAAAGAGGCCGCTCCGGGCACCGGAGTCACCGCCGCGGAATTTTGGCAGGGGCTGAGCGCCATCTTGGCCGACCTCGGCCCGAAGAATCGCGACCTGCTCAAGCGCCGCGACGAACTCCAGGCGACCATCTACAAGTGGCACGTCGCCCGGGCCGGCAAGGCCATCGATCCAGCCGAGTACAAGGCCTTTCTCTCCGAGATCGGCTACCTGCTTCCGGAGCCAGAGGATTTCGCGATCCAGACGGGCGACGCGGACCCTGAAATTGGTACGGTCGCCGGTCCGCAGTTGGTGGTGCCCGTCGACAACGCGCGCTACGCCTTGAACGCGGCCAACGCCCGTTGGGGCAGCTTGTATGACGCGCTTTACGGCACTAACGTGATCTCCGAAGACGGCGGAGCGACAAAGTCCGGCGGCTACAACCCGGTCCGCGGCCAGAAGGTCGTCGACATGGTCAACGAGATTCTCGACAAGCACGTGCCGCTGGCCTCGGGCAAGTACGCCGACATGGCAGGCATAGCAGTCGACAGCGAGAGCCTGGCCGTCACGCTGAAGGGCGGCGAAACGACCGGTCTGAAAGATGCCGCTCAGTTCGTGGGATTCATACAAGGGGATGCCGGGCTGAAGTCGGTCTTGCTGCAGCACAATCATCTACACATCGAGCTGCAATTCGACAAGAACCATATCGTCGGCAAGTCTCACCCGGCGGGACTCAAGGACGTCGACCTCGAATCCGCGGTGACCACGATCCAAGACTGCGAAGACTCGGTCTCCGCCGTCGATGCCGCCGACAAGACCGTCGTCTACCGCAACTGGCTGGGCATCATGAAGGGCGACCTTGAGGCCAGTCTGGAGAAAGGTGGACGGACGATTACCCGTCGCCTCAACCCCGACCGCAGCTACACGTCGCCCAAGGGGCAGCCGCTGACTTTGCACGGCCGCAGTTTGTTATTGGTCCGCAACGTGGGCGCGCACATGTACACCGACGCGGTGACGGCGGCGGACGGCTCGCTGATCCCCGAAGGCTTCCTCGACTGCATGGTCACCACGCTTTGCGCGCTGCATGACTTGAAGAAGCTCAGCCCGCTGCGCAACAGCCGCTCGGGCAGCATGTATATCGTCAAGCCGAAGCAGCACGGCCCGGATGAGGTCGCCGCCACGTGCGAACTGTTCGGACGCGTCGAGACAGCGCTCGGGCTACCTGCCAACACGCTGAAGATCGGCATCATGGACGAGGAACGCCGCACGACGGTGAACCTCAAGCGCTGCATCTATGAGGCCCGCGATCGGGTGGTCTTCATCAACACCGGGTTCCTCGATCGTACCGGCGACGAAATGCACACCAGCATGGAGGCAGGCCCGATGCTGCCCAAGATGGAGATCAAGAACACTCCTTGGATGCTGGCCTACGAGGACTGGAACGTCGACATCGGCATCGAGTGCGGCCTGCCCGGTAAGGCGCAGATCGGCAAAGGCATGTGGGCAATGCCCGACATGATGAAAGAGATGCTGGCCGCTAAGGTGGGCCACCCCAAGGCAGGCGCCAACTGCGCCTGGGTGCCCTCCCCGACGGCCGCGACGCTGCACGCCCTGCACTACCACGACGTCAGCGTCTCGGCCCGTCAACAGGAGCTGGCCAGCCGCAAGCGAGCTAGCCTGGGTGACATACTCACCCCGCCATTGCTCGGCGACCGCACGCTCACCGCCAAAGAGATCGAGAGCGAACTGGAGAACAACGCTCAGGGGATTCTCGGCTACGTCATTCGCTGGGTCGAACAAGGCGTCGGCTGCTCCAAGGTGCCTGACGTCCACGATGTCGGCCTGATGGAAGACCGCGCAACGCTGCGCATCTCCAGTCAGCATATGGCCAACTGGCTGCACCACAAGGTCGTGACGCGCGAGCAGGTGATCGCGGCCTTCGAGAAGATGGCGGTCGCCGTCGACCGCCAGAATGCAGGCGACCCGAAGTACAAGAACATGGCCCCTGATTTCCGTTCCAGCCAGGGATATCAGGCCGCGCTGCAACTTGTCTTTGAGGGCCGTCCAGAACCGAACGGCTTGACGGAACGCGTTCTCACAGAACGCCGTCGTATCGCCAAAGCTAGCTAGGAAGCTTCGGCAGCCTTGGCCTTCGGCGCACTTTTCAGCTCGAGCAGGTGCGCCGGAGTCCACGCTTGCGGGCTCCAGTGGTAGCCTCGGCCGAAGGTCCCTTTCAGCGTGAATCCGCTCTCGCGCGCCTCGCTTTCGGAGACTGTGAGATCGGCCTCGATACCGTCGGCGGCCATCACCAACTGATCTCCTTTGCGGTAGTTGCTGGCGCCGGACAGCACAACGCCGCTGGCAGAGATTTCCTCCAGCAGCACCGTCTCCGGCGGGTGGCCGCGGTCTTTGGGCCGCAGCCGAACAAGTTGGGAGCACAAGTAGTGCAAGAAGGGCGCCTTGAAATTAAATATAACCTGGCGACTAGGAGTGTCTAGAGTCGAAATCATTTTTTGCGGGATGCCGGCCTCGATGCCGACATAGGTAGATCGGCAGGACAAGGACTAGGGCTTAGGCCTAAGTACCGGACACCTTGCGCTCAATGCAGTCCGGAATCTCCCACAGGGACACGACGGACGCCGATCCAAGGACCAACCGAGGGTCCAGAATATATTCATTTTCGTCCGGTTTGACGCCGGTATCCGCGTACTCATTGACCGACAAGACGATCAGATTCGGGGTGGCCTGGATCTTAAGGAGCACGCCATCAATGCCTTCCTGGTAACAACGTCCGTATGCGAAGGGCTCTGCAACGCTCTGGTTCGGAGACCAGGAAAGTCCATACTTGCCGGATTCGTGTCGTTCTTGGGCCTCGCCCCGATACAGTGTCACTTCCGGTCCCGCGTACGGCGGCAACAGTCGGCGAAACGTATCAACTAGATGAATCGCGTTGGCGTTGGAACCTTGTGATAAGTCCTGAGTTCCCCAAGAAGTCCAGAATGACAGAAGAGCCCGCCCCTTCTCGATATCGGACTCGGGGCCTGCTGCGAAACAGTCAAGGGCCTCCCGCCAACAGTCCAATCGATAGATAGCCTTGAGAACCTCTTCGGTCTTACACTGCGGCTCGTCAAAAATGCAATCGCAGAATCTTTGGATCGTCTCTTCCCGATTCCAAGTCTTGTGGGGCAAGCGTTCTGTTCCAACGACACCAATGGGCCTGAACCCAAAGTATAGCGGCCACACGCACACGGCGGAACTGCCAACCAGAATGCTTGACCTCTTGGTCCTGACTCTCACATGGACCAGCCAACCGCGGGTGCCAGCGCGATAGAATTGAAACTTGTCAGCCGATGTACAAGGAGTAACCGAACGGGTCGTCGCCGAGCGCGACCTTCTTGATCGAGTCCGGCAAGAGCTGGGTAAGGTCATCGTTGGCCAGGAGCAGCTCATCGAGCGGCTCTTTGTCGCCTTGCTCTCGAATAACCATGTGTTGATCGAAGGCGTTCCGGGCCTGGCCAAGACGCTTGCGGTGACGACGCTTTCGCGGGTGATCAATGCGTCGTTCCAACGCTTGCAGTTCACGCCTGATCTGTTGCCCGCCGACTTGATCGGCACGCTGATCTACAACCCAGCCGAGAGCGCCTTTACGACCAAGAAGGGACCGATCTTCGCCAACATCGTGCTGGCGGACGAGATCAACCGCGCGCCGGCGAAGGTGCAGAGCGCTCTGCTTGAAGCGATGCAAGAGCGCCAGGTGACGATTGGCGACACGACCTTCCCGCTGCCCCAGCCGTTCATGGTGCTGGCCACTCAGAACCCTGTCGAGCAAGAGGGCACTTACTCGCTGCCCGAGGCGCAGGTCGACCGCTTTATGCTCAAGCTCAAGGTGGACTATCCCACCCGCGAGCAAGAACTAGAGATCCTGAGACGCATGGCCAAGTCGGCGCCGCAGGTCGACGTGGAGCCTCTCGTAGAACCCGCGGACATCCTGCGTCTACGCAGCTTGTCGGACGAGATCTATATCGACCCCAAGGTCGAGGAGTACATCGTCAGCGTGGTCGAGGCGACGCGCAAGCCGTCTAAGTACGGGCTGCAGCTGGATCATCTGATTCGTTACGGCGGCTCGCCTCGCGCCACTATTTTTCTGGCGCTGGCCGCCAAGGCGCACGCGCTGCTCGACGGGCGCGGCTACGTGACGCCGCAAGACGTGAAGTCGATCGCCTGGGACGTGTTGCGCCACCGCGTGGTCGTCACCTACGAAGCCGAAGCCGAGGAGACGACTTCGGAAGACATCATCCGCCAGGTACTCGACGCTGTAGAAGTTCCATGATCTCGAAGGATCTCGCCAAGAAGATCCGCCTGATTCAGATCCACTCTCGGCGGGCGGTAAACGACGTCCTCGCCGGCGAATACCACAGCGTTTTCAAAGGGCGCGGGATGGAGTTCGACGAAGTGCGCGAGTACGCGCCGGGCGACGAGATCCGCTCCATCGATTGGAACGTGACGGCGCGCATGGGCAAGCCGTTCATCAAACGCTACGTCGAAGAACGCGAGCTGACGGTGCTACTGATTGTCGACTTGTCGGCGTCGGGCGACTTCGGCAGCAAAGCACAGCGCAAGAACGAAGTGGCGGCAGAGCTGTGCGCGCTGTTGTCGTTCTCAGCGATCCGCAACAACGACAAGGTCGGGCTGATCGCGTTTACCGATCGGGTGGAGAAGTTCATTCCGCCGAAGAAAGGCTCGACGCACGTGATGCGTCTGGTGACGGACTTGCTGCAGTTCAAGCCGCAGGGCAAAGGGACGAACCTGACGGCGGCGCTGGAGTACGCGGGACGCATTACGCATCGCAAGTCGATCATCTTTATCGTCTCCGACTTTTTGGACAGCTGCTATGACAAGCCGCTGAAAGTCCTTTCGCGGCGCCACGACGTGGTGGCCGTGTCGGTGAACGATCCTCACGAAGCGGAGTTGCCCAACGTCGGTCTTATCGAGTTGACCGACGCGGAGACGGGACAGCGGCGCATTTTCGATTCGAGCGCACCCTCGGTGCGCAAGCGTTTCAAGGCGCTGGCGATGGAGCGCAATAAGTCGCTCGAATCGTCGTTCCGGCAGTTGTCGATCGATCAGATCAGGGTGACGGCTGGGGAAGACTATCTGCTGGACTTGATTTCGTTTTTTCGCCGTAGGGAGCGTCGCCTGTGAGACGCGTTGCGGTCGCGGCCGTCGTCGTCGGCTTGTGGGCCTGCGGCGCCCCGCAGCCTGAAGCTACAGAACCGGCAATCGAGCAGAGCTTCGAGCAGGGCCCGCTGCGGCTGACGGTTTCCTTGGACCGGGTCGAGATATCCGCGGCGGACGTGCTGGAGCTGACAATCGAAGTCGCGTATCCCGAGGACGCACAAATTGCGCTACCCGCGCCAGGTACGGTGTTGGGCGATTTTCTGGTTGAGTCCCAAGAGACGGACCCGCCACGTTTGCTTGCGGGGAATCGGCTTGCGGCCGAACAGCGCATAACACTGGCGCCGGCGGCGGCTGGGGATTTTATGATCCCCGTGCTGCAGGCGGACGCCACGTTGGCTGACGGGCAGCTGTTGACGTTGCGGTCGACGGCGATTGCGGTGAAGGTCACGTCACTGTTGGCGGACGACCCGGGAACAACGCCGGAACTGCGCGATATCGAGGAGCCACTCGAAGCGCCCATCCCGCTGGAATGGAAACTCGGCGGGCTGCTGGCTGTGGCGCTTGTGGTCGGCGCGTTCGTTTGGTGGAAATGGTTCCGCAAACCGAAGGCGGCCCAAGAGCGGGCGGCGCCGCCAATTCCACCGCGACAGGCCGCGTTGGCACGCCTCGATGCGCTGAATGCCTCGGAACTGTTGGCGGCGGGCGACCACCGGGCGTTTCACTTCGAACTGTCGGATATTCTGCGCGAATACATTGAGCGGCGGTTTACGCTGAGGGCGCAGGAGCAGACGACGGACGAGTTTCTGGCGGGCCTGCCGAATCAGCGAGTGTTCAATTCCGAGCAGCAGTTGTTGTTGCAGGATTTCCTGCGCCGTTCGGATCTGGTGAAGTTCGCCAAGTACGCGCCGCGGGCCGAGCAATCGCGAGAGGCGGCGGAGGCTTGCCGCAAGTTCGTGGTGGAAACCGACGATGTTCCGAGCCCGGTCAAACGGACCTTAGAATGAGGTTAGTCCGCTCATGATGCGCTTTGCGTCACCTTGGATGTTTCTGTTGCTGGCGGCGATACCGGCGGCGTACCTGTGGGCGCGCCGCGGCAAGGGACCGTTGGGCTGGAGCTTCCCTTCCCTGGGTATTGTGCGCGCTTCGGGCGCGTCGCTGCGTCAGCATTTGTTGCCGCTTATGCCCGCGATGCGAGCGCTTGCCTTGGCGCTGATTGTGGTGGCCTTGGCCAGGCCGCAGTTTGGCACGGAGAAAGTTCGCGACATCAGCCGCGGCATAGCGATAGAAATGGTCGTCGACCGCTCGTCGAGCATGGCCGAGGAGATGCAGTACCGCGGGCGGACGGTAACGCGGCTCGATGTGGTGAAGAGCGTTTTTGAGGATTTCGTCGACGCCGGGGGTGATTTGCCGGGGCGTCCGACCGACCTGGTGGGGATGATCACGTTTGCGCGATTCCCGGACACGATTTGCCCGCTGACGCTTTCACACGATGCGCTCGAAGCTTTGATCGGCAATGTGACCTTGGTGCAGCAGCGTCAAGAAGACGGGACGGCGATAGGCGACGCAGTAGCGCTAGCGGCAGCGCGGTTGTACAAGGCCGAGGAATCGCTGGCGGAAAAGACAGGCGAGCCGACGACCTACCAAATCAAGAGCAAAGTCGTCATTTTATTGACGGACGGAGAGAACAACGCCGGACAGCGCAGCGTGGAGCAGGCGGGTGAATTGGCGGCGGAATGGGGCGTGAAGGTTTACGCGATTGGCGTCGGCGGTTCGCGGCGGGTCGCGACGGCCTTTGGGTCCTACACGCAGCCGAACACGCCCGGCGTGGACGACAAGCCGCTGCGCGATTTGGCCGAGAGCACCGGCGGGATTTATCGCGTGGCGACGAATTCGGAATCGTTGATAGAGATCTATCAGGAGATCGACGAGTTGGAGAAGAGCGAGATTCAGTCCTTGCGCTATTTGGACTATCGCGAGTTGTTCCCTTCGTTCGCATTAGCCGGTTTGTTATTGATCGGATTTGAAACTTTGCTGGGCACGACGGTGTTGCGGAGGGTTCCATGAGCGGCCTGCGCTGGTTGGCGCCGAATGCGTTCTACTGGCTGGCGTTGCTGCCGGCGCTGGCGTTGCTGCTGTGGTACGGCGCGAAGCAGCGCCACAAAGCGTTGCAGTTGCTCGGCTGGCGCGATGCCCACGGTCGCCGCGGGAGCTGGCGCGGAGTGTTGCTGTTCTTGGGAGCTGCGTTGGTAGTGGTCGCGCTGGCCAGGCCGGCATGGAACCGCAGCGCGCAAGAGGTGACCCGGCGCGGGCGCGATGTCGTCTTTCTGATTGACGTGTCCCGCAGCATGTTGGCGGACGATTTGCGTCCCAACCGGCTGGAGCGGGCCAAGCTGGCGGTGCAGGACGCGGCATCGCGCATGGAAGGCGATCGCGTGGCGCTGGTGGCATTTGCGGGGACGGCATCGGTAAAGTGTCCGCTGACGATTGACTATGGGTTCTTTCGCATGGCGCTGGATGAGCTGACGCCGGACAGCGTGCCGCGCGGCGGTTCGTCGATTGGCGACGCGATGCGCAAGGCGCTGACGGAGGTTTTCGACGAAAACCCGAGCGAGTATCGCGACATCATTTTAATTACGGACGGCGAAGACCAGGACAGCAACCCGGTGGAAGCGGCGCAGCAGGCGGGCGAGCGTGGAGTGCGACTGATCGCCATTGGTTTGGGCGACGAGAACACTGGTCGGCGCATTCCGATTCTGACCGGCGCGGGACGCGAGACATTCCTTTCCTATCAAGGGGAAGAAGTGTGGAGCAAGTTGGATGCGGCAACGCTCAAGCAGATGACGGCGGCAACGCCTGGCGGGCGCTATTTGAATGTGGCTACCGGCGCGATCGACTTGGGAGACATTTATTCGAAGTTGATTGAGTCGGCGGACCAGCGAACGTTCCAGACGGAGATCGTCGACTCGTACGAAGAACGGTTTCAGATCTTTCTCGCATTGGCCTTCGCGCTGCTTTGTTTCGATGTGGCAATGGCCAGGCGGCGGGTTGCCGGGGGCGCGGCCCGATGACGATGCGCTTGCTCGCCGTGTTGCTTGTGCTGCCGATCCTCGTGCAGGCGGAATCGCTGCGTTCGTTGGTCAAGACAGGCAACGAAGCATATCGAGCAGGGGAGTTTGACGAGGCGCTGAACGCCTATAGGCAAGCGCAGGCTGAGGCCCCGCAAGACGCCCTGGGCAAGTTCAACGAGGGCACAGCGCTGTACCGCAAGGACGAGCATGACAGCGCGGCGGAGGCATTCCGCGCGGCCGCGCTCGACGCCAAGGCCGCCGGGGATTCGCAACTAGAAGCCAAGAGCTTATTCAACTTGGGCAACGCCCTGCTCAAAGGCGCCGAGACATCGCAGAAGTACGAGCCGCAGGCCAGCGTCGACAAGTTGACGCAAGGCGCGGCCGCTTACCGGCAGGCGCTGGGACGAGACCCCAAACTGACAGCGGCGGCGGAAAATCTGCAGATCGCCCGCTCCCGGCTGAGCGAGTTATTGAAGCAGCAAGCACAACAGTCGCCGGAACAGTCCAAGGGCTCGAACGATTTGCAGGACCAGGTTCAAGAGCAACTGGAAAAACAGCAGGAGTTGAGCGAAGACAATCGCGAGTCGCAGCAGAACCCTTCAGACGGCGAACAACAGCAACAAGCGGAGCGGCAGAAAGACTTGCAGCAGCGCTCCGAGGAGTTAGCCGACGAGGCGAACCAAACGCCGCAGAGCCAGGAGGCGCAGGAACACCTCAAACAAGCTGCCGAAGAGCAACAGAAGGCCGCTCAGCAATTATCGCAGGGCGATTTGCAGCAGGCCGAGGATTCGCAGCAGCAGGCCGAGAATCACCTCAGCCAAGCGTTGCAGCAGTTGCAGCAACAGGGCGAGCAGCAGTCCCAGGAACAACAATCGCAGTCGCAGCCTCCGCCGACTGAGGGTCAACAACAAGGACAGGCGCAGCCGCTACAGGCGTTGGAATTGACGCCGGAAGACATCCTCGATCAGGAGCGCGTCGCCAGACAGCGGCGCCAACAGCTGCAGGGACAACAACAACGTCCGGTGGAGAAAGACTGGTAATGCGCAAACGATTACCGGTCTTGATTGCGCTGTTCGCGCTGCTGAGCTCTTCCGCGACGGCGCAGAATGCCAGCGTCACGGCGCGGGTCAGCTCGACGGACGTTTACGCCGGTCAATCGGTGTTGCTGGAGATCGATGTGGACGGCAGTGATTCGCCGTCGGCGCCCGATCTGTCCGCCTTGGATACAAATTTTCGCATACAGGACGTCGGAGGAGGGTCGCGCAATAGCCAGTCGATCACGATCATCAACGGGCGCTTGAGCCGTCAGGTGGAGCGCGGCTATACGTTCCGTTATCAGCTCGTTCCTCGGAGCGAAGGCACGTTTACGATCCCGCCCCTCGCCGTGCAGGTCGACGGGAATGTGCTGCGAACGGCAGCGATCCCAATTCGTGTCAGTCCGGCAACAGAGGTCGCGGACTTCAAGCTGCGAGCGTCGCTCTCGGTGACGAAGGCCTACGTCGGACAACCGTTGCTGCTGACGACGACCTGGTACATCGGCCGCAACGTCGATCAAGCGTCGTTCGGGATGCCCTTCCTAGACGATGACAACTTCGAAATTTCTGATCTGGACATCTACTTAACCAATCCCTCCGACGATCTGCTGGAACTCGTCGTCAACAGTCGTAAGGTCGTCGCCAGGCGAGCGATGGGCACGCTGGACGGGCGCGAGTTCTTGACGGTTCGTTTTGTGAAAGTGGTGATTCCCAAGCAGCCGGGGCGTTATGAGTTGCCAGCCTCGACGGTCTCGTTCCGGGCACTGAATACGGTGCGTCCAACGCGGCAGGGGTTCGGCGGAGTGTTTGGCAGTTCGCTGTTTAGCAGGACGGTTTACGAGGACCTGGCCGTACCGTCGAACAAACCGGTACTGGAGGTTTCAGCGTTGCCCGCACAGGGGCGTCCGGCGAACTTTAGCGGGCTAGTGGGTTCTTTCCACATCAGCGCCGCGGCCAGCCCGACCGATGTGCGTGTGGGCGACCCGATCAATTTGGAAGTAGCGCTGAGCGGACCCGAGTACCTGGACTACGTGCGCCTGCCGAGCTTGTCGCTCAGTCCGGGAATGGCGACGGGATTCACGATTCCCGACGAGCGCCCGCAAGGGATTGTGAAGGGCCGGGCGAAGATCTTTACCCAATCGATTCGGGCGAGAAGCTTGAACGTTGAAGAAATTCCGGCGATCGCGTTGAACTACTTCAACCCCGAGACTGGCCTCTATGAAGTAACGGGGACGAATCCGATACCGATCACGGTGGATGCGACCCGCATGCTGACATCTGCCGACCTGGACGGCATCGACCCTTGGACCCAGAACGCGACAAACGAACCGCCGCGTCTCGCGCCTAACTACGAGGCGGCCGACGCGCTGATTCGGGATAAGCCCGGCGTGCGGCAGTTTACTTCCGCCGCTTGGCTGTTGGCTATCGCCGCGCCGCCGATGATTTTTCTCAGCCTGCTGGGTCTGCTGCGGTTCCGGGGGCGTCAGCCAGAAGTACGAGTGAATGCGGCAGCACAACGTGCTCTGAAACAGTTGCAGTCGCTGACCGATCCTTCGCCAGACGATGCGGCACAGCTGTGGCGCGAGTATCTGGGTGCGAAGTTGGGCGTCGCTCCGCTGGCGCTGACCTATGCCGACGTCGAAGGGAGACTCCGAGACGAGGGCGCTTCGGCGGAGCTGTTGCAGGAGTCGGCCCAGGTGTTTCGGGCTTGCGATGAAGCGCGATTCTCGGGTGCGCAGGGGACGGCGAGTTTCGAGGAAACCGTGGCGCGAGCGATTAGAGCTTGCCAGTCTATCGACCAGCTGGAGGGTCTGCTATGAGCCGGCTGGCCGTGCTGCTGTTGTTGATCGCGGCCCCGCTGGCGGCGCAGCTTTCGCCTGAGGAAGAGACGCAGACTTTCGCGGAGGCCAACGCGGAGTATCAAGCGGGGGAGTCGTTCAAAGAGCTTGATCCGGCGACGGCGCGTGGGCACTACGGGCGGGCGGCGTTGCGCTATGAGCGGCTGATTCGCGAGGGCGGATTGCAGAATGGGCGTCTGCATTTCGACTGGGCGAATAGTTTACTCGGCGCGGGCGACTATGGCCGGGCGATTCTAAATTATCGGCGGGCGTTGCGCTTCTTACCCGGCGATGCGTTGATCGAACACAACTTGACGTTGGCGAGACGCCAGTGGTCGACGAACTTGGGTGTGAGCGGCACGACGCAGCGCGCAGCTGGCTTGACCTGGAGCACAACGGCGAAATACCAGGGCGCGGCATTCGTTGCCGTTTGGGCCTTCGCTTGGGGACTGATGTCCCTGCGCTTGTTGCGGCCCGGCAGAGTTCAGCGGTCGACGCTTGCCGCGGCCTTCGCTGGCGCAGGGGCGCTGCTGTTGCTGACCGTCGCCAGCGCCAGCCAGTTCGGGCAGCAGCATGGTGTGTTGACGGCGAAACAGAGCGTGGCCCGGCAGGGCGACGGCGCCGGCTACCAACCGGCACTGGCCGAGCCGTTGCAAGCGGGCGCTGAGTTCCTCATATTGGAATCCGGCGTGGATTGGTCACACGTCGAGCTGGATGCCGGAGAGAGCGTTTGGCTCGCGCAACAGGACTTCGCGGTCGTCGAAGATATCCCCTGAGTGGGAACTAATTAAGGTGCCTATCCCTCGGGATCTTGAAACGGGTCGTCTTGACCCTCCAGAAACCCCCGGATCGGGTCATTTCCTCGAATTTCATCGTCGGAAGTTACTCGGAGTCCGCACTGACGGCCTTTTCGCGAGGCCGCTAGAGCTACAATCGAGGCGTCTTGGTCAGAGGCTCCACGATCAGCCACTCCAAGACCATCACCTATCTCGGTAGGGGCGGCATGGCCGTCGTCTGCGCGGCGGATGGCTCCAAACTCGAATCGTCCGGTAGGTCCCGTTACCCGGAAGTGTCGCGTCGGCCTGCTCGTCGAATCTGCCCGGGGCCTAGAATTCGTGGGGCCACTTTTTTGCGATCCAAGTTGCCCCAAACGGCCGGGGATTCCGACCGACGACTATTCGACGCTTTCAAGAAGCACGAGGTCAGCGCGTGAGCGTATCGCTCTCGTGTAGAGCAGCCACTGGCCATCCGGCGAGACCGAAATGCCCCCGGTTGCTCTTGCGTTATCTAGTTTGAATAACTCATCAATTTGACCCGTGGCTTCGGAATAGCGCAGAACAACGCCGGAAGACGTCAAGCAATAGACGCCTCGTCGCGTCACCTCGAAGGATCCTGTGTTCGCGCCGACTTCTAAGGGTTCGCCGACCGCTCTTCCGTCTGGGTCCAGGGCAATCTTCATCAGACTCCGGTCATCGGTGAAGTACAGTGTCCGAGAGTCGTGCGCCAGGCCAAAACGCCCCGACCCAGCCCCCCGCAAGAAAAGTTCCGTCTCGAGAGATTCGAGGTTGAGCCTCCAGATCTCGTCATCCGCCCCGGGCGGTTGCGTCCGCGGACGGTAGTAGATCCAGCGACCATCCTTCGACCAGATCGGAACACGCCCCCTCCCGAGGCTCGGACCGGATCTCTTCTTTGGGACATCGACCACATAGAGATCGATCGTCTTCGTCTTGAACATGGAATCGACCGCAATCTGCGTTCCGCTGTGTGACCACGCGGGCCTGGCAAGTGTATACGGCCCCAACTCCGTTAAGAACTCTTGGCGTGAGCCGTCCGCGAGTCCAACCCAAAGAGCATTTCGACCCGTACGGGTTGAGACAAAGGCGAAGTGAGAGCCATCCGGCGAGAATTGCGGATTGTAGTCGCTGGCACGGGCGTCAACGAGCGGCTCTGAGGCGTGCAGAGGATCCTTCAAGTCCACCCGCACAATGTCCGACTGCTGGTCGGCAACCAAACGGATCAGCCGCATCTCGCCCGCTGGGCCTACCCACAGGTCGGGCGAAGACCCCGGTTTCGCGCGCGTCATGGGGGTGATTAGTGGAGGAGGAGAGCCCTTTGTGACATGTGCTTCCCAAAGTCCGCCCTCGCCGGCGGGTGACCTGGCCGTGAGGTACAGGCGTTCACTGTCGAGAGACCATCCCACTGGGTGCCCATAGAACTCGGGCACTACGTCCTGAAGCGCTCCCCTGGCCTGCAGGTCCGCGGTCAGTTCAAGCGTGTGTATGGTGCTGGTACGAAGGGACTCAAAGGCAATTGCCAACCCATCGGGCCGGGAGACGACCCGGCCCTCCAAGGCGTCAGAGCCGCCTGTCAACGGCCAGGCCTTCCCCGTATCCAGCGAGTAGACGCAGATCTGGGTAGACCCCGTGGGAGCGTCGATATTGCAAGAAAAGGCGATATGTCGCCCGTCTGGCGACCACGCAGGGTACACGCCATTTCTGCGGGAGGCCACGAATTCGTCGAGCACCTGTTCTGACGAATCTTCAGTCGGCGCCGCGAGGACAAGTTGAATCCATACCTCTCCGGGCTCGGCAGGAGTATCGAGAACTCTCGCGAAGACAAGCTGACTTCCGTCTGGTGACCAAGCAGGGTCCACTTCAGGCCTCGGGTCGCTGGTGACGCGAGCCGGCCTGTTCGCATTTGCATCGACGAACTGAACGTAGATGTCTCGTGAGGCGGCGCCGCCCTGACCCCAGGAGTACGCGATCCGAGTGCCGTCTGGGGAGAAACGGGCGGAGCGCTCCTCTCCGGCGCTGTAGGTGAGAAATCGCTCGGCAAGGAAGGCCGGCGCCTCGGGCGGAACCGGGGATCGTAGTCCTAGCCCGCCGATCGCAAGCAACAAGGTAACCACCGCAAGGGACGCAATCCTGGCCCTTCGCGGAGCGCCGCTAGTCTCCGCCTGCCTACTCCGAATCCGCGGCGCGTAACCTCCCTTCGGGACTTCGATGACGAGTTTCGAGGACCGTCCCTCATCGGAGTAGTGCCGCTTGAGCCTCTGACGCAGGCCTCGCGCCTGGACACGCACGATTGTGTCGGTGCGGGGGTCGAAGGACTCTCGCCGGTCGAAGACGTTGAGACCGATCGCATACTCCTTCAGCAGTTCC
>JAQCLD010000106.1 GCA_027592785.1 Acidobacteriota bacterium
ACTCCCATCAACTCTTACTCGATGACTCTAACCAGCTGATTCTATTTGACTTCTAACCGGACAGTAGTGTCTTTACTTACGGAAACTCGACGACAGTATTTTCTTCCGCATGCGAATCGACTCGGGAGTGATTTCGACGAATTCATCCTCGTTGATGAACTCGATGGCCTGCTCCAAATTCAGGACCCGTGGCGGAACAAGACGGATGCCCTCTTCGGAGTTCGAGGCGCGCATGTTGGTGAGTTTTTTCTCGCGCACGATGTTGACGTTCAAATCGTTCGGCCGGGCGTTCTCGCCGATGATCATACCCTCATAAACCGACGTCGCGGGGCGCACAAAAATTTCGCCGCGTTCTTGCAGATTGAAGATAGCGAACCCAGTCGTCTTGCCGTCGCGATCGGAGACGAGTGCGCCGGTCGGCCGTGCGGGGATCTCGCCCTGCCAAAGGATGTAGCCGGCAAAGATCGAGTTGAGGATCGCCGTGCCTTTGGTGTCCGTGAGCAACTGGCTGCGGAGTCCGATCAAGCCGCGGGACGGAATCTCGAACTCCAGGCGTACACGGCCTGAACCATGATTGACCATCTTCGACATCTTGGCCTTGCGCGTACCGAGTTGCTCCATGACGATGCCCATAAAACCTTCGGGGCAATCGACGGTGAGGTGTTCGAGCGGCTCATGCAAGGCGCCGTCGATCTCTCTTGTCAGAATCTCGGGCTTGCCGACCATGAGTTCGAAGCCTTCGCGGCGCATGGTCTCGACCAGGATGGCAAGTTGCAGCTCGCCGCGGCCCATGACCCGGAATGAATCCGGAGAGCCGGTATCTTCCACGCGGATGGAGACGTTCGTCAACAGTTCCCTGTCGAGGCGGTCGCGAATATTGCGCGAAGTGACGAATTTGCCTTCCTTGCCCGCGAAAGGAGATGTGTTCACGCAGAACATCATCGCGATCGTGGGCTCGTCAATTTGCATCGGCGGCCGCGGCAAGGGGTTGTTTACGTCGCTCACGGTCTCGCCGATGGTGATGCCTTCGACGCCGGCGATCGCCAGCAAATTTCCTGGACCGGCCTCTTTCTCGTCCACTCGGCTCAAGCCTTCGAACGAGAACAGCTTGGTGATTTTAGTCTTCTGAATGGAACCGTCCAATTTACAGATAGAGACCTGGTCGCCAAGTCGGATCGTGCCTTGAAAAACGCGACCAATGGCCATGCGACCGAGGTAGTCGCTGTAGTCGAGGTTGCCGACTTGCATCTGCAGCGGGGCCTCGGGGTCGCCCTTAGGCGCCGGCAGGTGCTCGATGATCGCCTCAAAGAGCGGCGCCAGTGTGCTGGAATCGTCATTCAGCGATTTCTTGGCATAGCCGTCTTTGGCGACAGCGTAGAAGACCGGGAAATCGAGCTGGTCTTCCTGGGCGTCTAGATCGATGAACAAGTCATAGACCTCGTCTAGGACCTCGGCGGGGCGAGCGTCTTGGCGGTCTATCTTGTTGATCACGATGATCGGCGTCAGCTTGGCTTCAAGCGCCTTGCCCAGAACGTAGCGCGTCTGCGGCAGCGGGCCTTCGCTAGCGTCCACCAGTAGCATCACGCCGTCGACCATCTTGAGGGCGCGCTCGACCTCACCGCCGAAGTCGCTGTGACCCGGCGTGTCGACGATATTGATCTTGTAGTCCTTGTAGCGGACGCCAGTGATCTTCGACAGGATCGTGATGCCGCGCTCGCGTTCCAGGTCGCCCGAGTCCATCACGCGGTCGGCAATGTGCTCGTGTTCGCCAAAAATGCCGCTCTGGCGCAGCAAGGCGTCAACTAGAGTCGTCTTTCCGTGATCGACGTGGGCGATGATGGCTATATTTCGGATAGAATCGTTTGTCATAGAACCCTTTAGATGGACCGTGCCGTCCGTCCTAACGCAGAGGCATCGTTGTAGGCCGTCCCGTTAGCGGCTTGATAGCTTCAGTTTTCTTTAAGAAAGGAGCTTCCGAGTGCGACTACAAAAAGCAACATTCGCTGCTGGCTGCTTTTGGGGCGTGGAGCACGCCTTCCGGCAGATCGACGGCGTCACGGACGCTACTTGCGGCTATACGGGCGGTCATTACGAGGCTCCCACTTATCAGGACGTGTGTGCAGGCCAAACAGGGCATGCCGAAGCGGTCGAACTAACGTTCGATGCAGATCGGATCAGCTACAAAGAGCTGGTTGAAGCCTTTTGGCAAATGCATGACGCCACAACGCTGAACCGGCAGGGCCCCGACCTGGGTTCCCAATACCGCTCGGCGATCTACTGCCACTCCCCAGAGCAAGAAGCGGCGGCGCTTGAATCCCGGGACGACGTGCAGGAGCAACTCCTAGACTCCATTGTGACTGAAATAGCGCCCGCTGCGAAGTTTTGGCGGGCCGAAGACTACCATCAGGAATATTTCGAGAAGCGCGGCATCGCCGTTTGTCTCTAGTCCGCGCGTCTCTTGGAAGTTCAGCTCCGAGCCTTGGGGACGCCCCCGAGGCCCGGTTTGTCGTCTGCAGTCCTAAGATAGGAGGCTTGTGTACAGCCTAAGCCGCACCATCGCCGTATCTCTCTGCCTGGCTAGCTGGGCTTGTACCGGGCCGAGCAATATGGACCAATCCGCGACTTCTCCCGCCAAAGACATTCACTCCTATGCCAACACCGCGGAGGTTCGCGTCACCCATGTGGCCCTGAACCTGGACGTCGATTTCAGCAGGCGCAGTCTTGTTGGAACAGCAACCCTGGAACTGGACGGCTCCGCTGCCGCCGTCATACTCGACACCCGCGATCTTGAGATCTTTGCCGCCGAGACTTCGCCCGATGGCGAGACTTTCGCGCCGACGGAGTTCCAGCTTGGCGCCAGCGACCCGATATTCGGCGCACCGCTGACTGTGAGCCTCACTCCAGGGACCTCGCACGTGCGCGTACGTTACGCAACCAGTCCGCAAGCCAGCGGCCTACAGTGGCTGGAGCCGGCCCAAACAGCCGGCGGCAAAGATCCCTATCTGTTCTCGCAGTCCCAGGCGATCCACGCGCGCAGCTGGATCCCGCTGCAAGATACGCCCTCGGTGCGCGCGCCTTACTCGGCGGTCATTCGCACACCTCCGGCGCTGGTCGCCGTCATGAGCGCCAGCAATCATCCCGAGGCGCCGCGTACGGGCGAGTACCGCTTCGAGATGCCGCAGGCTATCACCTCCTATCTGATTGCCTTGGCCGTCGGTGATATTGCCTTCCAACAGATGAGCGAGCGCACGGGGGTCTACGCGGAACCGTCCGTAGTCGAGGCTGCAGCCGACGAATTCGCCGATACCGAAAAGATGATGCAGGCGGTGGAGTCCATGTTTGGCCCCTATCGCTGGGGCCGCTACGACATTCTGGTGCTGCCGCCCAGCTTTCCCTTCGGAGGCATGGAGAATCCACGGCTGACCTTCGCGACGCCAACGCTCATCGCCGGCGATCGCAGTCTGGTCGGCGTCATCGCCCACGAACTGGCGCACTCTTGGTCCGGCAACCTCGTCACCAACGCCACTTGGCCCGATTTCTGGCTGAACGAAGGATTTACCGTCTACCTCGAAAATCGCATTCAAGAGGTCGTCTTCGGCCCCGATCGGGCGGCGATGGAAGCCTCCCTAGAAGTCACCGGCCTACACGAAGAGATGGCCACGCTGCCAGAGAAAGATCAGATCCTGCACGTCGACCTAACCGGCCGCGACCCCGACGACGGCTTCACCCAGGTGCCCTACGTCAAGGGAATGCTGCTGTTGCGGACATTGGAAGCGGTGGTAGGCCGCGAGCGCTGGGACCCGTTCCTGCGCGGCTACTTCGACCACTTCGCCTTCCAGAGCATCACCACGGCTGACTTTCTCGCCTACCTTGAAGCGAACTTACCGGAGGCCGCGAACGCCGTCGACCTCAACGAGTGGACCGAGAAACCGGGGTTGCCGAGCGGCGCCGTGGTGCCCCAGTCCGATGTACTCACACGCGTCGATGAAGCGAGCCAGGTGTGGTTGGCCGGCCAGAACCCGGCCTCGGCGATACCGCTCAAAAGTTGGTCTACCCAGGAGACGCTGCATTTCCTGAGCACCATGCCCGTCGACCTGTCCGTCGAACGCATGGCCGAGTTGGACGCCGCATTCGGACTCACTGGAGCCCAAAACGCCGAGATTATTTCGCGCTGGTTGCTCGAATCCGTCAAGCGGGGCTACATGCCAGCCTATGCGCGACTGGAGCCCTTCCTGACGAGTGTTGGCCGCCGCAAGTTCCTCGATCCGCTTTACACCGCTCTAGCCGCGACTCCAGACGGCAAGAAACTAGCGCTGCAAATATACGCCAAGGCACGGGCCGGATACCATCCAATAGCGCAGACTACGGTGGACAAGATTCTGGCGGACGTCTCAGACGACGACTAGATCACCACGTCGGGGTCCAACTGCTCGCCCTCGCTGCGGGCCACAAAGGCGGCGCAAGAGAGATCGCCGGCGACATTGACGACAGTCCGCAGCATGTCCAAGATGCGGTCGATGCCCAGGATCAGGGCAATGCCTGACGCCACCCGATCTCCCAGGCCGACCGTCTGTAGGATGGCGATCAACATGATCACGCCGGCGCCAGGGACGCCTGCCGTGCCGATCGAAGCCAGCGTCGCCGTCAGGACGACGGTGAGTTGCGCACTGAGGTCCATCTGGAAACCGTAGATCTGCGCGATGAACATCACCGCAACGGCCTGGTAGAGGGCCGTACCGTCCATGTTGATCGTGGCCCCGAGCGGCAGCACGAAACTGGAGACCTCTTTCGAAATGCCCAGTTGGTTCTGCGCCGTCGACATCGTCACTGGCAAGGTAGCGTTCGAGGACGATGTCGAGAAGGCGAACAGCGGCACGCCCGAAATGCGCTTGAAGAACATGATCGGCTTGAGTTTCGCCGCGAAACGAACCATCAAGCCAACTGTGATGAAGCCATGAATCGCCAATCCACCGACCACAACCAGCCCGTAAATCATCAGACTACGGAGAAGATCGAGCCCGAATTGGGCCGTTATCGATGCGATCAGCGCGAAAACGGCGTAAGGCGCGGTGACCATGATCCAGCCGATGATCACCATCGATGCTTCATTAATGCCGCCGAAGAGCTTGATGACCGGGTCTTTTTTCTCTTCCGGCAACACGCTGAGAGCGGCGCCGAAGATCACCGCGAAAAAGATCAGCGGCAAGATGTCGAAAGTTGCCGCCGACTCGATCGGATTCCGCGGAATGATGTTCAGCAGGACGTCTTTGATGGGCGGGGCCTGGGCGGCAATCTCCATGTTGCCCTCGGCCTGTCCCTGGAACTGAGCGGATAGCGAATCGCGTGTGGCCGGGTCTACTCCCGCGCCGGGCTTGATGAGATTCGACAGCACGAGCCCAAGAGTGACCGCCAGCGCCGTCGTCACCATGTAGTAGCCCAGGGTTTTGCCGCCGATCCGGCCCAGTTTGCGGATATCGCCCAGGGAAGAGGACCCGACGACCAAGCTGGCGACCACAAGCGGTATGACAATCATCGTCAGCGCCCGGATGAACGCCGTGCCTAAGGGTTCTAACGCGGTCAGCAAAGCGACGATCGAGTCGAGGCCCAGTAGGTTCGAACCCGCGCCGACCACGATGCCGGAAATGAGCCCGATGAGGATCTTTGTGTATAACTGCATGAGGAAACGAGTTGATCGTAGCAGCGCAGGGCCGCACCTGAACAAAGAATCGGTCCAAGCAACCATGACGCTTACAACCAGTCGCGTGCGACTACCGGCCGCCATCAACTGCGATATCACTGGCTAAAAAGGACTTACGGGAGCTAGTGCGCAAATGCCGACACGGCATAGAGGCTAAGCGGTTGGTACTAAGACCATCTGCGTAAAACTCCCGATGCCCGTAGGCTAAACTCCCACAACTCAATCCCTCTAATACCCGGTGACCGGTATGCCAGTAGGTCGGTGAGAATCTGGACATACGGCGGCCTATGGCCTCCAGGATGTCTCCCCTTGGTATCGGAAAATCAAACGGCCGCAAACACCTCTGTCCCATCGGACGACATGACCCTGCTCAGGGAGGCTGCGGCCTTCCACAAGGCGGGCGATAAGGAGAAGGCTCGGGCATTGCTCGTGGAAGCGGCGACGGCAAACCCGCAAAACGAACTCGTCTGGCTGTGGCAAGCTTCGTTGGCGCGAACGGCGGCCGAGGCGATGGCGGCGATCGGCAAGGTGCTCGACTTAAATCCCAACAACGAAAAGGCGTTGGGCTGGAAGATCAAACTGGAAGCTCGCTTCCCCACCCAGGTCATCCCGAGGAACAATGCCGAGTCGAACGGAGCCGTCGCGGTAGCCGAACCAGTCGAGGAAGCGGCTGAGCAAGCCGTGGAAGAAGGCACGGCAGCCCAGCAGACGGAAGTCGAACAGGTTGTTGAAGAACAAGCCGAACAAGTCGCCGAGGAAGTCGTTGAGGAAGAGGCGGCGGCCGAGGATCTCGTAGCTGAAGAGGCGGCGACGACCGAGGAAGCCGCCGAGCTCCGCGAAGAAGAGGCGATCGTCGAGACTTCGAGCATTACCGCCGAAGAGGAATCCGAGACCGATTTGGAAGCGCAGGCTTCCCAAGACAGTTCTGACGACGATGCTTTGGCTGCCATCGAAGCCGAGGTCGAGTCCTCAACAGAAACCGAAGAGACGACCTCGGTAGCGGATTTCTGGAGCCAATCAGAAGCTGAGGACGAAACGGAAGCGGTCTCCGAAGACGACAACTCCACGGCTACAGCCCGTGCTTTGGAAGCGCTCGATCAGCACGTCGCTGACACCAACGTCGACGCCGTGGAAGATGACGACCCAATTCGACGTCTGCTAGCCGAACGAGACGGGACCGTTTACGAGTCGGACTCTGACTCGAGCGATGACTCCTGGGAAAGCAACTATTCGACTGAAGACCAAGAAGAGTCCTCCGCCGACGCATCTCTACTGGCGATGTTCACGCAGGAGAGCGGCGCCGACGAAACGACCACCGTCTCCTACGAAGAGGAAGCAGGAGCCGAGGCCGCCGAGACCGTTGTCGACGAGCAACCCACGAGGGCCGCCAACACCCATTGGGAATGCCCGATTTGCGGCCAACAGTCGCATCGTGTGGAGCAGAACTGCCCAACTTGTAAATCGGTGGTGGATCTGAACCGGCTCTCCGACATGGCCCGCAACGAAGATGTCGACCGTGTTTCGCTGAAGCGCCTCATCTCCGACTGGGAAGAGCAAGTGGACGTGGAGCCCACCGCGGCCCTTTGCACCAAACTGGCGCTCGGCTACCTGAATTTGCGTCAATCGAACTCGGCTCTGCCCCACCTGCTGCAAGCAGCTCGCATGGACAGAGGGAGTGAATCGTTGGCCTCCGCTTTGGAGCAAGTTTCTCGCCGGCCTCTCATTCTGGTCGTCGACGACAGCCGCACGGTCCAACGGATGGTTCTCTCCACCTTGGAGAGGGAACTGTTCCGTGTTCAGATCGCCGAGGACGGCCTGCAGGCCTTGGCCAAGCTGAACGAAGAAACGCCCAGTCTCATCCTGCTCGACATCACCATGCCGCGCATGGACGGCTATCAGGTCTGCAAGGTGATCACCGGCAACGATGCGTTCAAGCACATCCCCGTCGTGATGCTTTCGGGCAAGGACGGCTTCTTCGACAAGGTCCGCGGCCGCATGGTCGGCGCGAAAGACTACATCACCAAGCCTTTCGAAGCCGACGCCCTCGTCAAATCCGTACGCAAGCGGATTGAGACCCCGTCCAAGTAGCGCCTCACTTGATCGGTCCTGCTTTGAAGCCCCGCATTCGCTAAGATCGCGAATGTGGCTATAGCGCCCTCACGGCTGCCGGTTGCGGCGGCATTGGAGTCCATTCGCAGCGTTTACAACGTCGGCGCGTTTTTCCGTAGCGGAGATGCCGCGGGCATCGAGCGCTTGCATCTGTGCGGCTATACGGGCCGGCCGCCCCACCCAGGCATTGCCAAGACCGCTCTAGGAGCGGAGGAAAGTCTTCCCTGGGAAGATTGCTCCGACTTGCTGAGCCTCATCGCCGAATACCGCGCCAAGGGTTGGCAAACGGCTGCGATAGAAACGACCCCGCAAGCCATCGACGTATTCGAGTGGAGCCCGCGCTTCCCTGTTCTGTTACTTTTTGGCAACGAAGTGGACGGGCTAAGCGCCCCGGTTCTAGAGCAAGCCGACGTCCACGTGCGAATTCCGATGCAGGGCGTCAAAGAATCCCTAAACGTAGCGGTAGCGGGCGGCGTCTTACTGTTTGAGATGCTGCGGAAGTTTCGTCAGGCGGCTGAAACCCGCAGCTCGGTGGAGCTTGCCGATCAAGTTGTCGAGCAACGCTAGAATCAGGAGAGACGGAGGCGGTGCGATTTGCAGCTCAAAACCACAGTCCTGATGTTGCCATTGATCGTGGGCCTCGGCATTGGCTTACTTTCGGCGGAAACGCCCGAAGCCTCGCCTTTCCCAAGCGGGGAGACGCTGCGCTACGACATCGTATGGCCTAGCGGCTTGCGGCTGGGCGAAGCGCGCTTCACCGCGAACTATAACCAGGCCGGCTGGGCGTTTTCAGCCGATCTCGCCGCGAATCTGCCCGTGCTGGCCATCGAAGATAAGTACGAATCGAAGACCGATTTCTCATTGTGTTCCGCTTCGTTCAAGAAGGTCGTTTCACACGGCAAAAGAACGCAAAACGAAGAAGTAGAGTTCGACCAGGACGAGAACCGTGCACTGCGCCGCAACCTGGCCAACGGCACCACCCAAGATCTAGTCGTTCCGCCGTGTGCGCGAGACGCGCTGACCTATCTCTATTCGCTGCGCCAGGATCTAGCTCAAGGCCGCGTACCTCCACCCGACGACTTCAACTTCGGCACGCAATTGCAGATCAGCGTGAGCTACGTGGAAACGCGTGCGATCGAGGCAGGCGGAAAAACACAGCAAGCGGATCGACTCTTGGTCGACGTGACCGGCGGAGAAGATCCCGTGAACATCGAGCTCTTCTTGGCCCAGGATGCGGCCAGGACGCCGTTGCTGATTCGGGTACCATTTGAGTTGGGCACGTTCTCGCTCAAACTGGCCGAATGAGATTGGCGGTCTTCACCCCTCTGCCGCCGGCGCCGACCGGCATCGCCGACTATTCGCAGGCGCTGCTGCCGCACTTAGCCGCGCACGCTCGCGTCGACGTATTCGTCGACGACGGATACGAACCGCATGGCTTCGGCGACGCCCATCCGATTCGCATTCGCAACAAGGCTGAATACCGCCCGGAAGAGTTCGACGAGACGTTGTTTCAATTCGGAAATAACCAATTCCACGTCTACGTCTACGACCAAGCTCTAAAAACTCGCGGCATCTTGCTGATGCACGAGTACAACATGCACTACCTCGTTTCTGACGCAACGATCGTCCGCACGGGCTGGGACGATTATCTGCGAGAAGTCGCATACGAGGGCGGCGAACAGGCCTTGGCCCACGCGCGGCGCGCGCAACTAGGCGAAGTAGGCCTCGACCATCATCAGCTGCCCATGAACCGGCGGATCTTGGAGTCCGGCAAGGCGGCGATTGTCCACGGCAGTTTCATGTCGCGGCGCCTGGACGAAGCGGACACCGAGATCCCGATCTTCCAGATTCCCCACGGGGCCTGGATTCCGCGAGTGCACCGAGAAAAATACCGGTCAGAACTCGGGATATCGGAAGATACCCCGCTGATCGGCGTCTTCGGGTTCCTTAAGCCCTACAAACGAATCCGCGAGGCGCTGCTCGCGATGCAGTGGGTGGTGCGCTCCCACCCTTTGGCAAGGATGATTCTCGTAGGCGAGGAACATCCAGAGTTGCCCGTGCGGCGCATGATCGAGGAGTTAGGACTCGGCAACCACGTCCGCGTGCTGGGATACGCCCCGATCGAAGAATTCGTCGAGTACATCGGGGCCTGCGACATCTGTCTCAACTTGCGTTATCCGACCGTCGGAGAGACCTCGGGAACCCTGCTGCGCGCACTCGGCCTCGGCAAAGCCGTCATCGTCTCGGATATCGGCTCATTCACCGACCTGCCGGACAGTATCTGTCTGAAGGCTCCGGTTGACAACAGTGAGGTCGACTTCATCGTCGAATACATCAACTTGCTCATCGAACGCCCGGAGATCCGCGCGGTCATCGGCGAGCGAGCCCGCGAGTACGTGGCCAAGGAGTGTTCGTGGGACCGCGTCGGCAAGCTTTTCGCCGACCGCATCCGCGACATTCACAGCGGGCTGCGGCCCAAGGAGTCCTCCACCCAGCAGAGCTCCATTAGTCCCCCTGTCAACGGCGGCGCGATGACCGCCAAGGCGGTGCTTGACTCTTGGTTTTCGGCGGACGGCACTGATCTCGCCGCCCACATCCTGAGCTTCTGTCAGGATGAAGCCGCCGTCGGCTACGTGAAGACGCATCTGACGAGGCTGACCCGCACGCTCAAGATCACTCCCCCTGGCGGACCCCAGGACGCGGTGCTGGAAATGGGCGCCTATCTACACATCACCCCAGCCCTGAAGAGCGTTCTCGGTTACGGTACGGTGCGCGGCTGTTACTTGGGCCCTTCTGGTGAGACAAACCGGCGCACGACCACATCCTCAACCGGCGAGTCGTTTGAGTGCGATATCGATCTGTTCGATGCCGAGAAAGACCAGTACCCGTATCAAGACGGTTCCTTCGCCACGGTCCTGTGCTGCGAACTGCTCGAACACCTTTACGAAGACCCCATGCACCTGATGTCTGAGGTCAACCGCATCCTCGCGGTCGGCGGGCATGTCGTGCTGACCACCCCGAACATCTGCAGCCTGCGCGCTACCGGCGCTGCTTTACTCGGCTACCACCCCGGACTGTTTCATCAGTACATCGCGCCTGACGCCAACGGCAACGTAGACCCCCGCCACGCCCGCGAATACGCCCCGCGCGACCTGCAAGAACTCATGGAGGCCGCAGGCTTCGATGTCGTGCGCATGGAGACCGGCCCCTACGGCGAAGAGAACGCCGGCGACCACGGCTGGGTCGCGAATCTGCTGGAGCGATTCGATCTGCCTGACCAACTCCGCGACGATTGTCTCTATGTCGTCGGATGCAAGACCGGCCCCATCCGCAGCCGATACCCCATCGCTCTCTACGCCCACGGTTGATCCAAGACGATGAACGCCCGATTCAGCGAAGTAACCGCTTCGATCGTCGAAGACCGGCTGCTCGTCAAGGGCGACGGCCTGGAGGATTGCCGGCTGAAATACGAGGTCCGCGATCGCCAAACCGACACCGTCCTCGACGGCGGCGAGGGCGTCAATCTGGATATTCCTCTTACCGAAGATGACGGCGACTACGCCATCCTCGTCACGGCTGTAGCCGACGCCCCTGGCTCCATCCTTTTCTTCCACGTGGTAGTAGCAGCCGGCGAGCCCTGCTTGGCCAGCCAACGAACGACATCAGCCGCCGCCCTGCGTCGCTCCCGGCTCACGCGCGGCTTGGCACGCGCGGCCGTCCAACCTTTCTCGTCGATCTGGCGCAATCGATCGCTAATTCGTTCGATGGTCCGCCGGGATATCGCCGGACGCTACGCGGGCTCCCACGCAGGGGTCTTCTGGACCATCATCCATCCTCTGCTGTTGATGCTCACCTACGCGTTTGTCTTCGGTGTGGTGCTCAGCACCCGTTTCGCCAACGACGACCGCCCCGGCAGTTTCGTGCTTTATTTCCTCGCGGGGATGCTCCCCTGGTTGGCCTTCTCGGAATCCGCCGGGCGCGCGGCAGGCGTCGTGATCGAGCACGCGAACTTCGTCAAGAAACTCGTCTTCCCCCTCGATATCCTGCCGGTGAACCTCGTTTTCTCTGGACTGTTCAGCCAGTTCTTCGGCGTGCTCGTCTTATTCGGCGCGCTGCTGCTGTTTGGCAGAGACATCTACTGGACGGTCCTCTACCTGCCGCTGCTGATCATTCCGCAACTGCTATTCACACTAGGAGTCTGCTGGTTACTGGCAGCTTTGGGCGTTCTGTTCCGCGACCTGGGCCAGCTAATGGGCTTCATCATCACCCTCTGGTTCTTCCTGACGCCGATCTGCTACGACGAGTCTCTGCTTGGGCAGTACCACTGGCTGTTCCGAATCAATCCGTTCTACATTCTGGTGCGCGCTTACCGCGCCGTCTTGTTGGAACACGCCGCTCCTGAGTGGCAGTCTTTGTTATGGTTGAGCGCCGCTTCAGCGCTCGTATTTCTGTTCGGGTACGGCTGTTTCCATCGCACCCAACGGCAGTTCGCTGACTTGGTCTAGATGCTCAAGGCGAAAAACATCTCCAAGGTCTACCGGATCTACGACCGGCCAGTCGACCGCATCCTTGAGGCATTGCCCTTCGTCCTGCCGCGGCACTCGGACTTCCCCGCCCTTCATCCACTCGATTTGGAAGTCGGCAAAGGCGAAACTCTCGGCGTCGTGGGGCCCAACGGCGGCGGCAAGAGCACCCTACTTCAGCTCCTGGCCGGAATCATCCCCCCCACCACGGGCCGAGTCTCCCGCAAGGGCCGCACGGCTGCGCTGCTGGAGTTAGGCGCAGGCTTCAACCCCGAGTTCTCAGGAAGAGAGAACGTGTACATCAACGGCGAAATCATGGGCCTCAGCCGGCGCGAGATTGAAGCCTCCATGCCCTCCATCGAACGCTTCGCCGGCATCGGCGAGTTCATCGAGAGACCCGTCAAAACCTACTCCACCGGCATGCACGTGCGGCTGGCCTTCTCCACCGCCATCCATGTCGACCCCGACATCCTCATCGTCGACGAAGCACTCGCCGTCGGCGACGCTGTTTTCGCCAACCGCTGCATCCGCAAGTTCGAAGAGCTGCGCGAGAAGGGCGTGACGGTCGTCCTGGTGTCCCACGACTTAGGACTAGTCAAACAACTCTGCAATCGCGCCGTCTTCCTCATGGACGGGCGCATCGAGGCCGCCGGCGATCCCAGTGACGTCATCAACCGCTACGTCGGGGCCGTTCTAGAAAAACAAAAGGCCTGGCGGACGACCGAAGACGCGGTACACGGCCTCGATGCGTCACACCGCCACGGCGACGGCGCCGTGGAGATCCGTGCCGTGGAACTCATCGGCCAAGACGGCGCCCCGACACGCGCGGTACGAGCTGGAGAACGGGTCACAGTTCGGCTCAGCGTCTTCTTCCACCAAGCGCAACCTACGCCCATGGCAGGTATCCTAATCCGCACCAGAAATGGTTTGGACGCCTTCGGGACCAACACCAAAACCGAAGGCGCCGACTTGCCGCCCTGCGCGGCGGGAGACGCTCTCGAAATCGAATTCGCATTCGAGTGCTTACTGACGCCGCAAGAGTACACGCTTACCGTCGCCGCACAACACCCATCCGGCCACAGCCACGACTGGTTGGATGACGCCGTCGCCTTCCGCGTCCTAGACATCGCCAAGCGATCCGGAATCGCTAACCTTCCCACGAAAATCGCTGTCCGGCAGCTCTCTTAACCTCGCCAGCTTGCTAGCTCTCCATCCCCTGTCGTAGCCTGACACTTACAATCTCATGCTCGGAGTCGTATTAGCTGGAGGTTTGGGGACGCGTTTGGCCCCCCTAACCCGAATCGTCAACAAACATCTCTTGCCGGTATACGACAAGCCCATGATCTATTACCCGATCCAGGCGCTCGTCAATGCTGGGATCGAGGACATCCTGATCGTCACCGGCGGTAATAACTCCGGCGATTTCCTGCGGCTGCTGGGCAACGGCAAGCAGTTCGGCCTAAAGCACATCAACTACACCTATCAAGAGGGTGAAGGCGGCATCGCCGAGGCCATCAGCTTGGCCGAGCACACCGCGGGCGGCCAGAGCATCTGCGTCATCCTCGGCGACAACATCATCGAGAAGAACATCGTGCAGTCCGTCGCCGACTTTCGTAAATCAGAGAAAGGCGCAAAAATCCTGCTCAAGAAGGTCCACGACCCGGAGCGCTTCGGCGTTCCCGAAATCGAGGGCAGTCGGATCCTGCGCATCGAAGAGAAACCAGCGAAGCCGATGTCGCGCTACGCCGTTACAGGCATCTACATTTACGACGCGACCGTCTTCGATAAAATCGGCAAGCTCACTCGCTCCAACCGCGGCGAGCTTGAGATTACCGACGTCAACAACCAGTACATCGACGAAGGCTCGATGACCTGGGCGGAACTAGACGGTTGGTGGACCGACGCGGGCACGATCGAATCGCTGCATCACGCGGCGAACCTAGTTGCCGAAACCGGCGCCAATCGTCTCGACTAGTTCTTTGACCGCGTGATACTTGGTTGTTTATAGCCGAACTTGCGACGTGCGGTTTTGCGGT
>JAQCLD010000107.1 GCA_027592785.1 Acidobacteriota bacterium
GGAGTCCCTGGTCGTGTCTCGACTAGCCAGGGACCTTCTGATTCAGTTGTAGCATGGGGGTCCTAATTTTCTGGGGAGGCCAAGAGGTTCAGCCCGCGGAAGGGAGCAAGATTGTAGCCTGTTCCTAGGTTCCGTCGGTGGCCTTGCGGCTTGTTCATTACAAGCGTTAATCAGGGGGCTGGAAGCTGTGAAATAATCCTTCGGGCGCGCAGGGCAACTCGGGAAAGGTACGGGCACGGATTTTCGCGGGCGACGTTCAGGGCTAAGGGACTGATTTCGTGGGGCGCGAAAATCCAAGCCAGTCCCTGGCGACGTCCGCTGTCCGCACAGGACGCTGGTGAGTGCTGGTCGTCCCAATCAGGAAAACTTTGTGCTCCGGCTTAAGGGCGCTGATCTCGATCAGAGCCTGTCCAACGAGTTGAACGGCGTCCGTCCTGGGCTCCGCAGCGAAAGCCTGGCCCGAAAGTGCTGCGAAGCGCCGCTGCGACGACGGGAGGATAATTAGAGTGCCTGCCCATCGGAGGCTCGGAGACTGGAATGACTCTACGGCATGTCGTCCTCGGACTACTCGTAGTCATCGGGTCGCTGCTGGTCCACTTGGCCATATTCCTGTATCCCTTTCTCCCGCCGCCGTCTCATGAATTGATCTCGGATATAGAACTATATTCGACACCGAAGTTCAAAGAGTCGCTGCCTTTCGTGTGGAGAGGAGGGACGGCACTCTCTGTTTACCATCCGCCAGACCCGGACCTGGTCTACTTTTCAGTCATCAACCCCGACACCCGTGATTTCTTTACGGACGCTGCTTACATCTACCGCATCTCTAGCCGCCAATTGACGGCCACCACGATTACCCAGTTGGGAATTGAAGGCGAGGCCCGATGGACGTCCGTATTAGGCATGATGACAAGGAAATGGTACGAGCTCGCGTGTGAAGTGGACGGCCGGGTAAGCGTTTCGCTCAGGGGGCCGTGCGTAGCAGCCGCAGGTAGGAGCCTAGTGCGCCTTCAATACTCGCCATCGGGCAATCTCGCCGCCGTTGTTACGGCCGACGGAGGCCATCCTAAACCACGGTGGACGCCGTTCGGCCCTGGTACGACAACCAATGACGCCTATGGCCAGCACTATCTGCAATTTATCCCTGTGGAGATTGGGGCGTTTGTTGGTGAGCCGATCCGGATCGCAATAGAAACCGCCCGGTCCGTGGGGCGTATTGATTGGCTAAGCGACGACTTGTTAGTCGTTGCTCATCCGGCTGCTGAATGGATTTCGATAGTTCACGTGAGCGATGTGTTCGCAGGCAATGAATCGCCGTAGCAAGTGTTGGCGGTGAGATGTGGGCAGTTATATGAAGCACGACTATAAACGATCGTTTGCCAGACTGAGGCCCCCGGGTCCTAATTGAGGCCGCTGTTCTTCGGATTCCGGAAGTCGAAGGCACTAAGGCTCGCCGCTTGCGCGGCTGGGCTCGGGGCCGGGGTTCCTTCTTTTTTCGCCAAATCGTCAGTCTCGGCGCCTTGCGCTTTCAGTGCAAGGTTGATTTCACGCTTCCGGAGCCCAAAGGAATCTCGGCACGGGCGGCAAGCCTCGTGCTGTCCGCTTCTTAGGCTGACGCGGGGAGTGGTGGTTGAGGCAAGACGCTGACGCGGACTGAAGAAGGGAGGGGGCGGGCCGCTTGCGGTAACCAGGCCTGAAGGCTTGGCCTAACCATGAGTCCCGTGAACGGGACTGAAAGCGCGAGGAGTGAGTGTGCGGGATGGCGGCGTCGGTGCGGGTTTGCGGCGGTGTTGAGGGGTGTGGACCGACTCCCTTACGGTCGCGGCTCGGCATGAGTTCGAGACGGCCCTGCTCAAGCCAGCTGTTGCCGGGTGTCTTTGGCGCGGCTGGGCGAAGAGTTGAACTCGAATGTCTGCCTGGAAGTTTTGTTGCCGAGGATGCGGGCAAGCGTTGCTTTGAGGGTGGCCTCGTCGTCGTCGAAACCGCCGTGGCCGGTGGCGCGGGCGGCGTTGCGGGAGTTCATCGGTTCGCCGTTGGGAGATACGATCAGATCGATTCTCTTGTCCTTGGGGAAAAACTTCTGCATGCCTAGGATCGGTTCGCCGTCGCTGTCGAAAGGAATCGGTATACGCGTCTTCCCTTCGAAGGCGTTGGAGACGAGGTAGAGCAGCGACTTGTGATAAATATGCGCGCAGTGGTCGTCGCGCTCGGTCGAATCGGAAAGCAGAAAGACCGCCATTTCGCTGAGGGCCCCGGCCTTGATTGCAGGCATGTAGTACTGCTTAAACAGCTCGGTGGTGCAGGCGGGCGCCCAGAGCGTGCAGGTCTTGATCTTGAGGCCGAGTCCGGCGTCGCCTTCGGCCGTGAGGTGCTCGATGGCGGGGCCGTGAAGAATGCTGCCGGCGCTGTGGGCGGCGATGTGGATTTCTACTTTCGCTTCGGCGGCCAGGGCGGCCAAGCAGTTGAGCGTGTGGCGCACTCCGCCATCGGCGGAAGTTGTGGCCAGCAGGGCGTTCTCTTTCATCTCGTCCCAGGAGGCCTTGCCGGTGAGCGCGCGGGCGAGGGGCTCGAGGCCGTCGTCGAGGCGGTCGAGCATGAAGTCTTTGGCGGAGTCGAGGATGCCTTCGGGTTTGCGGAGGGAGAGAGCGTCCCGCAGCATGTTGGTGATCGTCGACCAGTAGTCGGTGCGCCAGACGAAGGCGAGCGGAAATATCTCGGCCTCGAGCATGGCGGGACGGTAGTCGGCGAGGCGCTGAACAGCGGCTTCCTGTCCGACGAGGCCTCCGTGAGCGTAGAGCAAGATTCGCTTCTTCTTCCAATCCTTGGTGATGCGCGGGAACTCCGTGGAGAAGATGGAGGCCACTTCTTGGGCACTGTTGGCGAACTGTCCCTTGGAGGCCAGACGCCCATCGTTGGCGATGGTGACGATGTGCGGGCGGAGGTCCTGGAAGGCGAAGGCGGACGTCTTGGAGCTGCGGCCCTGCTGGGCGCGGGCGATTCCGCGGGCGGTGCCGAACTCGATGGGCACGCCGAGCCGGGCTACCCAGACGTCGGTTCCGTTGATGAGCCAGTCATCGTAGCTAATGCGGGCGAAGCCGCCGGCGCCCCAGCCGTTGCCCCAGGAGTTTTGTATCCAAAAGCCATGCTGGTCGTAGGCGACGATGGCTAAGGCGTGGCCGCCGAGTTGCTCGTCTTCAAGAGGGATGATGCCTTTGCTGGTGACGTTGTCCCAGCCGCTATGGACGGTCGCGGTGGCGTAGAGGATGCCGACCTCGGTGATCGCGCAATGCATGGCGACGAGGTCTTTGTGGTTGACGCGGAAGTAAGCGCCGAGAGGACGGGAAACGGCGTCGGCGATGCGCGATGGCGTGAGGTTGCCGGACGCCTCTTCGAGCGCGTAGGGCCACATCTTTTCGGTGCAGACGCCGTGTTTGTGCCAGCCCTTCATGGCTCCGCGTGCGCTGGAGCCGTCGTAGTCTTCGCCGGGCCACTCGTCGTAGCGCCGGGCCATTTGATAGAACATGCGTGGGCTGACGTCGGACTTGTCGAGGCTATCGGGCAGCGTGAGCAGGAGGTAGTTGGCGACGGCGGCCAGGCCGAAGCCGGTGCAGGCGCCTTCAGTTCCCTGATCGAGGATGGGCGGCGCCTTGTCGCCTTTGTAGACGGACAGCGACCGGGAGGGCGGTACTTCGGTGAGAGTCGGCACGAACATGCGGTCTCGGAAGTCGACCGTATCGGGCCGCGCGTCGAACGTGCGTTTGGTGGGGGAGGGGGATTTCTTGGCCATGGCTTTCGGCACTATTAGGCAGCAGAATGGATAGAAAATCAATATATTTTCGTGGCAACAGCGTGATGTTGTTTACTGGCAGCGAAGCAAGGACTAGGAGGGTCAGCGAAGAGGAGCTCCTCGACGCCAAGGCGTCTTCCTAGGCGATTGAAGTGGGACGGCCCGCAGCGGAGTTTTGCGGGCTGTTTCCGTTTCTCGATGCGGCTTCGCCTTACACGGATCAATCGACTCGATTTCAAGGCCGTTAACCGGCGACCCGGTCCGATGACCGGGCCGCCGGCGCGCTTCTGTAATTAGGGTTGCACACCGTGTCAAGGGGTCTGAAAACAGGGGCGGACTTGACAGATGTGGTAGGTGCGCGAATAGGAGAGAGGCCCCGGCTTCGTTGCGGTCGCGGGTGCGGGTGGACGAGTCACGCGATCAGGCCGTTGCTGATAAACGACTTGCTTTGAATCACGACCGGATATGAGCGGCCATCGGCGGAAATACGCAGCTATCAACGATCCCTTGGCGGATTTCTGAGGCGCAACCGTCAGCGGGAATGGTACGAAGAGGCCCCTCACTGGCGTTTTGGGGTTCGGATCGCGCCGTAGATTAGCTCAGGGCTAGGTGCGCGACGGAATAGGAGCCGGCGGGCAGTTTGAAGGTCATGCGCGCGCCGGGCGAGGGCGCGTCGAGTTGTTGCGGCGCTGCATTGTTGGGGGAGGCGAAGGTGTTGAAGGCTTTGAGGTCGTTGCCGGTGACTGTTTGGCAGGTCAACACGCGGGAGGGAGTCACGTCGCGCCAATCGATTGTGAACTCGCGTTCGGCCTGCAAGTCGCGATTGAGCATCAACAGAGTAGCTTGGCCGTTCTGCTTGTCGATGGTGCCGACGATATCGAGATAGGGCGCGGCGGTACGGCGAGCGAAGGGCTGCTGAATGCCGCTGGGGTCAATCGGGAAACTTTCGGACTCAACGACTAGATCGAGAACCTCGCCACGAGCATACTTGGTGGCCCACAGGTAGGGGAAGTAAGTGGACTGCAGGAGCACGCCCTGATCGGTGGCCACGATCGGCGCGATGACGTTGACGATTTGGGCTAGGCAACCGATGCGCACGCGGTCGGCATTGCGAATCAGGGTGTTCAGCATGCCGCCGACAAGCAACGCGTCTTCGAGGTTGTAGACTTCTTCGAGCAGGTGCGGCGCGAAAGTCTTCTTGCCGTTGGCGAAGTCGCCGCCGCGGGCACGGTACCAGACGTTCCATTCATCGAAGGAAAGCCAGAGACGCTTGCGGGACTTTTGAAGTCCTTGGACGTAGTCGCAAACCGCGGCGCTCTCTTGGATCTGGTCTTCCATATCGAGATTCAGGGCGGTGTACCGTGCGGAACTGCCTCCGGTTTGGTTAGGTAGGTTGCCGTAGTAGACGTGTAGCGAGAGTCCGTCGACTTGGTCGTAACACTCCTCGAGCACCTCGCGATCCCAGACCAAATAGGTCTGCATGGTGGCGCCGCTCGAGCCGCAGGCGATGAGTTCGACGTCGTTGTCGACGATGCGGAACTGACGTGCAGCGTCGCGTGCCTTGCGGCCATAGTCGGCAGCGGGCATGCGGCCGATTTGCCAAGGACCGTCCATCTCGTTGCCCAGACACCAGTACTTGACCTTGTGCGGCTGTTCGTAACCGTGCGAGCGGCGCAGGTCGCTCCATTTGGTGCCGCGATCGAGGTTGCAGTATTCGACGTAGGCGACGGCTTCTTCGACGGTACCGGTGCCGAAGTTGCAGCCGAGCAGCGGTTCAGTACCGACCAGCTTGCACCAGTCCATGAACTCGTTGGTGCCGAACTGGTTGGGCTCGAGCGAGTTCCAGGCGCGTTCGAGGACGGTGGGCCGCTCGTTCTTGGGGCCGACGCCATCGAGCCAGTTGTAGCCCGAGACCATGTTGCCGCCGGGATAGCGGATGATCGGCACGCCGATATCCTTGACCGCCTTGACGACGTCGGTGCGGTAGCCGTCGGAGTTAGAGAAACGCGAGCCCGGTTCGTAGACGCCCTCGTAAACGGCGCGTCCGAGGTGTTCGAGGAAGGCGCCAAAGACCTTGGGGTCGAGTTGGGCCTTGATGCGTGAGCCGTTGGCGAGGACGCTTCCGACGCGATTCGACTGGCCGCTGGCAAGACGCCGCGAAGCAAGGCTGCCAGCCAGCACGGCGCTGGACGCGTAGAGTTGTTTGACGAAATCGCGACGGTTGGAAGTGGACATGGGGAAACCTCGAAGACCTAGAGTAGCTTCGCGCTTTGGGGTTGTTTGCGCAACCGTGCTACTCGGATCGCAGGGCTTCGACTGGGTTGTGACACGCAGGGCCATCGCACTGCGGTTGTTAGGCTAGTGGCCGAACGCCAAGGCACGGACAATGAAAGCTCAACAACGAATCGTCTTGATTCTCCTGAGTCTGATCAGCTTCCCCGGATGTCAGAGCTCTGCCGACAACCCCTTGGTTGGAACCTGGAGCCTGGTGTCGGTTTCGTCAACTGCCGCTGACGGCACGATTGATGCGGCGCCCTATGGGGAGAGCCCTACCGGCCACTTGACTTACACGGCGGGCGGCTACATGCAGGTGGTTCTGGCATTCTCCGATCGGCCCAGACTCAGCAGTGATTGGCGGACGGCTCCTGCGGAACAGAGAGCGGAGGCATTCGCGACTTCGCTGTCTTACGCGGGCCGATTTTCGATCGAGGATGGACAGGTGACGCACCACGTCGAAGTCTCGAGCGATCCCAACAGGATTGGAACTAGCATCACACGCAGCGTTGTGCTGAAGGACGGGAACCTTACCCTCACTACGCCGCCCATCCAGGTAGGCGCCGCCGCGAGCGAGTTTGCGCTCACCTGGCGGCGTGTCGGCGAGTAATTGACGCTGTTACGCCGCCGTCGCGCTAACCTGTACTTCTTGTGATCGCCCACCTACGCGGAATTATTCTTGAGAAGCAGCCGAATGCGACGGTTGTCGATGTTGGCGGAGTGGGCTATGCCTTGACCATTCCGATCTCGACGTTTGGGAGTCTGCCGAATGTCGGCGACGAAGCTACGTTTCACGTCCATACGCATGTGCGCGAGGATGCGCTGGCGTTGTTCGGCTTTCTCACCAAGACCGAGCGAGAAATCTTCGAGAAGCTGATCTCGGTGAACGGGGTCGGACCGCGCTTGGCGGTCACGGTGCTGTCGGGTTTGCCGACCGCGGACCTGCTGACCGCGATCCGTTCCGGGGACGTCACGACGCTGACAAAGATCCCCGGGGTTGGGCGAAAAACAGGCGAAAGGATTATCCTAGAACTACGCGAAAAGTTGGGCGCGATGGAAGGCGCTACAGAAGGCGGCGTTCACTCGGCAATGAGCGAATTGGAACGCGACGTCATCTCGGCGATGGTCAATTTGGGTTGTTCGGCCGATGCCGCCGGCGCTGCCGTCAAAAAGGCGCAGGAGGACGGGGCCGGGACCGAGTTTGAACCGCTCTTCCGCAAGGCGCTCAGCTTAGTTCGCCGTTAGGATTTGATCCGTGGCTGAAGAGCGCATCGTATCGGCCGCTCCGATTGAGGAGGACCGTCAACTCGACTTGGCGTTACGTCCCAAGTCGCTCGCTGACTTCGTCGGCCAAGAGAAGCTCAAAGAGAACCTGTCGATCGCCATCGAAGCGGCCTGCCGGCGCGACGAAGCCCTCGACCACATTCTGCTCTACGGCCCTCCGGGGCTGGGCAAGACCACGTTGGCCACGATCATTGCGAACGAGTTGGATGTCCGCATTGACTACACGGCGGGTCCGGTGCTGCAGAAGAAGCTAGATCTGACAGGGGCGCTGACGGCGATCCAGGGCAAACAGGTCTTTTTCATCGACGAGATCCACCGCTTGCTGCCCGACGTGGAGGAGATGCTTTACTCGGCGCTCGAAGACTATCGCGTGGATCTGATGGTCGGGGCCGGGCCGGGCGCCAGAACGCATTCGATACCGATCCCGGCGTTTACGGCGATTGGCGCGACGACCAGGGCAGGGCTGATTAGCGCTCCGCTGCGCGGTCGATTTGGGCTGGTGTTGCGTCTCAATCCCTACGAGACGTCTGAGTTGACGCGGATCGTGATGCGGTCAGCGTCGCTGCTCAACGTGGAGATTGACGCGGACGGCGGCCTAGAGATTGCTAGACGAAGTCGGGGCACGCCGAGAATCGCCAACCGTTTGTTGCGTCGCGTCCGAGATTACTCGGAAGTTCGCGGCGATGGCAGGATCAACCGCGAGACCGCGAGGATTGCGCTGGATCTGCACGAGGTCGATCCGCACGGCCTAGACGAGATCGATCGCAAGGTGATGCACACGATTCTGGCCAAATACGGCGGCGGACCGGTTGGCTTGGGTACGATCGCCGCTTCGGTCGGCGAAGATGCGAGCACCATCGAAGAGGTTTACGAGCCCTACCTGATGCAGCTCGGATTTCTGGACAGGACCCCCCGGGGCCGTGTCGGGACCCAGCTGGCGTTCGAATACTTTAAGCTCAGTCCCCCAACCCGAGGGCAACTGGGACTGGAGCTGTGACGGCCCGCGGCACGGACGAGGGGCGGAACAGTTTCGACTGGTGAATTCAAATCTATGAGCGCTGCGCGTTATATCGCGATCGAAGGACCGCTGCGAGTCGGCAAGTCAAGCTTGGCCAAGGCCTTGGCCGCCCGTATCCATGCCCGAACGATCCTCGACACCGAGCAGAATCCGCACTTGGAAGACTTCTACAAGAATGCTTCTGGAGCCGCATTTCGAACACAGATGCATTTTCTGTTCGAGCGCTTCAAGCAGCTGAGCCGGGCTGGCCTGGAGCACTCGCATACTCCTGTCGTTGCGGACTACATTTTCGAAAAAGATAAGCTGTTCGCTTACTTGAATCTGACCGATGAAGAGGCCTCGATCTACGACGGCTACTATCAGTATTTCCACGAATCGGTGCCGGCGCCGGACCTGGTGATCTACCTCAAGGCATCGCCCGAAGTATTGCGCGAACGGATTGCTCGCAAGGCCGTCTCGGCCGAGGCTAAAATATCCAGCGACTATCTGCAGGAGACAGTGCGAGCGTACGAGCACTTTTTCTCGCACTACCGCGCGGCGGACGTTCTGGTCGTCGATACGACGAAAGTTGATTTCGTCCAGAACCCCGCGGATCTGGAAGAGTTGCTGCAGGAATTGAGTCGGCCCGTCCACGGCACCCAATACTTTCTACCGCTTGGCTCCTAGACGAGGGATCGAATGGAAATCACAACAGTTGCCCTGCTAGCCTCGTTCGGCGGCGGCGTATTTGCTGCGGCTATCGGCACTCTGCCGGCTTTCATCTTCACTGGGTTCGCCGTGATTGCCGGCGTGGCGATGGCCGGAGCGGGCGGCGGCGACGCCATGCTGACGCAGGTTGCGTTCGGACCGTTTCTTGCACCGCATATATCCTTCGGAGGCGGGGTGGCGGCTACCGCTTACGCCGCGCGACGCGGCCTGACGCCGAACGGACGCGACATTGGCGTGGCCTTGATGGGCCTGAACCGTCCGGACGTACTGTTGATCGGAGGACTGTTCGGCGTTGTCGGCTATCTTTGTGAGCGCGGTCTGGCAGGGTTGGGCTGGGTCCCGTGGACGGATACGATTGCCGTGACCGTTGTGCTGTCGGCGATCATCGCGCGGCTTGTGTTTGGGCGCACGGGATTGTTTGGGCGCGTGGCTGCGGGCGGCGGACAATTTCGCACGAGCGACGCAGCGCGCTGGCTTGCTTGGCAAGAAAAACCCGGCCAGATTGCGGTGATTGGCGTTGGGGCCGGATTGTGTTCAGCCTATGCGGCGATATCTTTGGGAGCGGAAGGCGGTGGAGCGGTGCTTGGTTTTGGCGTTGCCGCGGCGTCGTTGATTTTTCTGCACTCCGGAAGCTCCTTACCGGTTACGCACCATATCGCCCTACCTGCCGCTTTGGCGGCGCTGGCGTCGGGCAGCATTGTGGTCGGCGCAGTCTTCGGCGTAATCGGTGCGCTGGCGGGCGAGTTCTATTCCCGCTTATTCCTGATCCACGGCGATACGCATATCGATCCGCCGGCGGCGGCGATCGGAACTGCGGTTGTGTTGTTGAGGCTCGCCGAAGCGAACGGATTGATGGGCTAGCGGCCTTGCAGCAGCAGCGGCTGTTGGAACTGCGTCAGGCCCCGACCGGGCGTGTGGAAGAGGATCATGGCCACCGGGGCATCATCGCCCATGCCAAGCAAGTCTTCTACCGAGCGCATGGATTCGACTGCGCCGTAAAGGAGCAAGCCCCAAGCGTCGTCGTTGCCGGAGACTGTGATGCGGCGTACCAGGGCGGATTCGCCAGCGTCGGCCATCAGGCCAATGCCGCCTCGCTCCAACCGGTCGTCCCTCCAGTGGTCGACTCCGAAGCCATTAACCAGCGCCGTAATCTGCTTGCCCACTAACCGAACCGAGACTCCGTTGAAGTCGTCCGCCTTGGCCAGGTGAGCGGGGATCTCAATCGGTTGTGAGAACGCTTCGCGAACGCCATCGACCACCGCTTGGCGGACGAGCGAGAACTGCGGTGCGTCGGCGGATCCGGCCATGTTCAACTTGTAGCGGTAGTAGTTGGAGGCGTCGCTAGTGCGAACGGTCCAGCCCATTGCGCCGCTCTGCACGCGAGTCTCGAAGTCGAGCCGGTAATCTTGCAATTCGCTGGTCGACGACAAGATGGACAACCCGCGCGTCACCGTGGCCCATCCGGCCGGATCGACTTGAAGCGAATTGGCCCCTTCCCATTTGTCGAGACCATTCGAGAAATCATCGACGATGAAAAAGGCAGCGCGTTCCTTCATCGGCGTGGACAACTGACGCATCATGCCGGCAATCGGCTCCGTCGCGCGGTCCAAGCTGGCTCGCGTCCAAGCGCTCCAAGGGACATTCACGGTGCTGGCGAGAAGCAGAACCATGGCTACGGCCACGGCCCGCGAAAATTGCTTGCTGAGGAATAGACCTTCGACCGCTTGCCAGAACCAAATCTTGCGAGGAGTTTCTTCGGCAATCGGCGGGAGCTCCGTCCGGCTGTCGCTCAACCCCAAGTCGATGTCGCCGGCTAGTCCCCAGTCGGTCGACGATTCGCGGCCCTTGCGGGCGAGCAGCGTCGATGCCGGGGCCGGCGTCAGAGGCGCGAGGATACGGCTGCGACCGCCCGCACCCGGCGATAGCAAGGAATGCCAGAGCGGTTCGCTGGTGGTCTTCGTCACTGCATCCAGGCTCGGAAATTCAGGTTCGACGAACGCAGGAATTGGCGAGGTTCCGGTAGCCGCAACGGCCATGGCCAGATTCTGCCGCGAGAGCAGTCGGGCTGGCGTCAGCTGGATACTAGGGAGGCGCAGCGGTGCGCGGCGCAGCGCCTTGATGTGCGGAAACGATGCAGGCTTCAGTTCCTGGCGGTCCAGTTTCGGCTCGAGCAGCAGGAACGTATCCACGGCGCAGAACTGAGTTCCCTGGCGGGTGCTGCGTCCCGCTCCGTTTCCTGGTCTGGTTTCGCCGTTCATCGTCTTCAAGCGGCGAAATCACGCGGTTTCCCGTGGATTCCCCCTCTCCTGTGCCCTCATAGTAGGGTCGAAACGGCAACCTTACAATTGGCTATTCACTCTATTCTGAAGTTACGACGAAGGCCTTAGAGCGCTAGGCATTTGCCTTGTAACTTTGGTTCCATGCCGAAGGTTAAGTGTTGAAGAATGAGCGCATTGCAGGTTGGGTCCTGTCAAGATCGACCGCTTCAAGTCGAGTTTGCAATAGATCCCGCCGCGGGGAAAGAGTTCCAATACCTGATTTTCGGCAAGATGCGTACCGAGAGCCGTCTAGGTTTGGCCGTCCGGCATGGTTTTGGTCTATCTCGACGAAAGCGGAAATGCCCGTAATCCGGGGCTTTGAGAGGGAGCTCTGGCAGGTTCTTGGTTCCTCGGCTAGGTCTCACATCCCAACTTCTTATGCGGGTGTGTCCACGAACTCACTCCTCCAGTCTGGTTGGCCCCCGGGCTACGGATAGTTCCAGGGTTCTTGCCTGCACGCTAGCGACTTGCAGGAAGTGACTCCGCAGTGGCATCCGCCAAGCTGTTCCCTGGGACTTCTACTGCTCCCGGTCGTGGAACTCTCCGCACTAGAGGAGTGTTCCTGCCCAGGCTCGCCGGGAAACCGGCGATGCAGAACTGCTCAAACTCGGGCAACCCTGTAGCATGGCGGTCCCGAGCCAAGCCCGGCATCACAGCGCCGGGAAGGTGTAGAGACTAGACGGGCAGCACCTAAACGCCGCAAAGATCTGCCGCGCATGGTGAAGGGATAGTCCAGGCCCCAAACGTGGCCATGCCGGCGGCGGCGGCGAGAGCCGTAGCGGGGTAAGAAAATCCGTTGGGGTGTCGGCCTGTGGGGGGTCGACTCCCCCCGCCCGCACCATCCGCCCTTGCCACGAATCGCGCTAGAATCGGCGTGTCTTGATCGGTCGAACTATGTCCCACTACAACATCACCGACAAGGAGAAAAGAACGATGAATAGGAAGCTCTGGATCCTGTCTGCGCTGTTCCTGCTTCCGAGTGCTTCGGTATTGGCTCAGGAATTTCCGCCGGGATTCGTCGACCCGATGCCGCTGCTGGCCGCCGCGTCGGAGGAGATCGGCGAGCAGAATTTCCGGTGCGTGACTTTTTCGGGCACCGGATATGGCGGCGCAGTAGGGCAGGTCTACGACAACGCGCCCAACGTCGACTGGGAGCGCAGCGAGCTGGCCAACTACACTCGAATGATCAACTGGGAGACCGGAACGAGTGTTGAAACCTTCGACCGGGTACCGGGTGGAAATCCTGCATCGTGGAAATACGGTCTCGGCTGGATGGGTGGCACGCCGACTCAGCAGCACTCGCGTCAGACCTTTGTCGTGAATGGTGATACGGCCTGGGCGATCGACGGTGACGGGCCGCCAGTCGCTGCCACGGCAGAAGATGCGGAACGCTGGCAGCTCGACATCTGGCTCAATCCAGCGGGTTTCCTCAAGGCCGCTCGCATGCCCGGCGCCGACCCCAAGGCGTTCTGGCGCTGGGAGCAGATCGAGATGGGGCGAGACGGCAACGTCGTCAATCTCACGAAGATGCATGTTGTGTCGATCACCATGCTCGGCAAGTACCGAGTGGATGCCACGATCAACCCGCAAAACCAGATTCAGCGCATCCACGTGATGGTGCACTCGCCAGTGCTCGGCGACTTCAATATCGAGCACGAATCCACGAATCAACAGCAATTCGGCGATGTGAAGTGGCCAACGAACTGGCACTCGCACCAAGGCTGGGACGACAACTATCAATTCGCGAGCGAAAGCACTGGCCACAACGCTTACGGCGGCGTGTTTCCGGACGTTCAACCGAACGTCTGCGCGAGTTCGGCGCCGGTTCCCGACAACCTACAGCCGTCAACTCAACCGGACCCGGAAATCGTGGCTGTCGAAGAGCTGGCCGACGGCGTCTACCTGCTGGGGGGCGGACCCATCAACAGCTATATGGTGGAGTTCGCAGATTGGGTGGCGGTGTTCGAGGCGCCGATCAACGAGAAGCGTAGCCTTGCAGTCATTGAAGAGGTCGTGAAACTGGCGCCGGACAAGCCGATACGCTGGCTGATCAGCTCTCATCCACATTTCGATTCGATCGGGGGGCTGCGCACATATCTACATATCGGATCCACGATTGTCACGCACCGCAACAACATCGATATGTTGAATCGGGATGTATTGAACTACCGGACTCAAGAGATCGAGCCAGACATCACATCGCTGTGGCCGCCGACCGAGTTGGCCGAGGGCTACAACTGGGAAGCCATCAACGAGAACTTCGTTATTACGGACAACGAGCGCATTTTGCGGATCTACTATGTGCAACCGCTCGACCATGTCTCTGGCATGCTCATGGCCTACCTGCCCGAGGAGAAGATCGCTTTCGAGGCCGATCTCTTCAATACGCACGAATCTCCACCGGACGAGCCGACCCCGGCAATGAGGAGTTTCTTCAATCAGATACAGCGCATGTCGCTTGACATCGAGACGATTGCGCCGACTTTCGGGCCGCCGGTGCCTTATTCGGAATTCGTCGACGCGCTGGGCGACGATGCCATGCTGTGCGAGACGGTGATCTCCGGCGGGGCGGTTGGCATGGCGCCTTGCGAGACGTTAGAGCAATAGCCGTTCAGATTGAGGATCGACGGCGCCGAAGGGCTGTACTATCTTCTTGGGACGCCAGCGCCGGCAACCCATGCCGCCCGACGAGGCGCTGAGGGGCGATGGTCGGGCAAAGCACGTTCTGAATTCTACCCAAGCGGGCGCCACCAGGGAGTTGCGGGCGGAGTATCCGTCTGCCCTTTGGAGGATTGGCCCCAGCGACCCCGAAGGCATGCTCTAGGGTCACTTCCGGTACGCGGACTTGAACGGTAGCGGCCTGCGGCCGCGGACGCATGGCGTAAAGGACTGCACATGAACACCTAAACGTAGAGTGAGTCATCCCGACAACTACCGAGGAGGTTGAGAGATGACCCAACTACGTCAGCGCATG